>CAVUXR010000019.1:0-41007 GCA_963745455.1 uncultured beta proteobacterium
TAGTCAAATGTTGTGTATGGCGGCATGATCAGGCGGCGATTCGTTGATGATTTTCTGCTTTCGTTATGACCCCGTTTTTGAACTGAATGCCAGCAATAACCTTGGCGATTAATTCAGATCCACGCAGAAGCAGCCAGCGTTGTTCAGCACTCTTCGCCAGTTTGAATACCATGGATAAAATGCTTGTCCGCGAGACGCATCCCCGGGTTTTGGCGGTTCGCAGCCGCACCGTCGCAAACGTCGATTCAATCGGATTGGTGGTGCGAAGATGAATCCAGTGCTCCGCCGGAAAGTCATAAAAGGTCAGCAATGCGTCTTTATCCTTATGCAGGCACTCAGCCACCTTCGGGTATTTCGGTAGGTCAAGTCTGCACGAATAGATCGAAGGCCAGGCGTGCATTCTCTCGCGTGTGGGCCATCCAGATCTGCTGCAAATCCGATTTGGCTCTGGGTTGCAAATGCTTGGGCAGTTTGTTCAACACATTGGCGCTCTTATGCACCCAGCAGCGCTGCACGCGGGTCTCCCCAAACACTTGCGGCAGCGCCTTCCAGAAGCCCAATGCCCCATCGCCAACGGCAAGCCTGGGATCGATCGCAAGACCGCGGCTTCTCAAGCCCAGCAATACTTCTTTCCACGATTGCTCCGATTCCCGGAATCCGTCCGCCAAAACGACTAGTTCCTTTTTGCCCTCAGCCGTGGCGCCGATAATCACCAGGATGCATTGATTCGCTTCTTCGAGCCGCACGCCAAAATGAATGCCATCCACCCACCAGTACACATACTGCTTGTTGCTTAAATCCCGCCGCTCCCATTGGGCATGCTCATCTTGCCAGACCGCTTTCAAGCGACTGATCGTGGCCGCGGCCAATCCCGGCGCGTCCCGCCCCAGGAGGGATGCCAGGGCTTCAGAAAAATCGCCGGTCGAGATGCCTTTCAAGTACAACCAGGGCAGCAGTTCCTCGATGGTCTTGGTACGTCGCAAATACGGCGGCAGGATTGCAGAGGTAAAGCGGATCTTGCCCGCCCGATCCCGCACCCGCGGCGCTTTGATGCCAACCCCGCCCACCCCCGTCTGGATCATCCGTGCCGGCAAGTACCCATTGCGTACCATGCGCGCCCGCCCCGCTTGATCCCTATCCAAACGATAGCGTTCGAGAAATTCCGCAACCTCTGCTTCGATCGCTCGCGCCAGCATCTGCTGCGCCCCCTCGCGCAGCACTTGCGTCAATACATCCGATACTTCGCCAGCAATCCCTGGATTTCTTAACGCTAAAACGTTATCTTTGCTCATGGCGTATTCCTCCTTCTTTTGAAGTTGATGATCTTGGTCGACCATCAAGAATACGCCACCCTCTCAATACTCGTCATACACAAGTTTCGATCATAGCTCCCAGGATGTAGTGATTTACTAAGTCTTCATTGTAAGTTCGGCGTGGTGGATCGAGTTCCTCAGTAGTGCTTCGACGCATGCGAGTAATACGTCCTCGACGAGAGACCTCCTCAAAGAAACGTTGGGGTACAAGAGCGATGTCTAAGTTTTAGGCTAGGTGGAAAAGAAAAGAGTAAGTCGCTGATTGAAAGCGGCGTATCCCCAGCTTGCTTGTCGAACTGAGTTTGAGCGTTATTGCACGAGCGAGCAGGCGGAGCACGCCGAGTGCATCGAATTGCGCTTCCTGCTCATCTGCTAGTAGCCGCGATAATCGTATGCGCGGTGCTAACATTCCGAAGCCCAAGTCCCGGAGTGTCCCCATCGTAGAGGCTGTTGCGATCAACCACAGCAAATATTCGTCGCTCGGCGGGGATACTTCATAGGTGATGGTCGATTCGTTGTCGCTCACACGAATCACATCGTCGCGTATGCGACGGGCTGGGATCGGGCCTTCTTCGTTAACGATGATCTCAAAGGATGTATCCGTATAGAGGGCAGTTTCATCGTTCAGATCTTTGACCTTGATACAGCAGAGCCTGCTTGGTTACCGTTGCTCCTGGCACTTAGCTACCCGTCGTCACTGCATAGAGATCAACGGCTGCTATCTGGAAACCTGAATCCGTTACCGGCTATACTCGACGCTCGACTACAAGCCACCAGCGCGGTTTCCGGTGGACGGTATCAACGCCCAACAGGATAAAAAACTGGTAGCATGAAACCTACCCGTTGGAAGGCGAAAAACCGAGGGCGCCTCATTTTGAGTAATTAGTGGTGATAAACACGGGTAGTTCTCCCCCACAAAATTTTTCTGCACTCAACCCCGATTGCGTGTTGAACGCATTGGAAAGCATAGGCTTCCGCAGCGATGGCCGCCTGCTGGCACTCAACAGCTATGAGAACCGCGTTTACCAAATCGGAATGGAAGAAGGCTCGCCGCTGGTGGCGAAATTCTATCGCCCCGGCCGCTGGACGGATGCCGCCATACTCGAAGAACACGCCTTCGTGCAGGAACTGGCCGAGCGCGAAATTCCTGTCGTGCCTGCGTTGGTGCTGGACGAAATAGCGCTGCACAGTTTTGAGGGATTCCGCTTTGCTGTTTTTCCAAAGCGCGGTGGTCGTGCGCCCGAACTGGAAGACCGACACACGCTGGAATGGATGGGGCGCTTCCTCGGGCGCATCCACGCAATTGGCGCGCTCAAGCTGTTTCGCGAACGTCCCGTGCTGAATATCGTCAGCTTCGGTGAACAGCCGCGCGATTATCTGCTCGCGCATAAATTTATTCCGGCTGATCTCGATGCGGCTTATCGCAGCGCGGTGAATCAAGCGCTTGACGGCGTGCGCCACTGCTTTGCGCGTGCCGGTGAAGTGCGTGCATTGCGTCTGCACGGCGACTGCCACACGGGCAACGTGCTGTGGACGGACGAAGGTCCGCACTTCGTGGATTTTGACGACAGCCGCATGGGGCCATCGGTGCAGGACTTGTGGATGCTATTGTCGGGCGAACGTGCTGACATGGTGCGGCAATTGACCGATGTGTTGGCAGGGTATGAGGATTTTTTCGATTTCGACGAACGCGAATTGCATCTGGTCGAGGCGCTACGCACCCTGCGCCTGATTCATTATGCGGCGTGGCTTGCGCGGCGCTGGGACGATCCCGCCTTCAAGCAGGCGTTCCCGTGGTTCAATACCCAGCGCTATTGGCAGGATCGCATCCTTGAATTGCGCGAACAGATTGCACTGATGGATGAACCGCCGCTGTGGCAGGCATAGCACGTGTTCCCATGTGTTCATGGTGTGACTACTGAAAATGTTGCTACTGGAAAAAACTCAACTGAGTCTCTCAGATTTATATGGATACGAAAACGGTGCCCTGCCCGTGCGGCTGCGCGGGGATAACGGCGAAGCCGCTGGAAACCCGGCGGCGTCCCCCTTGTGACAGCAGCAACAAAGGATACGCCGACTGCTGCGGCCGCTATCTGGATGGCGGGGAAGTTGCGCCCACTGCAGAAGCATTGATGCGTTCACGCTACACCGCATATGCGCTCGGCCGTGAAGATTATCTGCTGGCGACTTGGCATCACAGTACACGTCCGGCTTCATTAGAATTGGCAAGCGAACCGCACGGCAAATGGCTGGGGCTGGAAGTGAGACGCCATGAACAGCTAAAGCCGGATCATGCAGTGGTGGAATTTGTGGCGCGCTACAAAGTGGGTGGTCGCGCGCATCGTTTGCATGAAATCAGCCGCTTCGTGCGTGAAGCGGGGCAGTGGTTCTATGTGGATGGCGATATCGTCTGAGATCGGATGCTGTAAACGACATGCTGTAATATTGAAAAACCCCGATTTCAGCGCAGATCAAAAATTTGCAGGGCCTTACTTAGAGAGGGCTCAATTCTTACCGGTTCATCAAGTATGGCAATGACCGGCTATGCCGCGCTTTTCAAAATAGCGTTGATGGTATTCCTCAGCGGGATAAAACTCCATGGCGGGCGCGATTTCGGTAACGATGGGTTCGCGCCAGCGTCCGCTTTGCTGTAATTTTTCTCTGGAGGCTCTCGCTGCGGCCTCCTGCTCGGGTGTATAGAAGAATATCGCCGAGCGGTACTGAGTACCGATATCCGGTCCTTGCCGGTTGCGCGTGGTGGGGTTGTGGCAATTCCAGAATGCATCGAGCAGGCTTTCATAGCTGACCTGCGAGGGATCGTATTCCACCTGTACCACTTCAGCGTGCCCCGTTTCCCCCGCGCACACATCGTGATATGTCGGGTTTTTCATGTGGCCACCGGAGTAACCGCATATCGCCTCACTTACACCCTTGACCGCGCGGAAATTTGTTTCCACGCCCCAGAAGCAGCCAGCTCCAAAAATCGCCTTTTCGATTGCCATTTTCAGATCCCTCAATATGTTCAGCTCGTTTATTTCCAAAATACTCTGGGGCCTGGTCATTCCGGACTTGATCCGAAATCCAGCTCAGCCGACCTCGGCCGTGCATGCAAGCTTGAACCGGTTCCGTCAGGAAGGAGGGCAACGACTGGTAAAGCAGCATTTGTTGCGCTCTATTTCTTCGTCCGCTCCTGACGGACTTTTTCGATCAATTCATCCATTATCTTGATGGTATCTTGTGGTGTACCGCCCATTCGCCCGCTGGTCATGTATTTGCCATCCACCACCACGGCAGGAACACCGGTCAGGCTATAACTTTTCGACATATTCGTTGACCGGGGCACATCCTGGTTCTGGACGGAAAAAGAATTGTATGCGTCAATAAACTTTTGCCGGTCTACCCCCTGCTTCGCCACCCAGTCAAACAATACATCCTCCTTGTTCAGATCGATCTTGTCGAGGTGGATGGCATCGTAGACCTTGTCATGCAGCCTGTCCCTTGCACCTAATACCTCCAATGCGTAAAAAATCTTTGCCCCGGGGACCCAGTTCGGGCGGAATATGGCGGGGACATAGCGAAAGCTGACATCTTTTGGCATACGCTTCAGCCAGGCTTTGATGTGTGGATGCAACTGATAGCAATGCGGGCAGCCGTACCAGAAGAATTCGATAACCTCGATGTTGTTACCGCTATGGGTAGGCTGAGGATGAGGAAGGACGGTATAGTCGCGCCCTTCAACAAGCTCGGCACGAGCCACGGAAGCAGCCGTGAAACTTATGCCGGCGAATAACAGTACCACCGCAAATAAACGCACTGGACTCATTTTTTCTCCTTTTCTCCTGAACGGGTGGATGTGTTTGTTCACGCGGATCGCCGAAAAATGCTTCCCCTACTGCCCCTGCTGCACCCCTTCATGAACTTTTATAAGACTGCTTTGCACGCCATTTTGTTGCAAGGAGGCGCGCACTTGTTTGATTTCGTCAGCGTTTGTAAAGGGACCCACGCGCACCCTGTGCCACACCCCTTTTTCCGGCAGATTGATATCCTGGACTATCGCCTCCACGCCGAGCATCGCCAGTTTCGCTTTCAGATTCTCCGCATCGCCTGCATTCTGGAAGGACCCTGCCTGAACAAAATACTTGTCCCTGGATGAGGGTTGCTGCTGGATTGCCTGTTTAACTTGCTGCTCCGTGACGGGCTCTTCGGCGTTCCGTAATATGTCGTAGAACTCAAAGCGGGGTTTGCCATCCCCACCTTTTGCCTTATCTGTCGGGCTAGGCGCCGAGCCAGCTTTCTGAGCCTGATTGCCGGCGCTCCTGGACACCATATTGTCCGGCTTATCCGGAGAAATGAAAGGGCTGGGACCCTTGCTGATATACATCCATATCCCGATGGCGCTAAGAAGGCCCAGCACGAAGCCGGCAAACAAACCCAAAAGAAGCATATCTCTGCTTTTGGCAGGGGCTGAGGAATTCGGATGGGTTTTGTAATCTCGACTCATGGCAGACCTTGTGGATTCGGCATCTACATTTTATCCGGCGCACTCACGCCCAGCAGTTTCAGCCCGTTGCGCAGTACTTGTCGTATCGCGGCAACCAGGCCCAACCGCGCAAGGCGCAGCGAAACTTCGGGTACGAGAAAGCGGGTTGAATTATAGTAACTGTGGAATTCACCCGCCAACTCCCTTAGATAAAAGGCAATCAGATGAGGGGACAGTTCCTTTGCCGCAGACTCCACCAGTTCAGGATAATCGATCAGCTTCTGCAGAAGGGACAACTCCACAGGATTCGTGAGTGGAGACATATCCGCAGCGACAAGAGCGACGGGGTTTTCGCCCCATTGTTCGAGTACGCTGCAAACCCTTGCATGAGCATATTGCACGTAATAGACCGGGTTGTCGTTGCTTTGTGATTTAGCCAGATCCAGATCGAAATCGAGATGCTGATCGCTTTTGCGCAGCACGTAAAAAAATCGTGCCGCGTCGTTGCCCACTTCCTGCCGTAACTCACGTAATGTGACGAATTCTCCCGAACGGGTGGACATGGAAGCTTTCTTTCCGCCACGGTAAAGGATCGCGAACTGCACCAGAGCAATTTCCAGCCTGGCGGGATCGAGCGATAAAGCTTGCATCGCACCCTTGACCCTCGGGATATAACCATGGTGGTCCGCTCCCCAAACGTCGATGACGCGATCAAAGCCGCGCTCGAACTTGTTGAGATGATATGCAATATCCGATGCGAAATAGGTGAACTGTCCATTTTCCCGTTGTATCACGCGGTCTTTCTCGTCACCGAAATCGGCCGATCTAAACCATTTGGCGCCATCCTGCTGATAGACGTAATTGCCTTGTTCGAGCAATTGGACCGCATGCGCTACGCTGCCGTTGTCGAATAACGATTGCTCGGAAAACCAGGTATCAAAAACAGCGCCAAATTCCATCAAGTCATTGCGGCAATCGCCCAATTGCTCAGTAAGGACAAAATGGTGAATGTATGCGTAATCCTGTCCCAGCAATTTTTTAGCGCTGGCGATAAGTTCGTCGAGCTGCGCCTCAGAGTCGCCATCCGCTTCTGTGGCGAGCCCTTCGAACAGCAACTCGGGCCGATGCACGTAGCGACCCGCGTGGGCCCTGTGTATCAGGCGCGCCATATCTTTTACATATTCTCCCTGGTAGCCGTTACCCGGAAAGTGGCAGGCAACCCCATTCAGCTCGAGATAGCGCAGCCATGTGGAAAGCGCCAGAATATCCATCTGGCGGCCCGCGTCGTTGACATAATATTCCCGCGTAACGGAATAGCCCGCTGCCTCCAGCACGTTGGCAAGGCTTGCGCCAAACGCCGCGCCACGGCCATGGCCCACATGCAACGGCCCGGTAGGGTTGGCCGAGACAAATTCCACCTGAACCTTTCTACCCATCCCGCCATTGCCATGCCCGTACATTTCACCGCCTTGCAGTACATAACCCGGGAATTGCTGTTTGGCGGAAATCTTGAGGAACAGATTGATGAATCCCGCGCCAGCAACCTCGGCTTTTTCCAGATAAGGTGAAATAGTAAGGCTATTAACGAGCAATTTGGCGATGTCGCGAGGGTTCTGGCGCAGCGGTTTCGCCAATTGCATTGCCAGATTACAAGAATAGTCGCCGTGGCTCGCTTGCTTGGGTCGCGCGAACTCGATATCCACATCGCAGCCCGGCGGTGCCACTTCACCCAGTGCTTGCCGAAGCAGGCCAGTAAAGTGTGATTTGAAGTCAGGTTGAGTTGCCGCCATCATGCCTCATATAAAGGGTGGACAGCCGCTATTATAACGCCGGGATACAGGGGATGAATTAGGATGAATTGCCCTTGTCGGGTTTGAGCCAGCCTCTGGCGGAGAAACGAGCCAGGAATAGCCGCTGAGTTAGCGCATGGATCGACCGCTAAGTTGGCAGCCGAGCTGGCAGCCAGTTTACCAGCTCGGCCAAAAATAGAGAGCCTTTTCAGGCTGCTGAAGCTGGAATTCCACCGGCTATCTTGACTGTCGTGCTGAAACGCGAAATCGTGCGAAGGGCGGGTGCTGCGGTGTCGATTGCTTATAGATCAAGCCTATTGACTGGCCTCGCGCTTGAGCACCTCTTCAATCCTGAGGCCGACTTCCGGCTTGCCACCAAAAACTGTTCCGACCTTCTTCTTATTGAGATGTTCCAGGTTGGTAGTGTAGGCCTGCGCCGGCAACGAAAAGAATTTGACTTCTTTCACCAGCGCGACAGCATTTTTCATATAAAACTCGACAAATTCCCTGACCTCGGGCTTTTCCGCCGATTTGACGTTCACGTAAATGAAGATAGGACGGGACAGCGGTTGATAGGTGCCATCCTCCACGGTCTTCGCGGATGGGATGACGGGACCCTTGCCGCCGTCAATGGCAACCGCTTTCAGCTTTTTCTGATTCTCGACATAATAGGCAAAGCCGAAAAACCCAAGCCCGTTCTTGTCGCTGGCAACACCCTGCACCAACACGTTGTCATCCTCAGACGCGGTAAAGTCACCCCGGCTTGATTTAGCCTTGCCGACAATGGCCTCGGTGAAATAATCGAAAGTGCCCGAGTCCGCGCCAGCGCCGTAGAGTTTGATTGGTTCGTCGGGCCAAGCAGGATTCACCTGATTCCAGCGGGTGACTTTTGCCTGTGCGGCGGGTTCCCACATTTTCTTGAGCTCGGCAACAGTGATTACGTTGCTCCAGTTGTTTTTCGGATTGACCACCACCGTCAGCGCATCAAACGCGACAGGCATTTCAACATACTGCACGGCGGCGGCCTTGCAGTCGGCCATTTCCTTTTCCAGAATAGGCCGTGAGGCATCCACGATATCAATCTCGCCACGGCAGAATTTTTTGAACCCTCCACCAGTGCCCGAGATGCCTACTGTCACTTTGACTGCGCCTTTCATGGCCTTCTGAAAATCTTCCGCCACGGCTTCCGTTATGGGAAAAACAGTACTGGAACCATCGATTTTTACAATTTTGTCGGGAGCCGCGATACTGGCGGTGGTAAGCATCGCTCCAATTACGGCTGATATTCCAAGCACCATGCTATTCGGCAACTTCAACATTTCATTCCCCAATTTATTGATCAGATTGCAGTATAGTCATGCTAGGTTATTCGTATTACAGTTTCGTGACAGGTAACCCCGGCGATATCTGGCAAAGTTGATGTCCTGGATTCAAGCTGTGTTCATGATGGGCTGCGTTCATGACGAGCGCATACTCCAATGTGCTTTCAGGCTGCGGCTGCGGCATTTCGCACGACGTCCGCTATTCTTTCGGCCCAATGGTTGACCTTCTGTGTGGACTCACCTTCCACCATTACACGTATCAGGGGTTCGGTGCCGGACGCACGCAGCAACACGCGGCCGCTGCCATTCAGGTCGCGCTCGGCTTCCGCCTGGACGGTTTTGATGGCGGTGCTGGCACGCGAGTCAAAACCTTTGGGAACCTTCACATTGATGAGTTGCTGCGGGTACAGCGTTACGTCCTGCGCAAGCTCGGCTAGCGTCCTGGCGGAATCACGCATGGCATACAATACCTGCAGCGCGGAAATGATGCCGTCGCCCGTAGTGTGCTTGTCGGTACAGATAATATGGCCGGAACCCTCGCCTCCCAGTTGCCAGCCATTTTTCTGTAACAGCTCCAATACGTAACGATCGCCAACATTCGCACGGGCAAATGGAACGTTTAATCTCTTTAAGCCATTCTCAACCGCGAGATTGGTCATTAACGTACCCACCACCCCGCCCTTGAGCAGATCGTTATGCTTGCGATGCCCCGCGATGATATAGATCAGCCGGTCGCCATCGTAAAGCACACCGTTATTGTCCGCCATGACTACTCGGTCGCCATCGCCATCCAGCGCAACACCGACATCAGCGTTATGTTGCCTTACAGCTTTCTCCAGTGCGGCACCGTGGGTGGCGCCACACTCGTGGTTGATATTGAGGCCATCGGGCTGGGCTCCTATGGCAACGACATCCGCTCCCAGTTCGTGGAGCACATGGCCCGCGATTTGATATGCTGCGCCGTGCGCACAATCAACCACGATGCGCAATCCGCGCAGGTCGAGATGATTGGGAAAAGTACTTTTGCAAAATTCAATGTAACGCCCCCGGGCGTCGTTGACGCGCCGCGCCTTGCCCAGTTGCGCGGAAGGCATTGACTTTATGGGAGCGTTTAATCCCGCCTCTATCTCATGCTCAACAGAATCCGGAAGCTTGGTGCCCGCCGAGGAAAAAAATTTGATACCGTTGTCTTCATATGGGTTATGCGAAGCAGAAATGACAATACCGGCCTGCAGCCTCAATGCGCGAGTGAGATATGCCACCGCGGGAGTGGGAGTAGGCCCCGTCAGCAGCACGTCCACTCCGGCAGCGGATAATCCCGCTTGCAAGGCCGATTCAAGCATATATCCTGAGATCCGGGTGTCCTTGCCGATCAGTACTGCCGGACGCTCACCCTTGGTCAGATGCCAATCCGCGGAAGCCAGAACTTTTCCGGCTGAATAACCGAGGTGCATGACGAACTCGGGAGTGATCGGCATCTCCCCTACGCGTCCGCGAATACCGTCGGTACCAAAATATTTTCTAGTCATTCAAAATCCGCCGTAATAGAAAATAGTAAATTTTGGCTAATCGGCAACCAGGCTCGCAACCACCAGGCTTTCAATCAGGCTTTTAAGGCGCTGGCAGCCAGCCTGGCCGCACTTGGCCGCAGAGCGATGCCGGACCGCCAAATGTTGTTCGAGTTTAAATTTGCTCAGTTCTGCACGGCATTATAGACCGCTAACGCATCCCTGGTTGCTTTTACATCGTGCACCCGAAGGATGCTGGCGCCTTTCGCTACCGCAAGTAGCGCGGCAGCGACGCTGGCATAAACACGGTCGCTCACCTCGTTGCCCGTAATTTTCCCCAGCATGGACTTGCGCGACAACCCAACCAGTAGCGGTGCGTCCAAATCCAGAAACTGGTCGAGATGGCGTAGCAGCTCTATATTATGCTCCAGCATCTTGCCGAAACCGAAACCCGGATCGAGTACCAACCGTTCGCGCGGGATACCTGCTGCAATCGCCGCATTCAGACGCTGCCGTAAAAAATCCTTTACTTCCGCCACCACATCATCGTAATGCGGCTGGGCTTGCATGTTGCGCGGCTCGCCCTGCATGTGCATGAGGCATGCCGCCACGCCGCCCGCCGCGACCGCTTCAAGCGCACCCTCGGCCTTGAGCGCATTGACATCGTTTATCATGGCCGCGCCGGCATCTATCGCAGCACGCATCACCTCCGGTTTGGATGTGTCCACGGAAACCGATACGTTCCTCTCCACCAGGGCTTCCACTAGGGGCATGATGCGCCGCAGTTCCTCTTCGGCGGTTACCTGATTGCTGCCGGGGCGAGTCGATTCCCCTCCAATATCCAGCAGGTCAGCTCCCTGTTCGATGAGCTGCAAAGCATGCTGCAACGCATTCTCTGTTGAAACGTAGCGTCCGCCATCGGAAAAAGAGTCCGGCGTTACATTGACGATTCCCATGATGAGAGGGCGGCCAGCGGGGCAAGAAAAACCATTAAATCGCCGCGATAGAGGCACGGAAAGAACACCGGGGACTGGATCAGGCACAGCATAAAAAAGGTGGGGCGAACCCCACCTTATTCATCCTTATCTTGAAAATCTTTCCAGCGCGCAGCTTACACTTCCTGGGCCGGTGTGGCCGTTGCGGCTGGCGCTCCCGGAGGCGCATTGTCCTTCGGAGGAGTCGGAGTCACTTTGTTCGGCTTGGGTGGCCGCGGGGCGCGTCCCTCCATGATATCCCCGATTTGATCAGAATCGATGGTTTCCCACTCCAGCAAGGCTTTGGCCATGACTTCGATCTTGTCTCGATTCTCCTCTATCAGCTTGCGCGCCAGGCCATACTGCGCATCGATGATACGGCGAATTTCCACGTCCACCTTTTGCATGGTGGCTTCGCTTACGTTCTTGTGCGTCGTCACCGAGCGGCCGAGGAAAACTTCTCCCTCATTCTCGCCATATACCATCGGACCAAGGGTATCGGACATTCCCCACTGCGTAACCATGCGTCTGGCCATCTCGGTCGCACGCTCGAAGTCGTTGGACGCGCCGGTCGTCATCTGGCCCATGAAGATCTCCTCGGCGATGCGTCCCCCAAACAGGACCGCGATGCTCTGCAGAATTTCCTCACGATCCATGCTGAAACGGTCTTCGGTCGGCAGTTGCATCGTTACGCCCAGCGCACGCCCGCGCGGAATGATGGATACTTTATGCACGGGGTCGGTTTTTGGCAGCAGTTGCGCGACCACCGCATGCCCGGATTCATGATAGGCGGTGTTGCGCCGTTCACGCTCGGGCATCACGACGGAGCGGCGTTCCGCCCCCATGAAAATCTTGTCCTTGGCGCGCTCGAAGTCATCCATATCGACAAGACGTTTATTGCTGCGGGCCGCGAATAGCGCCGCCTCGTTCACCAGATTGGCGAGATCGGCGCCTGACATCCCCGGAGTACCACGTGCAATAATTTCAGCATGCACGTCGGGTGCGATCGGCACCTTGCGCATGTGGACGTGGAGTATCTGTTCCCGCCCACGGATATCAGGCAGCGGAACCGTTACCTGCCGGTCGAAACGGCCGGGCCGCAGCAGCGCCGGGTCAAGGACGTCGGGCCGGTTGGTGGCCGCGATGACGATCACGCCGGCAGTCCCCTCGAAACCGTCCATCTCCACGAGGAGCTGGTTCAATGTCTGTTCGCGCTCATCGTTGCCACCACCCAGGCCTGCGCCGCGTTGACGGCCGACCGCATCGATTTCATCAATGAAAATGATGCAAGGAGCATGTTTCTTGGCTTGCTCGAACATATCGCGCACACGTGCGGCGCCCACACCGACGAACATTTCCACGAAATCGGAACCGGAAATACTGAAAAACGGAACCTTGGCTTCGCCGGCAATGGCGCGAGCCAAAAGCGTTTTACCGGTACCGGGATTGCCGACCATCAATACGCCACGCGGAATGCGCCCCC
This sequence comes from uncultured beta proteobacterium, assembly GCA_963745455.1. GTDB lineage: Bacteria > Pseudomonadota > Gammaproteobacteria > Burkholderiales > Nitrosomonadaceae > Nitrosospira. The sequence continues at coordinate 12,871 of CAVUXR010000019.1, forward strand.
CCAGCTTCTGGAATTTGCTCGGGTCGCGCAGGAATTCGACCAATTCGGAAACTTCCTCCTTGGCTTCTTCGCAGCCCGCCACATCCGCGAATGTCACCTGATTGGTGGATTCGTCCAGCATCCGCGCCTTGCTCTTGCCGAAAGAAAACGCGCCACCTCCCCGGCCACCTCCTTGCATCTGGCGCATAAAGAAAATCCATACACCGATCAGCAGCAGCATCGGGAACCAGGAAACGAAAATATTCATCAGGAGTGAAGGCTCTTCTTCGGGTTTGGCATCGATGATGACGCCGGCCTTGAGCAGATCGCTCACCATCCACGGGTCTGAAGGCGTATAGGTGGTGAAACGCCGGCCGTCGGATTTGGTGCCTTTGATCGTTCGCCCCTCGATGGTTACTTTGGCGATCCTGCCCTGCTTCACCTCTTCGATGAACTGCGAATATTCCATTGGGGCTTGAGCGGATTGCCGCGTGCTGAACTGATTGAATACAGTCATGAGCACTAAGGCAATCACAAGCCAAATGGCCATATTTTTGATGAGATTGTTCAAGATAGCTCCTTGGCTTGCGCCGTCAAAATTCTTGAGGTTTCATTCTAAACCCATTTCTGGATTTATAATAGCAATAGCGCCGCATCCTTTGTCTCCCGGCGTATTTTGCATTTAATGTATTTAATGCGGTCTCCCTCCTTACTTTTCCTGAGTGAAAGTACCCAAAACGGAAGCGGAAGCATTAAGAAACACAAACCCGCGGATCAGTTTCGTTTCCCCAACCCCAGCAAATACATTTCGCTGCTGCGGCCGCGAGAAGCCTCAGGTTTTCGTGTTATCACCCGGCTGAATGAAGCGCGCATCGTGCGTAAGAAACCCTCAAAATCCGCACCCTGAAATACTTTGACGAGGAAATTCCCGCCAGAGTTCAATTGGTCGGCAGCGAATTCAAGAGCCAGCTCGGCCAGATGCATGCCCCGCGCCTGATCAACGACGCTTATGCCGCTAATATTAGGTGACATGTCGGAAATTACAAGGTCCGGAGCATGATTCCCCAGATTCTTTTTCAGTTCCGCCAGAACCAGTGGTTCGCTAAAATCCCCCTGAATAAATATGACTCCCGGCAAGGGTGCCATTTCGAGCAGATCCAGCGCAATTACCTTGCCTCTTCCGCCCAGCTTTTCCGCCACGACCTGGGACCAGCCACCGGGCGCGGCGCCGAGATCAACAACCGTCATGCCCGGCGCAAGCAGATGGTCACGCTCGGCGATTTCGATAAGCTTGTACGCTGCGCGCGAACGGTAGCCTTCCTTTTTAGCCTGCTTGACAAAAAAGTCATTTACATGCTCTCTCATCCACGCCTTGCTGGTCTTGGCGCGCTTCATTGGGTAAAATAACAATGATATTTTTCGGAAAATCTCATGCTAACACTTACACCAATTCAACTTACACCGACCCGTCGGCGCGATCTCAGAGCGCTTTCCCATGGCATCAGACCGGTTGTCTGGATAGGTATGGCAGGCTTGTCCGAAAGCGTTATTGATGAGCTGGACAGGGCGCTCAAAAGCCATGAGTTGATCAAAATCAAGGTATCCGGCGGTGAACGGGAAGTAAGACAAGCGATGCTTGAGGAAATATGTCAACGGCTGGGGGCGGCCCCGGTGCGGCATATCGGCGGGATACTGGTAATTTACCGCCCGAAAGAAGATGAAATAGGTGGAGAAATAACAGGAAAGGTAAAAATTAAGGAAAAGATAAAAGTGGCAATGCCCCATTCTCTTTCCACTGCATCAGGTAAGAAAAATCGGTCCCACCGAATTAAAGGCAATATTCCATAGCCGGCGTCGCGCTGGCAACCCAATAGCAACTGAGCAATAAGCAACCGGGCGACGCGCAACTGAGCGGCAACCAGCAGCACGAGCCGGCAGCGCGCTGTGGAAATCGAGCCCGCCACCAACTTGCAATACCGGCCCCGGCTATTGGCTCAGACTAAACGTATTTAACGTCCAGAATTTCATATTCCCTGACGCCGCCCGGCGCCATGACTTCCGCCACATCTCCGGGATATTTGCCTATCAGGGCGCGAGAAATCGGAGAACTGATGGAAATCTTTCCCTCCTTGATATCCGCTTCGTCATCGCCAACGATCTGGTAAGTTACCGTCGTGGCGCTGGTGATGTCCTCCAGATCAATGGTCGCGCCAAACACGCACGCGCCATCGGCATCCAGCAATGCGGGATCAATGATCTGGGCATTGGAGAGCTTGCTCTCCAGCTCGGCAATGCGCCCTTCGATAAAACTCTGCCTTTCCTTGGCGGCTTCGTATTCGGCATTTTCGGAAAGATCGCCGTGAGAACGGGCTTCCGCAATGGCTGTGATTACAGCGGGACGCTGTACGGTTTTGAGTTCATGCAATTCGGCGCGAAGCTTTTCCGCGCCGATTACTGTCAGTGGAATTGTGCCCATAATTCTTTTATTGCCACCTGTCTTTTATAGTCATAGTCAATCTCGCCAGTGGAGTCATTCTCAAGAAATGGCTCGACATGTCACGGCCGCCATCGATCCATGGAGTTCCTGCAAACTGTAAGGATGTAATTCCCGCATGCTCGCCATTCCGATACAGGCGGCGCGAGCACCCGCAAGCGTGGTGTAATACGTTACCCGTGCCTGCAACACGGCATGGCGGATGGAATATGAATCATGCACCGCGCTGCGCTTGTCCTCTACGGTATTGATGATCAAATCCATCTCGCCATTCTTGATCATATCCACGATATGTGGCCGCCCTTCGGACATTTTGTTCACGGGAGTCACCGCCAGACCCACATCACTCAGCACGGCAGCGGTTCCTCGTGTAGCATAAAGTGTGAATCCCAATTGCGCAAGATTGCGTGCAATTTCCACAACCCGCGGCTTATCCGATTGCCGTACGCTTATAAAAACCTTACCCGCTCGCGGCAGCTTCACTCCGGCGCCCAGCTGGGACTTGACAAATGCTTCCGCAAACGTTTGACCCACTCCCATTACCTCTCCCGTGGATTTCATTTCAGGCCCAAGTATCGTATCCACGCCGGGAAATTTAATAAACGGAAAGACAGCCTCCTTGACAGAATAATACGATGGAATCACTTCTTCGACTACGCCCTGGCGGGCAAGCGTAATACCCGTCATACAGCGCGCGGAAATTTTCGCTAATTGCAATCCCGTGGCCTTGGACACGAAAGGTACAGTGCGCGAGGCCCTGGGATTGACTTCCAGTACGTAGACAGTGTCGCCCTGTATGGCGAACTGCACGTTCATCAATCCCACCACCTTTAGTGCGCGCGCCATTGCCGAGGTCTGACGGCGCAACTCATCCTGAAGCGATGCGCAAAGGCTGAAAGGCGGCAGTGAACAGGCCGAATCACCCGAATGAACCCCGGCCTGCTCGATGTGTTCCATGATACCGCCGATCAAGACGGCCTCGCCGTCGCACACCGCATCCACGTCCACTTCGACGGCATCGTTCACAAAACGGTCCAGCAGTACAGGGGAATCGTGTGAAACCTTGACCGCCTCGTGCATGTAACGTTCCAGTTGTCCTTGCTCATGGATGATTTCCATGGCCCGCCCTCCCAGAACGTAGCTGGGGCGCACGACAAGCGGATAACCTATCTCTTTGGCGGCCGCGAGTGCTCCTTCGGCGGTGCGCGCAGTACGATTGGGCGGTTGCTTCAGTCCAAGCCTGTACAGCATTTTCTGGAAACGCTCCCGGTCTTCGGCGCAATCGATCATATCGGGGCTGGTGCCAATGATGGGCACACCGTTAGCTTCGAGATCGCGAGCGAGTTTCAGAGGAGTCTGCCCGCCATATTGGACGATGACTCCGGCCGGCTTCTCCACGGCCACGATCTCGAGCACATCCTCCAGGGTCAATGGTTCAAAATAAAGGCGGTCGGAGGTGTCGTAATCAGTCGAAACCGTTTCGGGATTACAATTGACCATAATGGTTTCGAAGCCATCCTCACGCAACGCCAGCGCCGCATGAACGCAGCAGTAATCGAATTCGATACCCTGCCCGATGCGATTGGGGCCGCCGCCCAGCACCATGATTTTCTTTCCACCGCTGGGTAGCGCTTCGCACTCCTCCTCGTAGGTGGAATACATGTAGGCGGTATGGGTGGCGAATTCGGCTGCGCACGTGTCCACCCGCTTGTATACGGGGCGCAATCCAAGGTCATGACGCCGGGCGCGGACTGCCGCCTGAGTCGTGTTCATCAGTTTCGCCAGACGCCGATCGGAAAAACCGCTGCGTTTCAGTTTGCGGAGCTCTTGCGGATCAAGCGCATTCAGATCCTTGCCGGCAACGCACTGCTCCTGTTTAACCAGATCTTCGATCTGCGCCAAAAACCAGGGATCGATATGCGTGTGTTCCTGAATCTCATCGAAACCCATGCCGTGGCGAAACGCATCCGCGATGTACCAGATACGCTCGGGCCCGGGGTCGCCCAGCTCCGCCGCAATCGCTTCGATATCGGCAGTTTTTTCGTCCAGGCCATCGACACCTATTTCCAGCCCTCTCAGGGCTTTTTGCAAGGACTCCTGGAATGTGCGCCCGATCGCCATGACTTCCCCGACCGACTTCATCTGAGTAGTGAGACGATCGTTAGCCTGGGGAAATTTCTCAAAAGCGAAACGCGGTACTTTGGTGACCACATAATCGATTGCCGGCTCGAACGAGGCAGGCATTGCCCCGCCCGTGATGTCATTCCTGAGTTCGTCCAGGGTATAACCCACCGCGAGCTTGGCAGCGACCTTGGCAATGGGGAATCCGGTTGCTTTCGAAGCCAGGGCAGAGGAACGGGACACACGGGGATTCATTTCGATGACCAGCATGCGTCCATCCCGTGGATTAATCGCAAACTGGACGTTGGATCCTCCTGTTTCCACCCCGATCTCGCGCAATACCGCGATCGATGCGTCGCGCATGATCTGATATTCCTTGTCGGTCAGCGTTTGCGCGGGCGCGACGGTAATGGAATCACCCGTGTGCACGCCCATCGGATCGAGGTTTTCAATCGCACAAACGATAATGCAATTGTCATTCCTGTCGCGTATGACCTCCATCTCGAATTCTTTCCAGCCGATAACCGATTCCTCGATCAGCAATTCCTTGGTGGGGGACGCTTCCAATCCGCGCTCGCAGATATCGAGAAATTCTTCACGATTGTACGCAATTCCGCCGCCGCTTCCGCCGAGGGTAAACGAGGGCCGGATAATGGCGGGATAACCTACCATGGCCTGTACCTGGAGCGCCTCTTCGAGGCTATGGGCTATGGCGGAACGCGCCGAACCCAAACCGATGCGGGTCATGGCCTGCTTGAATTTTTCGCGGTCTTCAGCCTTGTCGATGGCTTCTCGCGCGGCGCCGATCAATTCAACGCCGTATTTATCCAGCACCCCATTCCTTGCCAGATCAAGTGCGCAATTCAAGGCCGTCTGCCCGCCCATCGTCGGCAACAGCGCATCGGGCCGCTCGATGGCAATGATTTTGGCCACCATGGGCCAGATAATCGGTTCGATATACGTGGCATCCGCCATTTCCGGATCGGTCATGATGGTGGCCGGGTTGGAGTTCACCAGAACAATCCGATACCCTTCCTCCCGCAACGCCTTGCACGCCTGAGCACCGGAATAGTCGAACTCGCACGCCTGCCCGATTACGATTGGACCGGCGCCAAGAATGAGGATGGTTTTTATATCGTGGCGTTTAGGCATGGCCGTGGCGGACTATCCCTATCCTCATACTTCGATTCTTTGACGAGGTGTTTTTTTCATCGATGCGATGAACCTGTCGAATAAATAATCGAGGTCGTGCGGGCCGGGGCTCGCCTCGGGATGCCCCTGAAAACAGAAAGCGTGCTGACCGGGCAGCTCGAAACCCTGCAAGCTCCCGTCAAATAAAGATAGATGTGTAACCTTCGCCTCGCCTGGCAACGAATCGATATCCACGGCGAAACCGTGGTTCTGACTGGTGATCAGCACCTTGCCGCTATCCATATCCTGCACCGGGTGATTGGCGCCGTGGTGGCCAAATTTCATCTTGACGGTTCTTCCGCCGATTGCTAATCCCAGCAATTGGTGGCCCATGCAGACGCCAAAAATGGGCATTCTTTCCTGGAGCAATCTTCGGGTAGCGGTAATGGCATAATCGCAAGGCTCGGGATCGCCAGGACCGTTCGAAAGAAATACTCCGTCCGGACGCAATGCAAGAATCTCGTCAGCGCTCGTCCACGCGGGTAAAACGGTGACCCTGCAGTGGCGTTGCGCCAGTTTGCGAAGGATATTGCGTTTGACCCCAAAATCCAGTGCAACGACGTGAAAGAGCGGATCTCTCTGGACGGGAAACCCCTGGCCCAGCCTCCACTCACCTTCCGTCCATTCATAAGGCTGAGTACAGCTTACTACCTTCGCCAGGTCCATTCCGACCAGTCCGGGAAATTCCCGGGCGCGTTTCAGCGCCTCGGCCTCATCGGTAAACCCCGCCATGATGCAACCGGCCTGGGCGCCCTTTTCCCGCAAGATACGCGTGAGCTTGCGTGTATCTATGTCGGCGATCGCTACGATACCGTGCCTTTCTAAATATTCAGGCAATGTCCGGGTCTGCCTCCAGCTACTGGAAGCCAGCGGTAAATCCCGGATCACCAGCCCGGCGGCATAGACCCGGTCGATATTGCCGGATTCGACATCTTCTCCATTGGCGCCAGTATTGCCGATATGAGGATAAGTGAATGTGATGATCTGGCGGCAATAGGATGGGTCGGTGAGAATTTCCTGGTACCCGGTCATGGAGGTGTTGAACACTACCTCACCCGTAGTATTGCCCACCGCGCCGATCGATGAGCCGCGGAAAACTGTGCCGTCAGCGAGCGCGAGAACGGCATGCCTGCGTTGCGAAACGGATGACACGGGGAAACTCCTGAGCTACCGGCAAGAAGATGTGGAAAACGGGACAAGTTACCCTGCCCCGTTTTCATGAATAGTGAATTATACGTCCAAACAGCGCATGCTTCAATGAAACCGGAAACTCCGGCAGTACAGTTCAAGGAACATTGTTTGCGATATTTTTTTGCAGGGACGCGTCCCGTAAGCCCAGCACATCCTGCATATCGAACATTCCGCTTCGTTTATCGGCGAGAAAACGGGCGGCGCGTAACGCGCCTTCGGCAAAGGTGGCGCGGCTACTCGCCTTATGGGAAATTTCGATGCGCTCGCCCGTCCCCGCGAATATCACGGTGTGGTCACCCACGATATCGCCGCCGCGCACGGTGGCAAATCCAATGGTGGCAGCCGCCCGTTCGCCCGTATTGCCTTCACGTCCGTAAACCGCAACCTCGGAGAGGTTTCTGCCAAGCGCCTGGGCGATTATTTCGCCCATGCGCAGCGCCGTGCCGGAGGGCGCATCGATTTTATGACGGTGATGTGCCTCGACGATTTCGATATCGTATCCCTCGCTGAGGACCGTGGCAGCCAGCTCGAGCAGCTTGAAAGTCACGTTTATCCCCACGCTCATATTGGGAGCCAATACGATTGGAATGTCGTGAGACGCCGCCTTGAGCTCTTCCTTTTGTTCCGCCGAAAACCCCGTGGTGCCAATGACCATTTTCACACCTTCGGCGCGGCAGACAGCAAGGTGTGCCAACGTCCCTTCCGGACGGGTAAAATCGATCAACACATCGCTCGCGGAAAGCGCGGAAGCAACATCTTCGGTAATATGAACGCCACATGGAGCGCCGATCAGCTCACCGGCATCCTTTTGAAGGTACGGGCTCCCGGTGCGCTCCAAAGCGGCGGTTAACCGCATGCCGGGCGCCCGTGCAACCGCTTCGAGAAGGGCATGACCCATGCGGCCCGAGCTTCCCGCGATTGCGATATTCAGTACAGCCATTTATATGTTTCCAATGTCGCGAGGGAACTGTTATTCTTTTGGCTGATCGGCCTCTTCGTCACCCATATCGGTGGCTTGTGACGGGACATCCCTGGAACTCGGCTTTTTGGGGCGAGGCGGGACTGAAGTATTGCCCGAAGCGCTGCCCGAGGCATTGGAAGCTGAGATAGTACTCGGAGGCGTAGCGTTGCTGATAGCTGTAGCATTGCTGGCAACAGGAGCAGAGCTTTCTTCCTTGGCGACGGGAGCCGTGGGAGCGGATTCGGCAGGTTCAGGCGGCAGTGCCCCTGCCGGCCTCGACGCTTCCATGTGCTGCATCGTAGGCCGATTAAAAGCAGCCAGCGAAAAGCTTCCACCGAGCCGCGTCAGCTTGTCGTCTTCAAAAAAGACCGTCAGTGTGCGTTGTTCGACCAGCCTCCCCGCCTGCTCAAGGCGATATACGTAATCCCAGCGGTTCTCGTGAAACGCGTCGCTGATCATAGGCGAGCCCAGCGCAAAGCGTACCTGCGACCGGGTCATGCCTGGCTTCAGCTTGTCCACCATTTCCTGGGTAATGACATTACCCTGCTGGACTTCGATTTTATATGGCAAAGATGGAACAGAAGAACATCCGGCGAGCAGCAGCAAAACAACCAGCGTAAGTATTCGCGCGCGCATCCCGGAGCGTATGTTTCCAAAGCAAACCCAACGTTATATGATACAGCAAATAACCTATCGGATGGATATCGCTATGAGCACACCAAACAATCTCAAAACCATGGGTTTGAAAGCTACTCTGCCGCGACTCAGGATACTCAGCCTTTTCGAGAGTAGTTCCGTGCGTCATCTGTCAGCCGAAGATGTTTACAGAACCTTGATTGGCGAAGGTGAGGACATCGGCCTTGCCACCGTCTATCGTGTATTAACGCAATTCGAGCAGGCGGGTTTGCTGGAGCGCCACCATTTCGAAAGTGGCAAGGCGGTATTCGAGCTGGCCAGCGACGCTCACCATGACCATCTGGTGTGCCTGCAATGCGGTCGCGTGGAAGAATTCTACGACGCCGAGATCGAGAAGCGTCAAAGCAAGATCGCGAAGGATCGCGGCTTCGCCATACATGAGCATTCCCTGTCACTTTACGCTGACTGCATAAAACCAGCCTGCCCCTACCGGAAACCGGAGGAAAGGGGCGCCAAGGACAAGAGTTAAGTATTTACGGCTTTTTTGGATGGCGTGCCGGTTCAAGCCGGGCAGTTGATGACGAAGCGCTCTTCAGGAACTGGAGTTCTCCATTTCCCCCACTCCGAATATAGATTCTGCCGGGCTATTTGCTTCAGCCGCTGAATGAGGCCTGCGGAGCTGGAAGGTGGAAGTGCCCGATAAATCGCTACCGGTAACCGGTCTTGACCTCGGCCTTGACGCGCTGGCCTCGCCTTAATGGCCGTAGTAACCGTAGTAATAATAAATAATGAGTGTAGCGATTTTGTCGCGAAGGAAATAACCGTTTCCGCGGCTATCGATTTATAATGGCAGATTACAGTATTGATCGGTGGAAATCGCGGAACCCCGCTTGACCGATTATTGTCCAGCCATTACTGTTCAGTGTTTCTATTCGGCATTTTGCCGATACTCATATCGAGATTCAAGAAAGCATGACGACAGAATTAACAGGCGCGGAAATAACGATACGCTGCTTGCAGAAGGAAGGGGTGGACCATATTTTTGGTTATCCGGGTGGAGCGGTGCTGTTCATTTATGACGAGCTGTTCAAACAGGATAAAGTCAAACATGTCCTGGTACGGCACGAGCAAGCCGCGGTGCACGCTGCGGATGGCTATGCCCGCTCCAGCAATAAGGTGGGCGTCGCGCTGGTAACGTCAGGACCGGGAGTCACCAACGCCGTGACGGGCATCGCCACCGCTTATATGGATTCGATCCCGCTCGTTGTCATCAGCGGGCAAGTGCCCACTTACGCCATTGGCCTGGATGCCTTTCAGGAGGTGGATACGGTAGGTATAACGCGCCCCTGCGTTAAACATAACTTTTTGGTGAAGAATGTCGCCGAGCTGGCCATTACCATCAAGAAGGCGTTCTACATTGCCGCGACGGGACGGCCCGGACCGGTGCTGGTGGATATTCCCAAGGACGTAAGCCAGCATAAAACTTCTTTTGCATATCCCGAAAGTGTCGCCATGCGCTCCTACAATCCCGTCTCGAAGGGACATGCCGGACAAATCAGGAAAGCGGTACAACTGATACTGGAAGCCAGGCGCCCCATGATTTATACCGGGGGTGGCGTAATTTTGAATGATGCCGCGCCGCAGCTGACCGAACTGGTACGCATGCTGGGTTTCCCCTGCACCAATACACTGATGGGATTGGGCGGCTATCCCGCCACCGACAGGCAGTTTGTCGGAATGCTGGGAATGCATGGAACGTACGAAGCCAACATGGCAATGCAGCATTGCGATGTGCTCGTGGCCGTCGGCGCCCGTTTTGATGATCGCGTCATCGGCAATCCCAAGCATTTTTTTAATGAAGATCGCAAGATCATCCACGTGGACATCGATCCCTCATCCATATCGAAGCGTGTAAAGGTGGATGTTCCCATCGTCGGCAGCGTTTCCGATGTATTAGGCGAGCTCATCAAGCAGCTCAAAGTCCACAAGGAGAAACCGGATCAGGCCGCGCTGGATGCGTGGTGGACGCAAATCGATTTGTGGCGCGCGCGCGATTGCCTCAAATACGACCGGACCAGCCCGATTATTAAGCCTCAGGCAGTGGTCGAGAAGCTATACGAAGTGACCGAGGGCGACGCTTTCGTTACCTCCGATGTCGGCCAACATCAGATGTGGGCAGCCCAGTTCTACAAGTTCAACAGGCCGCGGCGCTGGATTAATTCTGGCGGACTGGGCACCATGGGATTCGGACTTCCCGCTGCAATGGGAGTCCAGTTTGCCAATCCAGGTGAAAAGGTAGCCTGCGTGACAGGCGAAGCCAGTATCCAGATGTGCATTCAGGAACTGTCCACATGCAGGCAATACAACCTGCCCATCAAGATTATCAATTTAAACAACCGTTATATGGGAATGGTCAGGCAGTGGCAGGAGTTCTTCCATGGCAACCGCTATGCCGAATCGTATATGGATGCGCTGCCTGATTTTGTCAAACTCGCTGAGAGCTATGGCCATGTCGGCATGAAAATAGAACAGCCCGGCGATGTGGAGGGCGCACTGAGGGAAGCCTTTAAACTCAAGGACCGCCTGGTATTCATGGATTTCATTACGGACCAGACCGAGAATGTCTTTCCCATGGTACCCGGAGGGAAAGGTCTCTCGGAAATGATTCTGGTATAGAAAATGCGACACATCATTTCATTGTTGATGGAAAATGAAGCAGGTGCATTGTCCCGCGTGGCCGGCCTATTCTCCTCGCGCGGCTATAACATCGAATCACTGACCGTCGCGGCTACCGAAGACGCGACTTTGTCGCGCATGACATTGGTGACGACCGGCTCTGATGATGTCATTGAGCAGATCACCAAGCAATTGAATAAACTGATCGAAATCGTCAAGGTGGTAGATCTGAGTGAAGGCAATCATATCGAGCGCGAACTGATGCTGATCAAAGTGCGCGTGATCGGCAAGGACCGGGAAGAGATAAAACGTCTAGCGGATATTTTTCGCGGGCGCATTATTGATGTCACTGACAAATCGTACACCATCGAGCTTACCGGTACCGGTTCCAAGCTGGATGCATTCATCGAGACAATAGAACGCGGTGCGATTCTTGAAACGGTGCGTACCGGCGCCTCGGGCATTGGCCGTGGTGAACGGATATTGAAGGTATAGCAGTGGCCGCATGGGCCGCATCGTGCGTATGGAAACCGCACGGACCAGCCGGCACGGCTGTTTTTTATATTGAACAGAAAGGAAACCATGAACGTTTATTATGACAAAGATGCCGATTTGTCCCTCATCAAGGACAAGAAGGTCACCATCGTGGGTTATGGCTCGCAGGGCCATGCCCATGCCAACAACCTGAGGGATTCCGGCGTAGCAGTCACTGTCGGTTTACGCAAAGAAGGAGCTTCCTGGGGCAAGGCGGAAAAGGCCGGTCTCTCCGTCAAGGAAGTGGCGGAAGCTGTAAAAGGAGCAGATGTCGTCATGGTGCTGTTACCTGACGAGCAGATCGCTGCAGTGTATGCAGCCGAAATCGAGCCTAACCTCAAACAGGGCGCCACACTTGCATTTGCCCATGGGTTCAATATTCATTATGGCCAGGTTTCGCCGAGAAAGGACCTCGATGTCATCATGATCGCCCCTAAAGGGCCCGGCCACCTGGTCCGATCAACCTATATACAAGGAGGCGGTGTGCCCTCGCTCATTGCCGTGCATCAGAACATGTCCGGCAGGGCGCGTGACCTTGCGCTCTCGTATGCCGCCGCCAATGGCGGTACTCGCGGCGGCGTCATCGAAACGAATTTTCGCGAAGAAACCGAAACCGATCTGTTTGGCGAGCAGGTGGTGCTGTGCGGGGGCCTCACTGCTTTGATTCAGGCCGGGTTTGAAACCCTGGTGGAAGCTGGATACGCGCCGGAGATGGCTTATTTCGAATGTCTGCACGAGGTGAAATTGATCGTGGACCTCATCTATGAGGGAGGCATTGCCAATATGCGCTACTCCATCTCCAATAACGCCGAGTATGGTGATATTTCCCGAGGTCCACGCATCGTTACCGATGCCACCCGTGCGGAAATGCGCAGGATTCTGCATGAAATCCAGATAGGTAAGTACGCTCGGGAGTTTATTCTGGAAAATCGCGCGGGCGCCCCCATGCTTAAAGCCAGCCGCCGGCTTGCCGCGGACCATCAAATCGAAACCGTCGGTGCGAAACTGCGAGAAATGATGCCCTGGATTAAAAAGAATAAACTGGTCGATCAAGCGAAAAATTAAGGCATGGCGATCGGCATATGTTCGTACGAAGGATTTTGATCTGCAGATTGAGCCATTTCCGAAGGAAGCACCCTTCCCTGTTTACCATCAGCCGGTAACCCTTTAACATGCATCGATCTCAATATTGATCGCACGAATGATGCATGACCCCCATCCCCGCCTGGTAGTCAAGCCCAAGCTGCGCCGGCGGGGAATTTATCTGCTCCCCAACCTGTTCACCACCGCCGCCCTGTTTGCCGGGTTTTACGCCATTGTGCAGGCAATGAATGGGCGTTTTGAACATTCCGCGGTTTCCATTTTCATTGCAATGGTGCTGGATGGGCTGGACGGACGGGTGGCCAGGCTCACTCATACCCAGAGTGAATTTGGGGCGGAATACGATAGCCTGTCGGATATGGTCTCGTTTGGCGCCGCTCCCGCACTGGTCATGTATGAGTGGGCTCTGAAGGGCATGGGCAAGCTGGGCTGGATTGCGGCATTTATTTATTGTGTTTGCGCGGCGCTACGCCTGGCGCGCTTCAACACGAATATCGAGAAGGTGGACAAGCGTTTTTTCCAGGGGTTGCCCAGTCCCGCGGCTGCCGCGCTGGTTGCAGGGCTAATCTGGATCATGCATGACTTCGAGATAAACGGGCATGATATTCGATGGCTCGCCTGGTGCGTCACGTTATTCGCCGGACTGACAATGGTTAGCAATTTGCCCTATTACAGCGGCAAGGAAATTAATCTGCGCAAGACCGTGCCATTTATTACCGTCCTGCTGCTGGCATTGTTCTTTTTCGTGTTGATTCCGAGTCATCCGCCTGTCGTCCTGTTCTGCCTTTTTTTTGTATATGCTTTTTCCGGCTATTTCATGTGGCTGTGGCGGTTGATCAAGAGGAAAAGAGCGGGTCATGTGCAACAACCCCAACAACCTCCTCAGCCGTCATAATAATCCTTGAGTTAAGGCCGTGGAAGCTTCGAATAAATCCTTGTCCCAGAGAATCAATGACCATAATTTTTGGAAAGGCATCTGTCGGAAAAGCTGTACATCGAAAATTAGGCTGGTAAAATTTTACTGACGAGATTAACATTAAAGCTCAACCTGTAAAATCGTAATGGAGGTAACCATGGCTCGTACGATTCCACAAACATCCCGTGATTATGACAATACCAGCATTGTCGAGCGTCCAGACGGTTTTTATTGGCAAGAAAAAGAGAGCGACAAGGTGTTTGGCCCCTTTGCCACGTTGCTCGAAGCCATCCAGGATATGGAATATAACGCTGAATCAGATTATGAGCCCGGAGAAACATTGGAGCAGGCCGAGGAGGAAATCGGCATCTCAGACTGGATTGATCGTGAGACTGGCCAGCCGGGTGAAGAATCATTTCGTCTTGAAAACTGATCAGCAACGGTGATCTTGCGTTATTAACGATTATCCGCCGCCCTTCCAAACCGCCTGGGAGATTGACTGCTCACCCTGCGTTTGCCGGCCGAAGAATTGGGCCGAGGAATTGACATGGTCTTGCCTGGGTTGCATTCAATCACGCAACCCGTACACACATCATTCATGTCGAAGCTGCAGCCCGGCATGTAGTGACACGGTGCTTGTTCAAAGGCTGCATGAGTCCGGCAAGCCATTAGTCCATACAACCGCGGCATCAGCCAACAATGCCCGTCACGGTGTCGACTTGCTGGAATCTGTGCTGGTCACTGATGTGAGGCCCCTTCTCCGCTCCCCCCTTCTCCGCTGATATGAGGCCCTCTCCCTTGTGTGCTTCTCCTTGTATCTATTCCTGGATTAGCCGGCAATTTCAATGAACTATCGCGAAGAACGGGATACGATGGGAATCGTACAAGTGCCTGCCAGCGCGTTATGGGGGGCGCAGACGCAACGCTCCATCCAAAATTTTAAAATCTCCGGCGAGCGTATGCCAACCGCACTGATTCATGCGCTTGCATTGATCAAGCGCGCGGCGGCGAGCGTAAACCGCGACCTGGGCCTGCTCGATGCATCCACCGCCGCAGTCATCATCGAGGCGGCGGATGAGGTTATTTCAGGCCGCCACGACGCCGAATTCCCTTTGGTTGTTTGGCAGACGGGTTCGGGGACCCAGACGAATATGAATATGAATGAGGTGTTGGCCAACCGTGCTTCCGAGCTGCTCGGCGGCGGGCGGGGGGCCGCCCGCAAAATTCATCCGAATGATGAGGTAAACAAAGGTCAGTCCTCCAATGACGTGTTTCCGTCAGCGATGCATGTCGCGGCGGTTCGCGCGATCAGCCATCAATTGCGTCCCTCGATTCTAGAGTTACGGCGTACGCTCGCTGTCAAGGCGGAGGAATTTGCCCGCATAGTAAAAATCGGCCGCACACACTTGCAGGATGCCACCCCTCTGACATTGGGTCAGGAATTCTCGGGTTATGTTTCACAGCTGGATCATGGCCTTGAGCATGTGGATGTCTCGCTTGCGCATCTGTGTGAACTGGCCCTCGGCGGCACGGCTGTTGGCACAGGCCTGAATACACATCCCGAATTTGGCATGCGCGTGGCGACCGAATTGGCGAGGTTGACGGGTCTGCCGTTTGTCACCGCGCTCAATAAATTTGAAGCGCTCGCCGCGAGCGATGCACTGGTTCACGCTCATGGCGCACTGAAGACCCTGGCCGCGTCCCTGATAAAAATCGCGAACGACATTCGATGGCTTGCTTCCGGACCTCGGTGTGGGATCGGCGAACTTAAAATTCCGGAAAATGAACCTGGCAGCTCGATCATGCCGGGAAAGGTGAATCCAACCCAGTCAGAGGCGGTGATCATGCTGTGCTGCCAGGTGATGGGGAATGACGTGGCCATCAACATGGGCGGCGCCATGGGCAACTTCGAGCTCAACGCAATGAGGCCGCTTGTCATTCATAATTTCCTGCAAAGTGTGCGCCTGCTTGCAAATGGAGCGGCCAGCTTCAACGATCATTGCGCCGTGGGTATCACAGCGAATACTGGACGCATTGATGAATTGATGAAGAATTCGCTGATGCTGGTCACAGCACTTACGCCTCATCTCGGATATGATGAGGCAGCGGCCATTGCAAAGGCAGCGCATCATGAGGATATGACGCTAAAGCAAGCCGCAATCAAGTCGGGAAATGTTACAGCGGAGCAATTCGATACATGGGTAAGACCGGAGGATATGACAGGCATTCCAAAGGATGAACGGACAACGTAAAAGGACAGCAGGAGCGGGCCGGGACGCTGTTGAATGAGTCCGATAACCGCTGCGCCACTACCTAGAGTCGGTCTGGTATTGACTGGCGGCGGCGCCCGTGCCGCCTATCAGGTGGGGGTATTGCAAGCCATCTCCGCCATGTTGCCGAAGAAGTCGCGCAATCCTTTTCCGGTGATCTGCGGCACCTCCGCCGGGGCATTTAATGCGGCCAGCCTGGCGCTTTCGGCCCGGAATTTTCATGAAGGCGTGCGACGGCTGTCGTCGGTCTGGGAAAATGCTCATGTCAACCAGGCCTACCGCTCCGATCCGATCGGGGTATATGGCAACGCCGCACGCTGGCTGGCTTCCCTGCTGTTCGGTGGCCTAAGCAAACACAGCGTAGTTTCCCTTCTGGACAGCTCTCCGCTTGCTCAAACCCTGGAACAGAACTTGCCTCTCCAGGGCATTCAACGAAGCATCAAGTCGGGCGCGCTTTATGCGCTTGGCATTACTGCCTGGGGTTATACTTCCGGGCAATCCGTCACCTTCTATCAGGGCGTCGACAGCATCGTTCCATGGAAACGCGAGCGCCGTATCGGCATACCCTCGCGTATCGGCATTCAGCACCTGATGGCCTCCTCCGCTATTCCATTGCTCTTTCCGGCGATAAGGCTCAACCGTGAATATTTTGGCGACGGCTCCATGCGGCAGCTTGCACCCATCAGCCCCGCGCTGCACCTGGGCGCGGAACGTGTACTGGTAATAGGCGTGCGAAAAACTGCCGATACGCTGCCTGAGCGTGTTAAAGTGGACAGTTACCCGACATTGGCACAGATAGGCGGCCATGTCATGGGCAGCATTTTTCTCGATAGCCTGTATGTGGACCTGGAACGCCTCCAGCGGATCAATAAGACCATTCGAATGATTCCGGATGAGGCGCTTAAAAGCAGCCCCATGCCTTTACGCCCGGTGGAATCGATGGTCATTTCCCCCAGCGTGGAAATCAACAAGATTGCTGAACAACACGCCCATACCCTGCCTCGCGCGATAAGTCTTTTTTATCGCAGCCTTGGAGCAATGAGACGCGATGGCTCCGCGCTTTTAAGCTATGTCCTGTTTGAAGAGTCCTTCTGCCGCGCATTAATCGAGCTCGGTTATCAGGATACAATGCCGCGCAGATCACAGATTCTCCAGTTCATCGGAGCCGAGCCAAAGAACTGAGCGGCGCTGTTATCACTGTTATAATTCCGCTGAGGCCCACTTCCCGGTTCAATTTCCATTTTCCACGGAATGCCTGGAATTACGCATTACTTTCAGAAAATAGCTTATGGATATTGCCAGCCCGGAATTCTGGATTGCGGTGCTTCAAATTATTGCCATCGACATCGTGCTGGGGGGCGATAATGCCGTTGTTATAGCGCTCGCGTGCAGGCGGCTACCGGAGAGGCAGCGTAATATCGGCATTTTCTGGGGAGTATTCGGCGCCATCGGCCTACGGGTAATCCTGATCTTTTTTGCCCTCACGCTGTTGGCGATTCCGTTCCTGAAGATCACAGCCGGGCTGCTGCTGTTGTGGATCGGCATCCAGTTGCTTCAACCTGAACCGGAAAGCAGCGAACACCCGATCGATGCCAGCACGACGTTGCTGGGAACGATAAAAACCATTGTCATCGCTGATGCCATGATGAGCCTGGACAATGTCGTTGCCATCGCCGGTGCCGCCAGGGATAGTATAGGCCTGGTTGTGTTCGGTTTATTGGTGAGCGTGCCAGTTATTGTCTGGGGCAGTAAATTGGTAATGAAGCTCATGGATCGTTTTCCCGTTATTGTTGTCATCGGGGCTGGTCTGCTCGGTTGGATCGCGGGAGGGATGTGTACAACCGACGTTCAGAGCAAGGAGTGGGTAAATGCCAACGCATCTTTTATGCATTGGCTCGCCCCGTTCTGCGGCGCGCTGCTCGTTGTAATTGTGGGGAAGTGGCAGGCTGCACGGGTCCGTGCAAAAACCGCGCCTGTTATCGATCTGGCGGACGACGTGAACAAGTCTTTATAAATCTCCAGATAATGCGAGGAAGAACGCCATGCGGAAATTCCTGTTGGCTGTGGACGGCTCTCACGCCTCCAACAAAGCGGTTAGCGGATTTATCAAGCTTCTCGACTGGTATAAGGAAATACCGGATATTCACTTGCTGAATGTGCAATTTCCCCAGCGTGGAAATGTACCGCTTTTCATCGATAGGAAAAGCATCGATCACTATCACCGCGAGGAAGGCATGAAGGATCTGCAGGCCGCGCGGGACCTGCTAAGCCAGGCGAACATCGTATGCCATATTCATATCACCGTGGGAGATCCCGCGGAAATGATTTTGCGTTATGCGCAGGAGGCGAATTGCGACCAGATTGTCGTCGGCCCGCGCGGGCTAGGCCTGGTCAAAGGTTTATTTCTGGGTTCAGTAGCCAGCAAGGTGATGCAGTTTTCAACATTACCTGTCCTGCTTATTAAGTAACGTTTGGCTGTTTTCCTCGTTTACCACAGGAGTCTTGGGAGGATGGAGCAGTATCAAAAAGGTTTAACCCTGATCGAAACCATGATGATATTCGCCGTTATAGGTATTTTGACGACGATAGCTATCCCGCCAGCGTATCAGGCCTATGAGGACTACGTCACAAAGGAACAGGTGGCTGAGGCAGTCAATCTTTTAGACAACGTAAAAGCCCCCGTCGCCGGGTTTTACGCCGAAAATAAAACATGGCCTACCAAGGCAGAGTTTGACCATCTCGTGAGCATGCGGACGGGAAAATACGTTGCCAGCCTGACCCCCCGAGTACTGTCCAGCGGTTTTCAGGTGACGGCAACGTTTAAGAGCAAGGGGGTAAGCCCCGAACTCCTGAAAGATGGCGCTGGCAGGACATTGGTCATGGCTACGACCGATGGGGTGAGATGGGTCTGCAATGACAACACGGAGACCACGACCGGCGCTCCCGGCCTGATCGCAGGTACCGTATTACCTCAATATCGCCCTTCAGCATGCAGATAAAACATGACTTGTGCGAATGCAAAAGTTATCGCCAGCGGATATTCGCCCGGGCAATTGACCATTACCCTCCAGAGTTTATAATCCTTCAATGATTGCCATCTTGCATTCCTTTATGAAGACAGCCAAGATGCGTAACCAGGTAGCCAGGTGGCTCAGGTAGCCAGCCACAGCGACAAGGTCCGCTGGGTGATTAAAAAGATGGGAAGAATATATGAACGAGTATACCGACCAGATAGCACAGTATTTTAACAAGGTACCTATGTGGCCTCTCGTTTTGCTCGCGGCCGGGATCGTTATCGTGGGAATATATGAGCTGATCCGCCGCAAACGTCATGCCGAGGCTGTGGATGAGTTTCGTTCAGTTATTCTTTCTACCCTTTCCGGGCTGTATCCCAAACCGACCAATTGGCCGCGAAACATAGACACATACCTTTGCGCAAGATTACCGGTAATGCAGGAGATTATTGAGAACTTCAGATCTGATGTGCCTCAGGAAGATATCAAGGCGTACAACAAGGATTGGGATAATTATTGCCAATTTTGCCGTGCCGAGATAGCTGACGAGAAATGTATCGCTGCGGATCAGAATCCGGATCAGGAAAACCCCAAAAAGAAATTTCATACGCTTGTTTCCAATCTTTTGCGCTACGCGAAATAGCGCTTGAGTGAGCTTGTGTCCAGCGCTGGAAAGTAAACACAGCAGTAAGCGAAAACCAGCTACCAGACGAACCTTCTTGGATTTACTCCAATTTTTTTCAAAAAAGATTGAAACCGAGACATGCGGGTAAACCATCGGAGGTTAGCCGCGTTAGATCAAAAGTGATACCAAGAAGTCGGGACCGGCTAAATCAGCCCCGATTAAGATCTGGACTGCCAGTTCACTCAGCCCGGCCCGTTTGCCGGCCACTGAATAACCCTCGATCCGAAAAAAAATGAATAAGTTTACCTCTGTCTTAGCAGCAATCGCCTTAGCCGCCACCTCCAGCACCAGCTCTGCCATTGAAGAAACAACCGAGAAGCGGAATGCTCACCGGGCGCAGGCATTGAAACAACATACGGCGGACAAAGCAAAGACCCCTGCCAAGGAAGCAAAGGCCCGCTCTGCAGAGGGCGGGACCAGAAAGCCAGAGTAATCCGGAAGGAAGATCGGAAGTAATCCGGCTCTAAAACCGCAGTCAAAGAGAAAGAGGCGAAGCCGATCCCCCCGCCTCTTCGGGTTAGAATCCCCGGGGAGTTTGGTCGGACAGCATTTTATATGTTCCCGCCAATGAAAGCCCAAACACGGCATGCGTCACCGCCGTGATCCAGTCACGAACCGCCGAGAACCAGGGAAAAATGAACGTTATTACATACATATTCACCATATATATACCCAGCCCGTAGATTAAACCTGCAATCAGGGAAAGCTTCATGCCCAGCCGGGAGACCACGCAGGCTAGAACCAGGCTATATGCAATGGAGAGCATGAAGTGGATAAACGTCGCAACCACCATTACCGCCCAATCGAAGGTGGACGGCGGAGGTAAAACTTCCGGCCCCATGAGCATTGCCGCGGTCAGGCGGGCGTCTCTGTACAGGTTCCCCGGCAAGGCGTCATCCAGAAATAGCCACCACAGGGCAACCTGCGCTCCCGTGGCAACTATACCCGCAACTATGCCGGCGGCGATCGCCGCGCCCCAGTTCATGATTTCGTATTAATAGGACAGAATATATGAGCATTCAAACGCTCACGCTGTTCCATGTCAAAAACACACTACCGGAAACCGATTCGTTTTACAATGAGACAAAAAAGGGCTGAAGGAACCGGTGAAAGCCGCTCGGAACCGTGAAACCCACTCACTGAGAGCCACTCTCACTGAGCGATATGAGAACCTGAAAGGGCGCAGTCATATTCATAGCATCATACATTCAACCTATCCATGCAAAGCGTCGATTTGACCGGCCACTTCCTTATCGCCATGCCAGCCATGGCGGATCCTTTCTTCTCGAAGACCCTGACCTATATCTGCGAACATAGCGAGCAAGGGGCGTTGGGGCTGGTAATCAACCGGCCCATCGATCTCACGCTTAAAGAATTGTTCGAACAGCTCAGCATTTCTTTTGATGACCAGACCCTCGGGGGTTGCCCAGTTATGTT
Source organism: uncultured beta proteobacterium (assembly GCA_963745455.1). GTDB lineage: Bacteria > Pseudomonadota > Gammaproteobacteria > Burkholderiales > Nitrosomonadaceae > Nitrosospira. Next base: position 34,077 of record CAVUXR010000019.1, read on the forward strand.
TGGCGGGCCGATACAGGTGGATCGCGGCTTTGTGTTGCACCAGCCCGTGGGAGAATGGCAATCAACCATGGTGGTGAATGGAGGCATGGGGCTCACGACATCACTGGATATCTTGCAGGCCATAGCAAATGGAGGAAGCCCCAAACAGCTACTGGTCGCGCTAGGTTACTCGGGATGGGCGCCCGGCCAGATAGAGCATGAATTGTCACAAAATGCCTGGCTCACAGTCCCGGCATCCTCCAATATCATCTTTGAGCTGCCGTCCGAGGAGCGGCTGACGGCGGCGATGCATCTGCTCGGGATTGATTTCTCCTCCCTTTCTGATGAAGTGGGCCATTCCTAGAAGGCAGCCGAATTCTCAGGCTCAGCGTTGGAGCTATTTGGAAATATACATTTTCAATCATGCGTGATCAGGTCACAATCGTTGCCCACTGACTCACCCCCTGCTGATAATGACAACGCGCCGAGAAAAACCGAAGGGACGGTGTTGGCGTTTGACTTTGGCCAGAAGCGCATCGGTGTTGCGGTCGGCAACCTGGGTCTGGGTTTGGCGCACCCTCTGGCAACGATAAGTGGTGCCAATAGAATAGAACAGTTCAAAAATGTTTTGCAGTTGATCCACGAATGGCAGCCGGTCCTGCTGGTGGTAGGCCTGCCCTTGCATGCTGATGGCATTGAGCATGAACTCACCCGGCAGAGCAGGCGTTTCGCCAGGCAACTGGAAGGACGTTTCGGCGTCAAGACCGTAATGATGGATGAACGCCATACCTCGGCCGATGCCAGCACGGCATTGCGAGAAGCAGGTGTAAAAGGTAGAAAACAAAAGCCTGTTCTGGATCAGGTGGCGGCGCAATTGATTTTACAATCTTATTTTGACAGAGACGATGCTACTGCCTGACGCAGAACAGTTGCTTATAGATTTAACCGAAAGGATAAGGCCCGGTATTGCCGCGGATACTGCAATAGTCGGCATCCATACTGGAGGAGCCTGGCTGGCTGAGCGCCTGCACCACGATTTGCAGCTTTCGCTTCCTCCAGGCACTCTTGATATTTCGTTCTATCGGGATGATTTCGATCAGATCGGCCTACATGCTCAAGTGAGGCCCTCGGATATTCCATTCGAGGTGGAGGGCAGCCACATCATCTTGGTGGATGACGTGCTCTACACCGGGCGCACCATCCGCGCGGCGATCAATGAATTGTTCGACTATGGCCGGCCCGCCAGCATCCGGCTTGCCGCATTGATAGACCGAGGCGGCAGGGAGCTCCCGATCGGGCCTCAATATGTTGGAGCGACGCTGGCTCTGCCACCCGATAAAATGCTGGCGCTGGAAAAAAGTTCTACCGGAAAGTTAAGCCTGCGCCTCTATGATAAAGCCCTGCGGGACAATGAATAGCAACCCGCAGCTGAACAAGAGCGGGCAACTGCAACACCTGCTCACCACCGAGGGGCTTCCTGCTCCCATCTTGCTGAACATACTCGACACGGCCGAGTCTTTTGTCGGGGTTACCGAGCGTGATGTGAAAAAAGTCCCGATCCTGAGAGGTAAATCCGTATTCAATTTATTTTTCGAGCCCAGCACCCGTACACGCACGACCTTCGAAATCGCCGCCAAGCGGTTGTCGGCGGATGTGGTCAATCTCAACATAGCAGCTTCTTCGCAATCCAAGGGTGAGACGCTGCTGGACACCGTGAATAATCTCTCCGCCATGCATGCGGATATGTTTGTCGTGCGGCATTCGCAAAGTGGAGCGGCGCACCTGATCGCGCGTCATGTGCAGCCCGAGATTCACGTCATTAATGCCGGGGATGGTCGGCATGCCCATCCCACCCAGGGTCTTCTCGATGTATTCACCATTCGTCATTACAAACGCGACTTCCGCAATTTGCGCGTGGCCATAGTCGGCGATATCCTCCACTCGCGCGTTGCGCGCTCTCAGATTCATGCGTTGACCACTCTCGGTGTGCCGGAGGTCCGGGTGATCGGACCAAAAACCTTATTGCCTTCAAAGGTTGAACGCCTCGGCGTACATGTTTTTCATCAGATGGCGGAAGGGCTAAAGGATGTGGATGTGCTCCTCATGCTGCGCTTGCAGAATGAACGTATGATCAGCGCGCGGCTGCCAAGTAAAGAAGAATATTTCAAGTACTATGGTCTCACTCCGCAAAAACTGGCACTGGCCAAGCCAGACGCCATTGTTTTGCATCCCGGCCCCATGAATCGAGGTGTTGAAATCGATTCAGCGGTGGCCGATGGTAAACAGTCTGTAATCCTGCCGCAGGTAACGTTCGGTATTGCGGTCCGGATGGCGGTCATGTCAATCCTTGCCGGACATTGAATCAGGATGGAAATCCTGATTGAAAATGGCCGTGTGATAGATCCCGGGAGCGGGATTGACGCTGTGACGGACATATTCGTCAGCGCCGGAAAAATCGCCGCCATTGGCGCCGCGCCGGCGGGATTTCACGCCAACCGTAAAATAAATGCTGAGGGTCTGGTGGTATGCCCTGGCCTGGTGGACTTATCGGCCCGCTTGCGCGAGCCCGGGCTCGAATATAAAGCCACGCTCGAATCCGAAATGGCGGCAGCCGTATCGGGCGGCGTTGCCAGTTTGGCCTGTTCTCCCGATACGGACCCGGTATTGGACGAGCCAGGCCTGGTGGAAATGCTCAAGCATCGCGCGAAAAGCCTGAATCAGGCTCATGTCTATCCTATCGGTGCGCTCACTCGGGGTTTGAAAGGCGACTCTTTGACAGAGATGGCTGAGCTCCATGACGCAGGCTGTGTCGCATTTGGCCAATCCGATATGCCTCTGCCCAATACACGCATACTGATGCAGGCAATGCAATATGCTTCCACTTTTGGCTTTGTGATATGGCTGCGGCCGCAGGATGCGAGCCTGGCGGACAGCGGAGTGGCTCACGATGGAGAAGTGGCGACGCGATTGGGCCTGCCGGCAATTCCCGTATGCGCGGAAACGCTTGCTTTGTCGAATATTATTTTAATGGCTCGGGAAACCGGCGCCAAAGTACACTTGTGCCGCATTTCCAGCGCGGAAGGCGCGGCGATGGTCCAGGCGGCAAAACGGCAGGGATTACCCATTACCTGTGACGTAGCCGCCAACCATATACATCTTTCAGAAATGGATATTGGCTTTTTCGATAGCAATTGTCATCTTGTCCCGCCACTGCGCGGATTGAGTGACCGTGACGCGTTGCGGCGTGGCCTGTTGGATGGCACGATAGATGCGATATGCTCCGATCACGCACCGGTGGACGAGGATGCCAAGCTGCTGCCCTTCGGTGAAGCGGAAGCGGGTGCAACCGGCCTGGAGCTGCTGCTGCCCCTTACTTTGAAGTGGGCAAAAGAAATGAGGGCCCCCCTGTCCACCGCGCTAGCCCGGATAACCGTGGAGCCTGCACGCATACTTGGTATTAATGCCGGTGATTTGTCTCCCGGCGCTATCGCTGATCTATGCATTTTCGACCCCGACCAATACTGGAAGGTGGAAACTGCGGCGCTTAAAAGCCAGGGCAAGAATACGCCATTTTTAGGCATGGAGCTGCAGGGCAAGGTAAAATATACGTTGGTCAACGGCGAAGTTGTATATGAAGCTGGAGAAGCGGATTAGAGCCGTAGAGGTCGGCATTTCCCGGATTGGCCCCTTACCCCTTGCCCGCCCCGTCAGGAACTTGGCGCGGAGTTGAAACCCTGATCGACGTAAATATCGTTTAACCTGATACTACTCGGATATTCTGATGAATCCTTTGCTTGATTTTTCCGGACTACCGCGTTTTGCGGACATTCGGACTGAACATATTACGCCAGCCATAGGCGAGCTCCTGGTGGACAGCCGCGCTGTCCTGGCTGGGGTACGGAATGATGCTGCGACGCCCTCCTGGCATAATTTCGTGGAGCCCCTGGAGGATGCGAACGAGCGGCTTTCGCGTGCGTGGGGACAGGTATCGCATCTGAACGCAGTGGCAAACAGCCCGGAATTGCGTGAAGCCTATAACGCCAACCTGCCGCTGGTCACGCAGTATTATGCCGAGTTGGGCCAGGACCAGATTCTGTTCGAAAAATTCAAACGGCTTCGTAACAGCGATGAATACGCGCATCTGAGCCGTGCACGGAAAAAAATAGTCGAGAATGCGTTACGGGATTTTCGGCTGGGTGGAGCGGAGCTCGGGGCGACGGAGAAGGAGCGATTTCTCCAGATTCAGGAGGAGTTGTCGGCGCTTTCTTCCAGGTTTAACGATAATCTGCTGGACGCGACAAACAACTTCACATTGCATATTGAGAATGCGGATGAGCTCGCCGGTGTTCCTGATGATGTGCTGCAAATGGCGCGAAATATTGCGGAAAAAGAAAGCGGCGTCTGGCTGGAAGTTTACGTTGCATGCGCCGTCTTATATCCCCGTGATGCAATATGCGGACAACCGTGCCCTGCGGGAAAAGCTGTATCGTGCCTATTCAACTCGTGCCAGCGAGATCGAGGCGCCAGGCGTACTCACGAACAACCCGGGCAATTTCGATAATGCACCACTAATACGCAAGATACTGGAGCTGCGCGAGGAAGAGGCGCGGATGCTGGGATTTGGTTGTTACGCTGAGGTATCCCTCACGACAAAAATGGCTTCAACTCCGCAGCAGGTACTGAATTTTCTTGGAGAACTTGCTGCCAAGGCCAGGCCCTATGCAGAGCGTGACCTGGCGGAATTACGCGAATTCGCTGCTACCCGACTAGGGTTGGAAAAGCTGGAGGCATGGGATGTGGCCTACGCGAGCGAGAAGCTGCGCGTTGACCGGTATGCTTTTTCCGATCAGGAAGTGAAGCAATATTTCCCTGAAACCAGCGTACTGCCGGGCATGTTCAAGCTGGTGGAGAATCTCTATGGAATCATTATCAAGCGCATAGAAGAGAATGTTCAACTTTGGCACCCCGACGTGAAATTTTTCACTATCAGCGATGGTGACGGAAAATTGATCGGCCACTTCTACCTGGACCTCTACGCACGGCCCGGCAAGCGAGGCGGCGGATGGATGGATGACGCCGTCGCCGCCGCATGAGAACTGTGGGAACCGGGGAGCACGGCATACAAGCGCCGGTAGCCTATCTTAACTGTAATTTCTCCGCGCCCATTCATCTCGACGGCCAGGCGCGCCCAGCTTTGTTTACCCATGACGAAGTCATCACCCTCTTTCATGAATTTGGTCATGGGCTACACCATCTGCTCACTCAAGTGGAAGATTTGGGCGTATCAGGTATTCATGGAGTGGAATGGGAAGCGGTGGAGCTGCCCAGTCAGTTCATGGAAAACTTCTGCTGGGAATGGGAAGTGGTCAGAGACATGGCAAAGCACGTGGATCGGGAGACCCATCCTTTCCACCCTGTTCGACAAGATGCTCGCGGCAAAGAATTTCCAGAGTGGCCTGCAGACGCTCCGCCAGATCGAATTCGCGTTATTCGATATGCATCTGCACACCGACTTCGATCCGGATGGCGAGAAAACGGCGCAGCAATTGCTGGATGAGATCCGTGAACAGGTAGCGGTAATTATCCCACCTGAATTCAATCGCTTTCCCAACAGCTTTTCCATATTTTTGGGGGAGGCTATGCGGCGGGATACTATAGCTACAAGTGGGCGGAAGTATTGTCTGCCGACGCCTACAGCCTATTCGAAGAAACTTCTCCCGGCAAGGTTGTGAATGCTGAAACCGGCGCCCTTTTCTGGAATGAGATTCTCGCGGTTGGGGGAAGCCGCCCCGCGCTGGAATCATTTATTGCGTTCCGCGGGCGCGAGCCGAAAATAGATGCGCTGCTGCGCCATAACGGTATGGCTGCGTAAAAGCTCTAGCTGAGAGGCGGCATAAATGGGGCATCAGCGATCGAGCAAGCAAGCTGTCATTGTTGAAGTTCGTCACGGAAACGCATCTTGGAAGATGAAAGGGGTTGAAACGCAACCGGTGCCGTTCCAAGCCTGCTTCAATATGCGCGAAAAGCCATTTTGATCACTTCAGAATATGTCGATCCATTTATCGGACCTTTCCATTATTGCGATACTCATTTGTTGTTGCAACGGCATCTTCCTGACGCTAGTATAGTGACCCGAGCACGACATCTCGGTCTTCTTCAGGGTCTTCATCCGGACCTCATTCCCATCAGAAAATTTCCGAATGAGGTATGAGTCCCTACATAATGGTATTCGGGAGCGGGATACCCATACCAAAACGTTTCTGCGGCATCTTTAGCTCACTTGACAACAGGAGAAAAACAAGATGAAACGTAGCACATGGGTTGTTTCCACGGTATTGATTACCGCTCTGGTGGGTTGCACAAATGTACCCAAACCGGAAGTTCAAAAATTTAAAGACGGGGAGTTATCAGTACCCGCCAACTATAAAAGCTGGCCGAAGTTTTTATCGGATATACAGCGGCCGGATACCAAGCAAGTCCGTGACATCTATATAAACCCCATCGGAAGCAAGACCAGTATGGGCGATTCCTTCCCCAACGGCACTATTTCCGTGATGGAGATTTACAAGGCACGCGAGGCCGCTGATGGCACTCCCCTCAAGGGGCCGGATGGGAAGTTTGTCAAAGGTGAGCTGTTAAAAATAGGCGTGATGGGCAAGGGTGCCGGCTGGGGTGAAAGCGCGCCGCCAGAACTCAGGAATGGCGACTGGGTATATTCCATGTATATGGCGGATGCAAAAACGAAAGCCCCCGACGATACCGCCACCTGTCGCGCGTGCCACCTGCCACTGAAGGACAAGGATTATATTTTCCGTTACGACGAATACTTCCAGAAGCGCGCCAGCTACTGATGGGATATTAATCTCATGCTTCGCCGGATAGACCGGCGAAGTTCAGCTGTACGTGAGCAAAAACTGGAACGGATGAGTGGGCGCGCCCCAGGGGAATTTAA
>CAVUXR010000020.1:0-87545 GCA_963745455.1 uncultured beta proteobacterium
GTGTATCGCTCGGCGCCACGAGGGCGACAGCGATGACGAGGGCGAGGAGCGGTCGAGCGGCGAGGAGCGTCGCGAAGCGCTTGATCACCTGGACCCCTTGGCGCGGTCACGGCGAGAGCGCACACTCTACCTTCTCGATGGAGAGCGTCGGCGGCTACGTCCTCGAGGCGAAGCTCGGCGAGGGCGGCATGGGCGCCGTCTACCGCGCGCGCCACCCGGCGCTCCCGGGCGGCAGTTCGCCGTCAAGGTCCTCCGGCGCGCGGCGGCGCCGACGCCGAAGACGCGTCGCGCGCTTCCAGCGCGAGATGCAGGCGCTCGCGGCCGTCTCCGCGCACCCGGCATCGTGCGGATCCTCGGCGGGCGCGTCGAGGGAGCGACGCCCTACTTCGTCATGGAGCTCGTCGAGGGCAAGACGCTCACGAGCTCGCGCAGGGACGGCCGCTCGAGCCCGCGCGCGCGGCGCGGATCGTGCGCGAGTCGCGGACGCGATCGCCCCGCGCACGCGCACGGCGTCCTCCACCGCGACCTCAAGCCCGACGAACGATCCTCGTCGGAGGCCGACGAGCGGCCGCGCGTCTGCGACTTCGGCCTCGCGACGGCTCGCGGCGCGGAGCGCGCCTCACGCGGTCGCGGCGTCCTCGGGACGGCCGCCTACTCGGCGCCCGAGCAGCTCGACGGGCGCGCGCAAGCAGGCCGACGCGCGCGCCGACGTCTACGCGCTCGGGGGATCCTCTACTTCGTGCTCACTCGCGGGCGGCCGCCGTTCGTGGCCGACACGCGGCCGGCGCTCATGAAGCTCGTCCTCCTCGATCCGCCCGTCGCCCCGTCGAAGCTCGAGCCCGGCGTGCCTCCCGCGCTCGAGGCGATCTGCCTGAAGGCGCTCGAGAAGGAGCCCGGCGAGCGCTACGCGACGGTCGCGGCGCTGCGCGAGGACCTCGACCAGCGGTTCCGGACAGCGGCTCGACGTCGGCGCGCGCGCGCCGGGACCGTTCGCCGGCTCGCCCGCGCGGCTCGCCGGCGGCAGTCGCGAGCTCCTCCGCGCTCGGTGTGTCGCTCGTGGCGCTCGGGGCCGCCGCGGCCTGGCACGCTCTCGCTCCGATCCCACTACCTCACGGCGATCCCGAGGGCAAGACCGCGGCCGAGCTCTGCCGCGAGCTCTTCGCCCAGCTGCGCTCGAGCGCGCTCGTCCCGACGGAGTGGGTCGAGGCCGCGGAGACGAAGCTCGAGGCGGCGCTCGCCCGCGAGCTCGCCGCGGGGCGCACGGCGCAGGAGCTCGCGACGCTCGCCGAGCTCGTGCCCGCCGGGCGCGCGGCGGCGCGCTCCGCGGCCGGGTGAAGACCGAGCTCGCGCCGGCGTCCAGCTCGCGGAGCGGTGCCTCGCCCTCGAGAAGGCGTGCGAGGCGCGTCCGCTCGTCCCCGCCGCCGTCGAGAAGCTCGTCGCATTCATCGCGAGCGGGCTCGAAGCCGCGAGCGGACCGTCGACCGGCTCCTCGACGCGCGCGACAGACTCCTCGAAGCGCGGGAGACGAAGCTCGCGGACCGCCTCCTCGTCGCGGCGGGGCCTGTGGACCCGGAGCTCCGGGCCTACGTCGCCCTCGCGAAGGCCGGCGCGCCGAGACGGCCCCGGGGTCCCGGGAAGCTCGGCGCGGTCGCGCCCGAGGTCCTCGCCGACCTTGAGGCGGCCGGAAGCGCGCGGGCGGCGTGGCTCGCGGTCGACCTCGCCCTCTCTCGTCGCGCTCGCCGCGCGCGGACGGAGCTCCTCGAGAAGGCGCGGGCGAAGCACGGGCAGGCGCCCGAGCGCGAGTCGCTCGAGCGCGTCGCATTGCTCGCTCTCGATCCGACCGGCTACGCGACGCTCCTCGCGCGCCTCGCCGAGCCCGCGACCGAGCTCGCCGCGCGCGGTTGAGCTCTCGCGCTTCTTCGCCCGGTGCGGCGCGCCGAACGCGGTCGAGCACCCCGCCCTCTGCCTCGACAAGGATCCGCGGGCGCTCGAGCGCGCCCTCGGTTTCGAGCCCGAGGACGCGGTACGACGTCGTGCCGGGTGTCGACAAGTCGAAGCTCCCGAAGCAGGCGTGGCGAACCGTGATCGACGAGATCGACCGCCTCGCCGCGAAGGTGTGGACCCGCGAGGACCGCGCGGAGGACCACGGCGTGACGGCGGCCTCGGTCGAGCGCTTCCGCGCGCGGTTCGCCACGGTGGCTCCGCTCGTCGAGGCCTACGAGACCGAGCCCCGCTGCACGAACGTCCTCCGCACCTTCGCCGAGCACGGCTTCGGCTTCACGGCCGCCGTCTTCATGCTCCTCGTGAGCGAGCAGCAGCACGACGGCCTCTACTCGAACGAGTGCTTCCACCGGAACGACCGCGAGCGCATGCGGTTCGCGGACGAGTCGTGGCGGCGCTTCCCGGACTGCTGGGAGGCCGAGCTCGCCTCGAACCCGGCCGACTGGGGACCGCCTTCGACGCGGTCCTCGCGATGATCTGCGGCGCACCCGATCTCAGCTTCGCGCAACCCGGTGGTGCGCGAGAAGGTCGAGGCGGCGCGAGTCGCCGTCGAGGCGCTCGCGCGCGTCGAGACCGTCCGCGAGGAGAAGCTCGAGAAGGCGGCGCGCGACCGGCTCCTCTTTGAGGCCGTCCTGCGCCTCGAGGGGCTCGCCCGCCTCCAGGGGGCTCGTCGCGCCTGCTTCCGCGCGGAGGCGCGCCAGCTCGCCTTCCCCGGGCGCCTCGGCGCCGGGCTCGCCGCCCTCGACTTCCTGAGGCTCGAGCGCGTCGCGCGCCGCCGCGAGCGCGACAAGGAGGGCGACGTCGGGCTCGGGCGGTTGCTTCTCCACGCGGCGTCGCTCGCGACCGATCCGGCGTTCACGTTAGCCCGCCCGATCCAGGCGGAAGCGCCTCTACGCCCTCGGCATTCCGCGCGGCTCAAGGAGTGGGCGATCGCCGACGCGATCGGGAGCAAGACCCCCGAGGTCAAGCTCCGCGAGTGGCTGAGGAGCATGGAGCCCGAGTTCCTCTTCAAGAGCGCCCTCGAGCCGCTACGCCTCGCCCACCCGAAGCTCCGGGACGAGCTCCACGCGACCCCCGAGGACCTGAAGCGTCTCCGGGGGAAGTTCGAGTTCGCGCCGCCGAGTCAGCGGTGAGTCAGTCCCCGACTCGAGGTAGAGACACCCGTCCCCTCGCGGCATCCCGCTCACGCGCGCCTTGCCGACGCGGAGCTCGGTCCGATCGCGCCACGGGAACATGACCGCGTCGCGCCCACGGAACGCGGCGTCGATCGTCTTGATCCCGTGCGCCGGGACGAGCTCGCCGTTGGCGCCGGGGGCGAGGCGAGTGAGCCCGCGCCTGGAGGCCGGTGCGCCACGCGAGGAGCCCCGACCGAGGGAGGTGCGCGTCGTAGCCCTTGCGACCGCGATACTCGAGGAGGACGAGCCGCTCCTCGCCGCAGCCATTGAGCGGGAGGACGAGGACGTTCGAGGGATCGGCCTCGACGGGATCGAGGCGCAGGCGCTGGCGCGAGCCCGGGTCGACGACGGTGGCCTTGGCCCAGCCGAGGGCGAGCTTGCAGGGAGCGCACGCGTGGGTCGGTCGCGCGCCGCCTCCGGCTGCGCCGGGAGGGGGCGCCGCGCAGTAATAGGCGTCGTCGTCCGGGCAGCGGCGCGGGCTCGGTCTTCTTCCCGATCCCGAGGGTGTCGCGGAGCTGGCCGAGGAGGTCCGGGATCGTCTGCGCGAGCGCCTGGTCGAGCGTGACGGCGGCGCCTCGAGGGGGACCCACCCCGTCTCGCCGCCGTAGTTGCCGATCGCCATGAGGCAGAACACACCCGCCCCCGCGTGCGGCGCGAGGCGGTACTTGTTCCGGAAGGCCGAGGACGTGGCCGAACTCGGCGAGCATGGGTGCCGATCGGCTCCATGCGCTGGCCGTCGCCTGGCGTGCATCAGGTAGTAGCGCCAGACGCGGCCCCGGTGGAGGAGGCTGAACGAGTGAGGCCAGAGGAGCGACCCGCGCTTCTTCGCGAAGCCGCCCGAGACGACGAACGTGAGGCCGTCGAACCCGTCGAGGATCCGCTCGCCGTCGCGACGGAGGACGCCGTCGAGCGCCGCGAGGAGCGTCGAGCGGCGCGCGCCGAGGTCGAGGAAGTTCGACCCCTCGAGCTCCGCGCGCTTCGCCCCGACCTTCACCCAGTCGAAGACCTTGCCCGCGATCTCGAGCGCGCCGCCGCTCTGCTCGGCGTAGAAGTCGCGCACCGAGCCGAGGACGGGCTCGCCGTCCGGTCCCTTGCTCCTGCCCTTCGCGAAGAGGAGGTCCGAGAACTCGGCCGGTCCGTAGCGCGGGCGCGGCGACATTCCGGCGCAGCTCGACCAGGACGACCGCGAGCCTGAGCTTGCCCACCACGGGGGGCGCCGCGTTGCGTGTGAGCGGCGACAGGCGCGCGAGCCGCTCGACGAGCCCGCGCGCGCGGTCAGCGAGCTGCGGTCGCTGCTCGACCTGCCGAGCGTCCTGGAGCGGGGCGAAGTCCTGGGCGCTCGCCTGCGCAGCGAGGGCGAGGACGAAGAGCGGGAAGAGCTTTCGCATGGGAAGAGACTACCAAGGAATGCGAAGGGCGAGCCCTTCCGGGCTCGCCCTCTCGCTTGCGTCTCGACGCGGACTACTTGCTGCCGTAGGCCGAGAAGAGGTTGCCGAACGGATCCTCGAAGCTGAACTTGAGGCTCCCCTCGCTGCAGCCCTGGACCAGGATCGCCGACGATCTTGATCCCGAGGTTCTTCATCGTCTCGTAGCTCTTCGTCGCGTTGACGACGTTGAACACGATCCCCGTGCGGTGCGAGGTCTCGATCGTGCTCTGGATGTTGTTGTTCGTCTTCGTGCTGCTGCACGACGACGTCGAGCAGCTCTGCGCGTCGATCTGCTTGAGGGCGATCGTGATGCCCAGCGAGATCTCGCACCAGGTCGCCGACTCGTGGCTGACCGCGAAGCCCAGGACGTTCTTGTAGAACTCGAGCGCCTTGGCCATGTCCGTCACGTTGAGGACGAGGTAGGAGATCTGGCGCGGAAGAGCCGCGCGGTCGATCACCGGGTTCGTCGTCGTGTTCGTGTTCGTGTTGATGGCCGTCTTGGGGTGTTGAGGGTCTGCATTGTCATTTGTGGAAACTCTCCAAAGGTCCGGGAGGAAAGCGCCCGGTCGCGGCCGCCTACTCTAGTGATCGGTTTCCGCGCAGGCCAGCGATCATCTTCCCGGGCCGCGCCCCGATGCCACCAGCACCATTCCCGGGGACCCCGATGCCCCGGCCCATGGCGCCCGCGCCGCGTCACTGCGGTGACGCGGCGCACGCGCCGTCGGCCTCGCGGCCACATTTTCGGGGCTGCGCCCCGATGCCCCCTCGCTCGACCCAAGGCGCCCGCGCCGCGTCACTGCGGTGACGCGGCGCACGCGCCGTGGGCCTCGCGGCCACTCGTCCTGCGAGTCTCCGGACGACGGAGCGACGACTCGTCTCGCGAGTCCCGAGGACTTCGCTGAGAGATCCGGGCGCGATCCGGTATCTCACCCCTGGAGGAAATCATGAACACACGGACCCTCGCCGTGGCCGCCCTCGCCTTTGCCGCGACCGGAACGCTCCGCGGCGATGATCCTGGGCGATGAGGGGACGATCGCGTGTACGGCACCTGGGAGCGCGGCCTCCGCGTGGCCAAGGCGACGAACCGGCCGATCCTCCTCATTGCGGCGGCGCCGCAGTGTCACGGAGTCTCCGGGCTCTGGTGACCGGGCAAGCGAGGCCATGGACAGGAGTTTCCTGTCCGACAAGGCCATCGTCGCCGCCTCGCGTGACTACGTCTGCATCCGCCTCGCGACCTACGAGAGCAAGGACGAGGCGCGGGTCCTGAAGTCGATCTTCGTAGGCAGGTCGGGCGACCTCGAGAACACGACCTTCGCGCTCCTCACGCCCCAGGGCGAGCGCGTGGGACGCGCCGGGCGCTCGCCGGACTTCGCCTTCGGCGACCCCGGCGAGATGGTCGCCGCCATGAAGAAGCTCGCCGCGCGACAGGCGCCGTCGCCCGCGAAGCGCGAGCTCCCGATCGTCAAGAACGTCCGGCTCGCGCTCGACGTCGCCGCGTGTGACGGTCTCCCGCTCGTCGTCCTCCTCGAGAAGGACAAGGCCGCGCTCGCGAAGCTCGAGGAGAAGGTCGCCCGCGTCGCCTGGTCGGACTGAGTCCGCCGGAACGTCGACCTACGGCTGCGCGACCGACGCCGCGGGGCTCGCCCCGTTGAAGAGCGAGGCGAACGCGCGGCGTTCCTCGTCGTCGAGCCGGACGAGTACGGGCTCCGAGGGCAAGGTCCTCGCGGAGCTCGACTCGGACGCGAGCGAGAAAGCGATCGCCGCCGACTGGCCAAGACCCGGTCCGTCACGAAGGCCAAGGACCCCGAGCTGGGGGTACATCCCGTGAAGGACGCCGGAAGGGCGTCCACTGGGAGACCGAGATCCCGGACACCGACCCGGGACCCCCCGGTGGGCGAGGGCCGCGCTGAGGGTCAGCGACCTTCGATCGACCGCTCCGCCTCGTCGGTTCGATTTTGGGAAGCAGTTTGGGTAATTGCAGCCTTTTAAAGTCGATCTTGACTTCAGCAGCCGGAACGTCCTTTCGTGCATTGATGGTCATGGTGGATACAATGTTTCCTCCCGCAACCGCAAAGTTGACGGGATCGAGCGTCATTACGGCATCATCGATTTTAAGGTGGCTCACCTGAACACGCTGAACCGGCAAGTCTTTGTTACGAATCGACTCCGCCAGTGAATTTGACGTCCGCGTCCATGGCTTGCAATCGCTCCACACTAAATTTCTCGTCGGGAAGCAAGCGGTCACGCTGGGCTTCTATCGATGCTTTTTTTTCCTTTTTCTCTGCTGGAGTGTCTTGCGGTTGCGGTGCGCGGCGCGCTCCGATAAAACCCTTTAGATCGTTCAGGTCGAGAACCTTCGAGACAAGGTTGCCTCGCAACATCGGACGCTTCCCGCCTGTATCGAAAAGAATATCCCCGCCCAGATCGCTTTTTCCCACATGCCCCGAAAATCCCTCCATGGACCATTCGGTTTTCTGGTGCAAAGTCTTCCGGATATTTGATAAGGCGGGGATGGAAAAATCACAATTCCGACTAACGGGTACAGTGCGGACAAATCCTCGCCGCTCATATTCAATTTCAAGTCCATTGCCGCCAACTTGGCCAGCCCGGTAACGGTGCCGTCAAGCGCAACGTGGGTGGTGCCGATCTCGACCTTTGCCTTGATGGGATAGGGAAGCGTTTCGTCACTCAAGGCAGTGACACCGCCACCCTGGCCTTGAGCCGCAAAACTTAATCCAGTGAATTTTCCTTCCGCCGACACATTGACCGGTGCCTCTCGCGCATCCGCCCCGGTACCGGTGGAAATTTTTGCTGTGATATCGGTCTTGGTCTTCGGATCGCGAAAAATCGATACTTCCCGGTCCAGGGTGAGTCTGCCGATTTTTGGCAGCTCTGCTTCCTTCTCCTCCTTTTTGAGGTCCCAATTCCGCTTTCCATCGGCGCTTTTTTCCAGGAGGATTTCCGGCTGTGATACGGATACTTCAGGAAGAACAACATGCCCTGAAAGCAAATCCAGAAGACTGATGCGGAACTGGAAACTGCCGACCCCGAGCATCGGTTGTTGCGTACCCCACTCAGCGTTGGCAAGTGAAAGACCTTCCGCGCTGACGAGCGGATTGAGCGATAACTTTACATCGAGGTCGCCATGTATGATGAATTCGCGGCCGGTTTTTTCGGTGACCTGGCGCTCGACATATGGTTTTATCATATTCCAGTCGAACCAGATGACGAATCCCACGACAAGTATCAACAAGATACTGAGGATCGACAATGTTGCCCTGGAACGGGCTGACCTGGTTCGAAAGATTCGCAATTTTCGCCGAATGGAACTCATGGGACATCGCAACGGGAAATTACCGCGGAGCGTCGGTTGAAACTGGCTCTGCCTTAAAGCAGCCTGTAAAACTGTCTGTAAAACTCTGCGGCTTCTCGTTTCTCAGAGAAAAAAGCCAGGAGAAAGCCAGGAGCCGAAGACAAAAGTTAGATGGATGATACTTTTGGGATGAGAAATGTTCGGTACGTCACCACACATTCACTCCCTGGTGCGGGATGTTTTTGCGTGATGGGTGGTCACGCAGGTGATTTACCACGTAGAAGGATGTGTCTCGAGGTGTTCGGGATTGATTTTTCTATATTCATTTCAGTGTTTCCGCACATCACGAAACAGGCGCTCAAATTCCTTTTTGACAACGTCATAGCACTCACAAACATGCGCTTCAAGTCCTGCCCGGTCAAGTACGGTAATATGGCCGCGGCGGTAGCGGATAATGTTTGCTTGCTGCAGCTTGCCGGCTGCCTCGGTAATGCCTTCGCGCCGAACACCGAGCATGCTGGCAATCAGTTCCTGGGTCATGATCAATTCCTGAGAATTCAACCGGTCCAGCGTTAACAATAGCCATCTGCATAACTGCTGTTCGATAGTATGGTGCCGGTTGCATACCGCCGTTTGCGAAATCTGTGTAATCAGTGCCTGGGCGTAACGCAGCAATAGGCGCTGGACCGGTCCCCCGCTATTGAACTCCTGCATCATTATCGCGGCTTTCAAGCGATAGCTGAAGCCGCCGGTTTGCACGGTGGCCCAGCTGGGGGTGGTATCGCCTCCCATGAAAAGGGATATTCCAAGCATGCCCTCGTTACCCACCCCCGCAATTTCGGACGATGCGCCGTTTTCCAGAATATAGTGAAGAGAAATAATCGTCGAGGTAGGAAAATAAACATGTGAAAGACGGCCCCCGGATTCGCAAAGCACGTCGCCAAGCGGCAAATGGACCAGTTCCAGGTGGGGTTTCAGCCGTTCAAATTCAGTCGCCGGCAGAGCAGCGAGGAGATGGTTCTGATTAGGCTGATGAGGTGGGGAACTAAGCATCCGCTGGCGCTGGCTTCAGAGGTCTTGATAGAGTGGGCTCAGCCTGGAGTGATGGTATGGAATCAGAAGAGTCACCCGAATTCGTTCTGAGTTCGGGGATCTTCCGGCATCTTTTTGCCAGGCTGCCTCCCATGTTTTTTCAACTTATAATAGTATTTAAGTGAAAAAGCAATCCCGTCAGTATGGGTTTTCGGGCATATTGCTCTTCAGGAAGTATTTCATTTTGTGCCGCGGCATTTCGTGCGCTACCGTACATACCCCGGAAGAGTCTAATCTTTATCATAACTTCCGGGTCAACAAAAAGAGGCTCTCTCTGAAAGGATCTCCGATTATTGGAGCCGGGCGCTGCATATTCGCTGCATATTTAATCGTCAACGCGAGCCACGCGGGATCGCCGCTACCCGGGGCCAGCGGCTGCCTTTAAGCCGCTCGTTGCGTTACTCTCCCTTGCACCGGGGACAAGGAATACAATTCTCAGTTTACGCCCCCGGATCCTCGGGTCCTGATCCTTTATGACGATTGCGGTTTTGCCAGCTCAGTTGTCAACTCGCCCGGTTGCTGACAGTTGCTAGCTAAGCACAAGCGTTCCCCCCAAGCAACCGGCTTCATGGATAAATTGTTATTCGCAGTATCTTCGGTACCAGTTCCAGGTTTCAATTTTATATTTGGAAGAGCTGCCGCTCGGGAAGGTGATATCTATTACTACAACCCTATTACGACAGTCGTGAAATCGCGGAAGGGGGAAGGGATTTCATATGAGGTACTATATGAATCGCTGCCATCTGGGGAATATCTGAATTGAAAGATTTAGTCACAGCCGTTTCAGACCTCTTGCTTCCAATTAAGGGCCGGCTGCGAGAAATCGGAAGACCACGCGTCCCAATCAGTGAAGAACTGCCTCTGCGGTCTGAGCTGTTCAGCGGCGATCAGATGGAACTCTACGGTGGAATTCTCGCGGCGTCCCATGAGCTGTCGTCAAGCCGGGGCACGGATCAGCTTCTTGCACGCCTGGATGAGAACGAGCGTACTCTTTTTGATATCTGTAATGTATTGACCCAGGCGGTCGCGGCGGAGCAGTCGCTGACGCCGGCCGGGGAGTGGCTTTTCGATAATTTCTATTTGATCGAAGAGCAGATACGCACGGCCAAGCGCCATCTTCCCAAAAGCTATAGCCGCGAATTGCCTCTTCTTGCGCGAGGGCCGTCCACCGGTCTTCCGCGCGTCTATGATATCGCTCTGCAGGCCATCTCCCATGGCGACGGCAGGGTCGATACGGAAAGCCTCAGGCGCTTTGCCATGGCCTATCAAACCGTCGCCAACTTGCAGCTTGGCGAGTTGTGGGCGATTCCCATCATGCTGCGGCTGGCGTTGATCGAAAATCTGCGCCGTGTCGGGGTACATATCGCGGCGGGGCGCAAGGATCGGAATCTGGCCGATGCCTGGGCTGCCAAAATTACAGCGATTGCTCAGGAAGATCCGAAAAGCCTTGTTCTGGTCATTGCCGATATGGCGCGATCAGATCCGCCAATGACCACGCCTTTCATTTCAGAATTGGCAAGACGATTGCAGGGGCAGGGACCGGCACTGGCCCTGCCGTTAACCTGGATCGAGCAGCGTCTGGCCGAATCGAATCAAACGATTGATCAAATGGTTCAGTTGGGAAATCAACAGCAGGCAGCCGACCAGGTTTCGATCTCAAACAGCATCAATAGCTTGCGCACTTTAGGTGCTATCGATTGGCGTGAGTTTGTCGAAACCATCAGTACTGTCGAGCAGACATTGCGGGAAGATCCTGCGGAGGTCTATGGCCGGATGGATTTTGCCAGCCGCGATCGCTACCGGCATGTGGTGGAGCGAGTCGCGAGGATCAGTCCGATATCTGAAGTCCAGGTGGCCCGCAAAGCGCTCCAGTTGGCGCGCAGTGCCGAGGCAGACGGCAACGCAAATGAAAATGGCGCAACCAGGGCGCACGTGGGATTCTATCTCATTGATAAGGGATTGTCTGAACTCGAGGATACGGTACAAATCCATTTATCGCTCAAGGAGAAAATCTGGCAAGCCGGCCGCCGGCATCCGCTTTTATTTTATCTCGGCGCGATCGTGCTGATCACGCTCAGCCTGGTCAGTGGCCTATTGTTCAAGGCATATGTTGACGGTGCCAGCGGGTGGTTGCTGGCCGTGGTGGGCTTGCTGTCACTCTTCGTGATGAGTCAATTGGCGGTAGCGCTGGTAAATTGGGTGGCACTTTTTCTGGTGTCGCCTCACTCCCTTCCACGCATGGATTTTTCCAGCGGAATACCGCCGCCGTTCCGCACGTTGGCGGTGGTTCCGACCATGCTCACCAGTAAGCCGGAGATTCAGGATCTTGTCGAAGCGCTCGAGGTCCGGTTCCTGGCGAACCGGGACAATAATCTCGACTTCGGATTGTTGACCGATTTTCCGGATGCAAATCAGGAAAAACTTCCGGAAGACGATTCCTGTTGCAGTTTGCACGTGAGCGTATTGAAGAGCTGAATACCAAGTATGGCAACGATTCCTCCGGGACAGTTGAGGAAATCGATACAACATCAGCGCGTAAGGAGGGACGTTTTTTTCTTTTCCATCGCCCGAGGCGGTGGAATGCGCGTGAGCGGCTGTGGATGGGTTACGAGCGCAAACGGGGAAAACTCGCAGACTTAAACGCACTGTTGCGTGGTGCAGGCGAGGATTCTTTCTCGCTGATCGTTGGAGACAGATCCATATTGCCCCGGGTCAAGTATGTCATCACTCTCGACACTGACACACAGTTGCCGCGGGATTCCGCCCGACAATTCGTTGGGACCATGGCTCATCCATTGAATCAGCCGCGGCTCGACACAGCCTGTGCGGACGGGGGCGGCGGTATCGTGAGGAAGGCTATGGAATTCTGCAGCCACGGGTAGCGGTAAGCTTATCAAGCACAAACCGGTCGGCTTATGCATGGCTTTTTGGCGGGGAAGCAGGTATCGATCCTTACACCCGAATCAGCTCCGATATTTACCAGGATTTGTTCTATGAAGGCTCATTCGTCGGTAAGGGCATCTATGATGTCGATTCATTCGAGAAGGCACTCTGCGGCCGATTTCCCGAAGATCGCATTCTGAGCCATGACTTGCTGGAGGGTTGTTATGCCCGGGCAGGGTTATTGAGTGACGTGCAGTTATATGAGGAATTTCCCGCGGGGTATCTCGCCGACGTAAGCCGCCGTCACCGGTGGATCCGGGGAGATTGGCAGCTCGCGAGTTGGTTGTTATGGCGCGTGCCCACTGCTGGCGCAGCCTATCAGCCAAATCCGCTGTCGGCACTGTCGAAATGGAAATTGATGGACAATCTCCGGCGCAGCCTGGTGCCGGTAATGTCGGTGCTGCTTTTGCTGGTGGGATGGATTGCAATGCCTGACGCCTGGTTCTGGACCATGGCCGTCATCGGTATGCTGGCCATTCCCGCTGCAATACCGGTTTTGTCGGACTTATTGAAGAAGCCCGCCGAAGTGGCATGGTGGCAACAAATCATGAGCTCCGCACGCTCGGCCAAACGCCATTTTGGGCAAGTGCTGTTCACGTTGACTTGCCTCCCGTATGAGGCTTATTTTAGTCTTGACGCGATTATTCGGACCCATGTGCGGCTTTTTATAACGCACCGTAAGCTTCTTGAATGGAATCCTTCGCGTGAAGTCGAGCGCGCAGCCGGCTTGGGGGATATCAAGAAAGGCCATACCGGGACCGTCAGTTTTTTCCAAACAATGTGGATTGCGCCAGCAATTGCGATTGTTGCGCTCGCTGGAATAGTTGCCACGGCACCTTTCGCGTTGATCGTAGCACTGCCGGTACTGTTGTTATGGGCAGCTTCTCCCGCCGTTGCCTGGCGGATAAGCCGGCCGCTTCCTCCGCGAAGCGCGGAGCTGACGAATGGACAAATAAATTTTTTGCGTCAGGTTTCACGCCGGACATGGTTCTTCTTCGAAACGTTCGTTGGTCCGGACGATCACTGGCTACCACCCGACAATTTCCAGGAAATGCCGGTCCCCACGATTGCTCACCGGACGTCCCCAACCAATATTGGTCTTGCATTGCTGGCCAATCTTGCCGCCCACGACTTCGGCTACATAGGTATCAGACAACTTATCGAGCGCACCTCCAATACGTTGCGAACGATGGAGACGCTGGAACGGCATGCTGGACATTTTTACAATTGGTACGACACACAAACGATGGCTCCGCTCACGCGCTATATTTCCACGGTGGATAGCGGTAATCTGGCAGGCCATCTGTTGACATTGCGCGCCGGTCTGTTGGAAGCCGCCGAGAGCCCGATTATCGGGGAACAGATATTTACAGCATTGGCCGATACGCTACAGATTCTTGAAAAAACCGCTGGGGGCGCCGTTTCAGATGCTCTGGCACAATTTGAAAATGCGCTTATGATTGCGGCCCAGACCCGCCCCATGACGGTCGCAAGTGCGCAAGCCGATCTTGGCCGACTGGTTACTTGCGGACAAGACGTAGTTAGCGAGATTACAGCGGGAAGGGCTGTTTCCTCCTCCGGTGAAGCCCATGAATGGGCCAAGGCATTGAGCAGGCAATGCGAAAGCGCCCTTGCAGATCTGCTCAGCCTGGCGCCCCAGTCCCTGCTAATCGCCACCACTCAAGACCCCGGGCATTCGCATGCGATGGCTGTTCCGTCCTTGCGGGAACTTGCCAATCGAGGCGGCGATGCCGCGCGCGAGCAGTTGTCCACTCTCGAACATCTGGCGCTTCAGGCGGAAGAAATGTCCCAAATGGAGTACGGCTTCCTGTTTAACGCCGCCCAGCGTCAGCTTGCGATAGGCTATAACGCAGGTGAACGCCGCCTCGATGCCAGCTATTATGATCTGCTTGCGTCAGAAGCAAGACTCTGCAATTTCATCGCGATCGCGCAGGAGCAATTGCCGCAGGAAAGCTGGTTCGCTTTAGGCCGGATGCTTACCACCTACAATGGCGAATCGGCTTTGCTCTCCTGGAGCGGCTCGATGTTCGAATACCTTATGCCGCTCCTTGTGATGCCAACGTTCGACAATACGCTTCTCGACCAGACTTATAAGGCGGCGGTTGATCGCCAAATCGCATACGGGAAGGAACGCGATGTTCCCTGGGGGATCTCGGAATCCGGATACAACGCCGTCGATGTTCAATTCAATTATCAATATCGCGCATTCGGGGTCCGGGACTGGGCTCAAGCGTGGATTGAGTGAAGATCTGGTTATCGCACCGTATGCGTCTGCGCTGGCATTGATGGTCGCACCCGAGGCGGCGTGCCATAATCTGCAACAGTTGACGGCTGAAGGCCTGGCCGGCAAATTCGGTTTTTATGAGGCGGTGGATTACACACCCTCGCGTCTGCGGCGCGGCGAAACGCATGCAGTAGTGCGCTCCTTCATGGCTCATCACCAGGGCATGAGCCTGCTCTCCCTGGCGTATGTGCTGCTGAATCGGCCTATGCAGAGGCGATTCAGGTCCGAGCCTTTATTTCAGGCGACCATGCTGCTGCTCCAGGAGCGGATCCCCAAGCCTACCGCTTTCCGGTTGCAAGCTGCCGAGCTTCCCGATGTGCGCGCCATGAAGGAGCTCCCGAATATGCCGATGCGGGTTCTCTCAACCGCGAGCACACCAATTCCGGAAGTGCAGCTTCTGTCGAATGGCCGGTATCACGTTATGGTGACCAACAGCGGGGGTGGAAGCAGCCGCTGGAAGGATCTCGCCATTACACGCTGGCGGGAGGATAGCACATGCGATAACTGGGGAAGTTTCTGCTACCTCCGCGATATGGCGAGCGGTGAGTTCTGGTCGAACACTTATCAGCCTACATTGAAAGAAGCCAAGCGTTATGGCGTCATTTTTTCTGAAGGACGGGTGGAATTCCGGCGGCGCGACCTGGATTTCGATACTCATACAGAAATTACGGTATCGCCGGAAGATGACATCGAATTGCGCCGCCTGCGCATCACTAACCGCGCATGGACCCGTCGCACGATCGAGGTCACTTCCTATGCCGAGGTGGTGCTCGCGCCGCCCGCGGCCGACGCGCAGGCCCCGGCCTTCGGAAACCTTTTTGTACAGACGGAAATATTACCTGACCGGCGCGCGATCCTGTGCAGCCGCCGCCCGCGTTCCCAAAGCGATCCAGTGCCATGGATGTTGCACTTGATGACAGTGCACGGCATTGCTACCGAAGCAATTTCCTATGAAACCGATCGTATGGCGTTCATAGGACGCGGCAATGATGTTTCCGCACCCCGGGCGCTGACAGAATCCGCGCCGCTTTCCGGCAGCGCCGGTTCTGTTCTGGATCCGATAGTGGCCATCCGGCAGCGCGTGACCATTGAACCGGGAGAGGCCGCGATCATCGATATCGTCACCGGAGCGGCGGATTCGCGGCATGCCGCGATGAATCTGGTCGAGAAATACCAGGATCAGCAATTGACGAACAGGGTTTTCGACCTTGCGTGGACTGCATAGTCTGGTTGTGCTGCGGCAGCTCAACGCGACCGAAACCGATGCCCAACTGTTCGGCCGCCTGGCCAGTTCGGTGCTTTACGCCAATACTTATCTGCGCGCCGACGATGCTGTACTGAGCAAGAATAAACGCGGGCAGTCCGGGCTGTGGGGATACGCCATCTCCGGTGACCTGCCGATTGTGCTGCTGCAAGTCACGGACGCGGCTAACCTCAATCTGGTGCGGCAATTGGTGCAGGCGCATTCTTATTGGCGCGTTAAAGGAATGGCTGTCGATTTGATAATCTGGAACGAGGATCACTCGAGTTACCGCCAGCTTCTTCATGACAACATCATGGGACTGGTAGCCGGCAGCGCTGAGGTCCATCTGCTTGACCGGCCCGGCGGTATTTTCATCCGCCGCGCGGAGCAGATTGCGGCTGAGGACCGTATTCTTCTACAAACTGTTGCACGCGTGATCATTCTCGACAACAAGGGTACGCTGATGGAGCAGTTGGCTCGCCGCGTCCCCGAGGAATTACCTGTTGCGCCAGTCCGGCTGAAGCCGGTCCGGCGGTTCGAACCGGGCCAGACCGTTAAGCTGCAGCGTCCCCAGCTCCTCTTCGATAACGGGCTGGGCGGGTTCAGTCCCGATGGACGCGAATATGTCATAACGACGGGGCAGGGCCAGACGACTCCTGCACCATGGTCAAACGTTCTGGCAAACCCGCAATTTGGAACTGTTATCTCGGAGAGCGGCCAGGCCTATACCTGGAGCGAAAATGCGCACGAGTTCCGTTTGACGCCGTGGCACAACGACCCGGTTTGTGATCCGGGTGGAGAGGCTTATTATTTACGCGACGAAGAAAGTGGATATTTCTGGTCGCCGTCACCCTTGCCGAAGCGAGGGGCAACCCCTTATATTACCCGGCACGGATTCGGTTATAGTGTATTCGAGCATGTCGAGGCCGGCATACGTTCTGAACTGTGGGTTTATGTCGATCTGGACGAGCCCGTGAAATTTGCCGTATTAAAGGTAATGAATGAGTCCGGCCGGCTGCGCAAGCTTTCGGCAACGGGATTCATTGAATGGGTACTGGGCGATTTACCGGAAAAAAGCAGAATGCATATTGTGACCGCCGTTGATTCCGCCACTGGAATCCTGCTTGCTCGCAATCCTTACAACAATGAATTCTCGAGCCGCGCCACTTTCTTTGACGTCGACGATACCGCGCGGGAAATAACCGGTGACCGGACGGAATTCATCGGCCGCAACGGCAGATTGCAGAATCCCGCCGCAATGAGCGCCAGAGAACTCTCCGGCAGAGTAGGAGCGGCACTTGATCCTTGCGGGGCCATCCGGGTTCCCTTTGAATTATTGGATAGACAGGGACGTGAAATCACCTTTCGTTTGGGAGCCGGGCTTCACCCGGACCATGCGCTCAAGCTCGCGCAGCGCCTTCGTGGGGGGACAACCGCGCGTGAGGCATTAGAGAAGGTAAGGCATTATTGGGGGCGTACGCTGGGCACTATCCAGGTGGAAACGCCCGATCCTTCTGTTAACGTGCTGGCTAACGGTTGGCTCGTTTATCAGATCATGGCTTGCCGCTTGTGGGGGCGCAGCGGATATTATCAGTCGGGGGGAGCTTTCGGGTTCCGCGATCAGTTGCAGGATGTGATGGCGATTGTTCACGCTGAGCCCGCTCTCGTCCGTGAACATCTGCTCCGGTCCGCGGCCCGCCAGTTCATCGAGGGAGATGTCCAGCATTGGTGGCATCCGCCAGGGGGGCGAGGTGTCCGGACGCGCTGTTCGGACGATTACCTCTGGCTGCCGCTGACGGTCTGCCGTTATGTTACCGCCACCGGCGATACGGGCGTGCTGGATGAGCCTGTTTCTTTCCTGGAGGGAAGGCAGGTCAGCCCGGATGAAGATTCCTATTACGATCTTCCCGTTCGCTCCGACCA
The DNA here is from genome assembly GCA_963745455.1 of uncultured beta proteobacterium. Taxonomy (GTDB): domain Bacteria; phylum Pseudomonadota; class Gammaproteobacteria; order Burkholderiales; family Nitrosomonadaceae; genus Nitrosospira. The sequence continues at coordinate 17,423 of CAVUXR010000020.1, forward strand.
GGTTGCGAGCTTGTATGACCATTGCATGCGCGCGATCCTGCATGGCTTGAGATTCGGCGAACATGGCCTTCCATTGATGGGCACGGGGGACTGGAACGATGGAATGAATCTGGTCGGATTTCACGGCCGTGGCGAAAGCGTCTGGCTGGCGTTCTTCCTGTATGACGTTCTCATGCAATTTTCCGGTCTTGCCCGGCGGCATGGCGATGTTCCCTTTGCTGAACGCTGCCAGGAAGAGGCCGGCGTCCTGCGCAAGAATATCGAACAGCATGGGTGGGACGGGAAATGGTATTTGCGAGCGTTCTTTGATGACGGCACGCCGCTGGGCTCATCCAGCAATCCCGAATGCCGCATCGATTCGATCTCGCAGAGCTGGTCGGTTCTTTCCGGAGCGGGATCGAGCGAGCGCCAGCATCAGGGGATGGTATCAGTGAATCAGCATCTGGTCCGGCGTGATGCCGGGCTGATCCAGCTCCTTGACCCACCCTTCGATCAGTCGCCTTTGAATCCGGGGTACATAAAAGGCTATGTGCCTGGCGTTCGGGAAAACGGCGGCCAATACACGCATGCCGCTATCTGGACAACCATGGCATTCGCCGTCCTGGGAAACCACCAGCAAGCCTGGGAATTGCTGGGGATGATAAATCCGGTGAACCATGCGCAGACCCCGGAAACCACAGCGACTTACAAAAACGAGCCATACGTGGTCTCAGCCGACGTTTATGCGCTTTCTCCGCACGTCGGCCGTGGCGGGTGGTCCTGGTATACCGGTTCCGCCGGCTGGTTGTATCGCCTGATGGTGGAAACACTACTTGGCTTGACGCTGGAAGAGCATAAACTGCATTTCAAGCCTTGTCTGCCCGAAAACTGGGACGCGTTCACGATGAAATACCGCTACGGAGAAACGGCCTATCACATCAAGATAATGCAGACGGCCGGGGTGGAACAGGAGAGCCTGACCGTCGATAGCGTTGAACAGCCCGATCTGGTCATTGTGCTCGTTGATGATCATAGGCCGCACGCGGTCGAAGTCCGGCTAATGAAGCATTGAACGGTGGAAGAGTCCGCCGATTTTGGTCGGTTGTATCAGATGGAATAACGGCGGTGGCCGTTTCACTGGCACGGAACCTCTGCCTGGAATTTCCTGCCGGGTTTTTGGGACGAGTTGCTGTAAGCGTTCGTCAGGCTGAAGGAATGAACCTTTCCATCAGCCCTGACGAGTAAGAGGCGTATGAGGTCCTGCCAGGCCCGCATGAGGCCCTGATAGGCTATATGAGTCAGGCCGGATCGTATCAGGCCGAAGGGTGGGACGAGCCATTAACAGGAATATTGGTTCTAAAAGCCGGATGAATATTGCGCAGCGCGGGCTGTGCGATTTTAGCAAGCAGGCTCTGGGTGTAGCGCTGGAGTGAATAACGCAGCGGACTGGCGAGCTCGAATTCTGTTCTCAGATTAGCCACTTTGAGCCGGTAACTGTAACCGGCGCACTGTACAACTGCCCGGGTGGGCGTTATCTTACGCCCCATCAAGCATCGAGATTCCAAATAAACCTTCATTCCCGATAACGGCAATTTTCGTTGACTCTCCGTCATCGGTAATAGTGATGAGGGAGATAATACTGGTGGTAGGAAAGTACACAAGGCCTAATTCGCCACCATCTTCATAAACAGCCCAACCTTCTGGCATAGCCACAAGTTCAAGGCACGGTTTCAGGCGCTCATAATCCTGTTCAGGAAGTTCCGCCAAAAAAAGGTTTTGCTTGGGAGTCTGAAGGTATGACATGGGTTCCTCACTTTCGGTCTTTATATAAAGCTCCCCATTGTTCTGCTATAACTTTATGGTGACTAACAGATACCGCAAATATATATAAAACAAACGGCAGAGCGAATACTATGATGAGACAGTACAATGAACGCTATAGGCTCGTATGTGCGCTGCCAGACAGACGGAATCTACCGAAGAATGAGGATAATAAGACCAGAGTAAGAGATGGACGTGTGTATGTACGTAAGAGACGGATTTAAGGCGGAGCTCGCCATGAAGCCCGTATTGAGGCCCGTATTGAGGCCCGTATTGAAGCCCATAAGGGCTCCGGCTGAAAAGGTAAATTCCAGTTAATGGCGAGCATGCGATCTGCCAGAGGTCAACCGAAGACGATGTCAACTTTATGGAGGGCATAATGGCTAAGAATGCCAAGGAAAAGCTTCTTGACGATTTTCACGCAGTGATTTCCGATACCGAGGAATTAATGAAATCGGTCAGTAACGAAAGTGGGGGAAAAACGCAGGCCTTGCGCGCCAGGATCGAGGAAAACCTGAAGCAGGCCAGGGAATATCTCCATGATTTTGAAGGTACCATGCTCGATAAATCCAGGGTTGCAGCTCGAAAAACCGATGAATATGTGCACGAAAACGCATGGCGCACCATCGGTATTGCGGTCGGTATTGGTGTTCTGATTGGGTTTTTGCTGAAGGATCGGGACTAGGCAGTCGTTCCGGAGTGCTCCTCAGTTATACGCAGCCTTGGCCGGATGATAATTGACGGCCGCAGGCTCAGGAATAAGTAGGTAGAAAGAATTAGCCAAATAGGCGCGGCAGCAATAAGCTTATTGCCGCAGTTTCAGCCAGACGTTAATAGTAATACGTATCTATCCCGCCGTTCGTTTTTTGTCCAACTGAATGGGAGATGTATCATGAAAATAAGAAATACTTTTGCCGCCTTTTTTGCTTTTCTGCTCATTTCAGGCAACGTCTGGGCTGCGTCTTCTTTCAGCACGCTCTATACGTTTGGTGACAGCCTTTCCGATGTCGGCGACAGCGATTCAGCCGTGATGAGCCTCTATAAGCTTCTCGGTAATAATTGCGATCCTCTTCATCAATGCGGCATTTTCGGGCCTTATTCTCATGGCCGGCTCTCCGACGGACCGGTTGCCTCTGAACAACTGGCAGCCACGCTATTCCCGGGGGGGGTGAATCCCATGAATTTTCGCAGCTATGCCGTCGCAGGGGCGAACACGGGGGATTCGAACAGCGGTTTTAATCTTGGCGGCATCATCAACCTTCCCGGAATGAAACAGGAGGTGGACAATTATCTGTCTGACTCGAAAGGAACAGCCGATCCCAATGCGCTGTATTTTCTTTGGGGTGGGGCGAATGATTATTTTTCGGGTGATCCCGCTGCCGCCGCGGCCCAGAATCTGGCCGGGTACGTTAGCACCTTGGCAAGTGCGGGTGCAAAACATTTCCTGGTCCCGAATCTGCCAGACTTGAGCCTGACGCCTGATCAACTCCATAAACCCGAAGCGCAGGCTTTTTCGCTTGCCTTTAATTCCGATCTGGCGGCCGAACTGGGAAATTTGCATCTCTCGGGCGCGACTATTGCCAGCTTCGATGTCTATTCTTTTTTCAATGGCGTGGTCCAGGATCCGGCAAAGTTCGGTTTTACAAATGTCGATAGCCCTTGTGTGTCCCTTGGAGATATTTCTTCTTGCGGCAATCCTGAGGGCCACGTTTTCTGGGACAACATTCATCCCACGAGCCGGGCGGATGGTTTTATTGCAGCGGCTTTTGCCAGCGCCGTGCCGGAGCCTGAAATGATTTCCATGTTCATCGCGGGTCTGATTGTTCTCGGTTTTGCCGGGGGCACAGGCGGGATGTGGCGCAAGCGCGGGTATGCGCAGTTGGGCGTGGGATCGCCCCACGGTATGTCTTCAAGTTAACGGTTAACCTTCCCCTGGCCGCCGGCTTTCATGTTGATAAGGTTCAGGAGCGATGCATTCGCGGATATCATCATGTTCGGAGATATCGCGCAGCGATTGCTCAAAATGATGGGACATAGCGGAACGGTCCCCGGCGCCATACTAGCCGACGACGTGCCCGCCGCGCTTGATCGGTTGGAACGGGCTATCGAGCCGGAAAAGGAGGAGGCAAAACAGAAAGTATCCGAAGAAAAACCCGGCAATGACAATGACGATCAATCTGTAAGCCTGGCTTACCGGGCGTTGCCATTGATCGAATTGCTCACCGCGGCGGCGAAAAAGAAGCGCGATGTGATGTGGGAAAAAATGTAATTATCTCTATGCGCTGCCCGTTATTTGAAAATCGATGCGCTAACGGATGCGATAAGCTCAACGATTCCAGAACAGCTATTCAACGTTTTCTTCACGGTCGCCGTGCTATAGTTCGCCCATTTTTTCAGTGCCCCGGGCGCACGATGGGCTGGAGATGATGGGGCGGGAAACGATCATCTCTGGAGGTGTGATTTCTCCCGTTTTTATCTTGATAGCAATATTAATGATGCTATCAAGCTCTGAAGTTAACGCATTGCCCAGCTTTGCCCGCCAGACCGGCATGCCCTGCAGCGCCTGCCATGTCCAGGCTTTTGGACCGGGCCTTACGCCCACGGGGCGCAATTTCAAACTGTACGGTTATACTGATGTAAGCGACGACAGAACCAAATTCATCCCTATTGCGGGAATGATACGGGGGTCGTTCACACATACCAATAACGGCCAGCCTGGCGGGGCGGCGGACCGTTTTGGTCCCAACAATAATGCAACCATCGACGAAGCCTCGATTTTTTATGCTGGCCGCATTACCTCCAAGATAGGTGCTTTCGTGCAAGGGACCTTTGATGGGGTAAGCAATACGGGAGCGCTGGATAATACCGATATCCGCTTTGCGGATTATGCGGACCTGGCCGGTAATCGCCTCGTTTATGGCGTTTCGGTGAACAATAATCCTACCGTTCAGGATCTCTGGAACACCACCCCTGCCTGGGGTTTTCCCTGGGCATCGTCACCCCTGGCACCAACGCCTGCCGCCGGGCTATTCATCGAATCTCTTGGCAGCCAGGTCATCGGCGCGACGGTATATACAATGTGGAACAATCTCTTGTATGTCGAAGGCGGGGGCTATGCCAGCCTTCCGCGGAATGCGCAGCAAGGAATTGGAACGTTTGACGCTGGACAAAACCGGATCGACGGCGGCGCGCCTTATTGGCGTGTTGCGCTCCAAAAGGATTGGCACGGACACTATGGTGCGATCGGCTCCTTTGGCATGAGAGCGAATGCGAATCCGCAGCGGATGCAGGGTGCAGGTACTGACCAGTATACCGATTTTGGATTTGACGCCACATATCAATATCTGGTGAATCCGGCACATATCTTCGAGCTCAATGCCACCTACATTCGCGAGCACCGGGACCTTAATGCCAGCGTCGCGTTAGGTTTTGCGGAAAAGAAGCACGGCAGTCTGGATGTGGTACGTATCAGGAGTGGTTATACTTTCCGCCAAACTTATGCGCTCAGCCTGGGTTACGCGCAAACGTCCGGGACTCGCGATAGCGTCATCTACTCCCCTGATCCCATCGGCGGCAGTCTGGCAGGCAAGCCGAATAACCAGGCATTTACAGCCGAGGTGAGCTATACGCCATTTGGTAAAAGCACCTCTGTTTTATCCACTTTTGGAAACCTCCGGCTGGCAGTTCAATACATCCATTATTTCCAGTTCAATGGGGGTTTTCGCAACTATGACGGCTTCTCCCGCAATGCACCCGGTAACGATACGGTATATTTGAACGGCTGGCTGGCGTTTTAGAGGATCTTTGAGCGGTTCACAAAAGATGGAAGGGCTGCGCACCATCGCATGCACACCGTGGCAGCCCCTGATTTCCGCTAACGTTGATTGCCGCTATTGGGTCGCTTATTGGCCTCGCGGATTACGTGCGTACATCCGCTAACCCAGCCCGCGCCGCCGTACTATGGTTCCGATCAAGCCCAAGCCGGCCAACAGCATGGCATAGGTTTCGGGCTCCGGCACCACGCCCGCAACCAAAGTGCCGGTTATGCCATATTGAGTGCTCAGGTTGGGGTTTGTTACGTCCTGCGCGAGATAGTCCGCCCCGCCTACGAATACCGAATAATCGCCTGCCGCCAGATTTGAAAAAGTTTTCGAAACCACATGGTCAAGCGTTCCATCGGAACCATAACCGGTACCATCATAGGCGTTGCCGACAAATTTGAAAAAACTCAGACTGGCTGGGATGGTCACCCCGTTGAGATTACCAGGGTCGTTGCCAATCGACCAATCGGTCAAAGCCCTGAATGAACCCTCGGTATAAGCTGGGCGATTAGCCAGTGATAGCGCGCCGGAATCATAATCAGACAGCTCCGGGGCAACGTGAGCAAGGCCCTGGTAGAGCGAAAACCCCGGTATCAGGCCGAGCTGGGAGGTAAAAACATTTCCCTGAAAATCCGTAACTTGAGAGGTCGCCTCCTTAAATGAAAGAGTGATGGCCGTAGGCTCGGTCACTGTGAAGCGATAGGCTCGCACCTTATGGCTGTCACCATAATCGGGGTCGGTTCCGTCGATCCAGCCGAAATTGCCAGGGACGGCCTGGCCGGACAAGGTGGACGTGGCGGAAGTATTGTCAAAGGTGCCGAAATTGCGGCCGGTGTAAGTTACGTGAGCCAGCGCTGGCAATGAAGTGGCGCCAGCCAGCAAGAGCGCATACCTGAGCATTTTTTTCATACGATCTCTCGATTAATGGAAGTTGAAAAATAAACTACGATTGCATCGGAAGTACTCATCAGTAAAAACCGATGCGGCCGAGTATTTATTATTCATATCGAGAAATCAATATGGCATATTGTCGCATGCGGCAATATGTCGCACTTCAATGGCGGGGCGGTCTGGAAGGAACTCCGGGATTCCGCTTTCAAAAAAGCGTATCTTGGGTGCGGGAGGTGATTATACGGTCCTGAAGAACGGCCATGATATCAGCACCGGCTGGTTGTTGGCCGTGGCCAAGCGCTGCGTTCTGCTCTTGGACGTCCGTCGAAAGTTTTTTGCCGGGCTATTCGCCGATTTCACCCTGCCGTCCGGTCAAGTCAGCAATTACATTGATCAATTCAAACGCGTCGACAGGTTTTGAAAGGTGTTTCTGGTACCCGGCGTCCATCGCCCTCGCCGCGTCATCCGGGCGCGCAAACGCTGTGAGTGCAATGGCGGGGGTCTGCCCTCCTTCTTCCAGGGAAAGATTCCTCACCTCAAGCATGAATTGATAGCCGTTTTTCCCGGGCATTCCAATATCGCTGATAATCAAGTCTGGTCTTTCGGCCTTTAAAATTCGCAAGTCCTTCCGTTGCGCTTGCGGCAGTTGTCACCTCAGCGCTGCAGCGAGCCAGAATGCGCTTGATGAGTTCACGCGAATCCAGCTCGTCGTCAATCACGAGCACTTTCAAACCCGATGAACGAGGGGCTCTTCCATCGAAGGAGGTTCGCTCCAGGCCGTATGGGCTCGTTTTTCAGGCTACTCTCGGCAGCGAGCGGCAGATTCACGATGAATGATGAGCCCGTGCCTGCGCCGGCGCTTTCTGCTCGAACTGTTCCGCCGTGAAGCTCCACTAGTTGTTTGACAATGGCCAGACCAAGACCCAGGCCGCCATATTGCCGGGTAAGCGAAGCATCCCCCTGCCTGAAGCGATCAAATAAGAAGGGCATGAATTCGGGGAAATACCCATACCCGAGTCATCGATCCGGATTTCGAGAAAGGAGCCCCACTGCTCAACGATAACGTCTACCTTGCCTCCCTTCGGGGTAAATTTTATCGAGTTGGACAGCAGGTTCCAAAAGATCTGCTGCAACCGGTTAGGAGTCGCCGGAAATCGGACCGGCTTGTGGGATCAATGGTTTTTGTGAGAATAATTCCTTTGGCTTGCGCCGTGGGTTTGACTGACTCAGCTGCTGCATCAATCAGACTGGCGGCATCCAGCGGGTGCATGTCCAGCCTCACTTTGCCCGAAATGATGCTGCTCATTTCAAGAAGATCTTCAATCAGTTTATTTTGAGCACGGGCATTTCTTTCGATCGTTTCCAAACCTTTATGGATGTCCTCCTTTTTCATGTTCCCGCTCAGGATGAGTTGCGACCAGCCCAGAATCGCATTCAGCGGAGTTCGGAGTTCATGGGAGAGCGTTGCCAGAAACTCGTCCTTGAGCTGACTGGCGCGCTCAGCTTCCGATCTTGCAATACGCTCATTTTCAAGCAGTCGCTTTTTCTCGGCGTCAGCCACGGCTAATGCTTCACTTAGTTTGGCGACCTCATTGCTGGGGCGCCTCCCGTAACGGCTGGGGCGGATGCCACGGGTGAGGCCCGCCACTTGCCCGGCAAGCTCGGCCAGAGGCTGCAAAATGCTGAAACGGGTGTAAAAGAGAATAGCCATGGTCGCGATCAGTGCGGCGAAAATCAGAATCATTTCAAAAAGACTTTGACGTTCAAGCCGGGTCAGCTTTCGGTTCAACTCGTTTTGCATGCGGGCATTATATAAGTCCATGAATTTCTGGATAGGCGCCATGATGTCAGCTTTACGGCTGATGTATTCGGGACTGAACAGCATGTGAATGGCGAGTTCCCGGTCCGGCTTGGTCCTTACCGTAAAATTGCCCGTGCCGTCGTCCTGAAACCCTTCCGCTGCCGCAAATGCCCGGTTCTCCAGCTCAACCAAGCCCTTCGAATTCATCAGGGATTCCCGAAGCAGGGAATATTCCTCTTCGTTAAAGCCTGCCTGCCGGAACATCTCCAGCAATGGGACCGCTTCACCTGCTTCAAAAGCTGGCGCTCTGCCGGCTGCCATCAGGTGCCAGTAAGCGGGGCTATAGTTCAACGGCCGCGGCCGTTTGCCTTCGCGAATATCATATATTTCTCCGAAATAACGCTTGTACTTGGCATCGCCCGTGTTGACGTAAGAGCGCGCCATTCGTGTCAGATCATCTGAACTTTGCAGCAACTCGTCAGCCAGCATAAGCGCATGATGACGGCGGCGCTCGCCTGTGTTTATTTCTTCCCGGATAGTCAGTTCATGGAAGAAGAGCGCTCCGATACCGGTGAGCAGCATAATAAGGGCGATATTGGAAGTTCTGGTAAAACTTTGAATATTCACAGGGTATTCCGTCTGTTATTCGCATCAAGGTACAGCCTGAATTTTATAACTGCCTGTTCCCATTGCTGGCGATTTCTTCATAAGATACTCAATTTCTTCATTTTTGTGCAATGCGGCTGAAATAAACCAGTGTTAAATTTTCCTCTGATTTTATCGAGGAGAAATGAAATGAACTCATACCGTATTCATTTTATATTTGCGGCTCTTATTATTTTATTGAGTCTAAGCGCGGCATTCGCCGCTCTGCATAGCATCTCGGAGAACAATAGCACCGATCCCTCCCTGGCCATGTACGAAGACTTCAATAAGGTCTTTATCAGGCAATGGAAAGCACGATCAGGCATCGACGTCACAATCGAGCCGGTTCGAAGCAAATCGGGTACCCCCGTGCATACTACCGTGGATGGGCTTGACGTGATCACGCTTGCCTTATCCTATGACGCGGAAGCACTGGAAAAAAATAAGGCGTTCATGCTGCCCGGCTGGCAGAAACCCTCACCACAAAACTCGCCCTATACTTCAACTATTGTATTTTTGGTGCGCAAGGGCAACCCACGGAAACTCCAAGGTTGGGATGATCTTACACGGCCCGGCATCGCAGTGGTCACAGCCAACCCGAAAGTTTCCGACAGTTGGCCGCTGGAGTTACCTGGCAGCTTGGGGTTATGCGCTCAAACAATCGCGCGGGGATGAAACAGCAGCGTTTGAATTCGTCAAAAATCTCTTTGCCAATGTCAAGTCGCTGGACCATGAGACACCAGAGGCCATCAAGGCTTTTGTTGAGCGTGGCGCCGGAGATGTACTGCTGGCGTGGGAAAGCGAAGCTCATCTGCTCGTAAAGGAGCGTGGAAGCGATAAGTTTGAGGTCATCACACCGGCGATGTCAATCCTGGCGGAGCCGACAGTCAATGTAGTTACGCGAACTAATGATAAGAATGGCGCGCGTGAGATAGCCAATGCCTATGTCGATTTTCTCTATACCGCAAAAGCCCAGGATATTGTTGGCAAGTACTATTACCGTCCCCGTGACGAGAAAGCGGCTGCAAAATATGCGACGCGATTTCCACCGATGGATTTGTTCAGCATAGACGAAGTCTTTGGCGGTTGGAAAGAAGCACAGAATATGCACTTCGCCTACGGTGGGATATTCGATCAGATTCGGGGAGAGCATGTATCGCCAATGAAATCGCGATAATATCCAAGGCTTACTGCTCGCGTCTGTTTGCCCGGTGGCACGCGGATACATATGGACACATCCGGATCGATTCGACATTATTTATTCGGCGACGGTCTTCAACTTAAAGCTCCTCTGGTCCATTCCCCTGGTTCATTCGTTCGTTGGTACTCATCCTTTTGCACTTCCCGCTGCCGGTAAAAGACGCTGCCGGTAAAAGAGCTGGATGAGACTCCACCATTTGAGCTGGACAAAAATTCACCATTGTGGGCATCCGCCCTCGCCAAGTCGCGCATCGCTCAAGCGAAACCGTGTTTTTCCAATTTATGTGCGCCAGCGCACTGAGCCATTGGCTGGGAAGCAGGATGATGGAAACCGTGGAAAGGCATTGTGGAGCAGAGTGGCAGAGTGTGAATGCTTGCAGCGAGCCTCAAGGCGGTTTCACATAATCCGATAAAAATTGCGCCGGACTCAAAGTAGCGCTCCATGGAATTCTAGGCCAGGCTACAAATTTCGTCGTGCGTCTCGGTCTCGTAATCAAATTTTGCCAGCTCGGGCGCCAATAATGTGATCTCTTGAGAATTTCCCAGAGGTCGGTGGGCTGCAAGCCCCTTAGTAACTTTTAATTCAATTCTACATTTGGAGAAAAAAAGCATGAATATCCAAAATAAATTACTTGTCCTGACCATATCGCTCGTCGGCGCGCTGTCTTTAGCAAGCTGCGGGAAAAGCGAGGAAAAAGGGCCTAAACCGGAAGGCCCCAAACCCGAAGCTAAAACTTCGGTGGGGACCGATGTTGACGATAGCGCCATTACCACGAAGGTGAAATCCGCGTTGCTCGCCGATGCGGATGTCAAGAGTTTCGATATCAAGGTCGAGACGCGCAAAGGTGAAGTTCAGCTGAGCGGTTTTGTCGATAACCAGGCCCAGATGGATCGTGCCATAACGGTTGCCAAGGGCGTGGAGGGTGTAAAGAAGGTAGACAACAAGATGAGCCTGAAAACAACCAGCACCACGGTGGGCGATAAAATTGACGACGGAGTTATCACAACCAAAGTTAAAGCCGCGCTGCTCGGGGATTCGAGCGTTAAAAGTTCGGATATCGGCGTGCGTAACCCGCGATGGCGAAGTCCAGCTCAGCGGATTTGTGGATAGTCAATCCCAAATTGAGCGCGCTACCGAGGTTGCAAAGGGAGTTGAGGGTGTTAAAGGAGTCATCAACGAAATGAGCATAAAGAAATAAGAGGAAACATCATTGAAGTAGCGGCGGAAGTAGCGCCGAATTGCTGCGGATAGTTTAATCAACCATATCCAAAATGGAGTCTAAAATGAACTGGGATCAAATCGAAGGTAACTGGAAACAATTCAAAGGCAAGGTCAAGGAACATTGGGGCAAGCTGACCGATGATCACATCGATATAATCGCCGGCAAACGGGATCAGCTTTCCGGAAAGATCCAGGAATCATATGGCATCAGCAAGGAAGAGGCGGATAAGCAGATTTCCGATTGGGAGAGAAAACAGAAAGAGGAATATCCGCCAAAGTCATACTGATAAAACCGGGCCGCATGCTGCGGCATGCGGCAGCATGCGCCAACTCAACCAGCAGGATGATTAACATGCACAAACTCAGCGTAGTACCCGTACTGGTCAGCCTTCTTTTGTTCAACTTCGGCGTTATGGCGGAGGAGGGTATGTCGCATGGGGCATATAAAGCCGAAAAAGAACGCATCGAGGGTGAATATAAGGTGAGTAAGGCCCGTTGTGATTCGCTTGCCAAAAATGCCAAAGACATTTGCCTGGCTGAAGCGAAGGGCAAGGAAGAGGTCGCCGAGGCTGATCTGGAGGCGAGATATAAACCTTCGAAAGAAAACCGCTACAAGGCGCGGGTGGCTAAGGCGGAAGCTGACTATAAGGTGGCAAAGGAGAGGTGCGACGATCAGGCAGGTAACGCGAAAGAAGTTTGTTTGAAAGAGGCGAAAGCTTCGGAAGCGGCTGCAAAAGCCGATGCGAAGAGCGAGAACTAAGGGAGAACCAAGAGAACCAGGAGGGAGAACCAGGAGAGGACTAAGCAGTGGAGCGGCCGTATGCGGCCGATAGATATCTGTCACAGTTATTCCGGCCAAACCGGGGTGCTCGTCGATCACTTACTATAGAAAGGAACATCATGCTCTACACGATCGCTATTGTCTTGATCATCTTGTGGCTGCTCGGGCTAGTGAGTTCTTATACTCTGGGCGGCTTTATTCATATTCTTCTGGTAATCGCTATAGTGATGATCCTTCTCAGAATCATCAGCGGGCAGAAGCCGCTGTAATTATGTATGAATACCTTGGGCGCAGGCTTTTGATTAGGAGAACGATATGCAGAAAATTAGTGAAATGATGAGTACCGACATGCAAACGATCAGTCCGGATGCCCACCGCGCCTCGTACACCGCGCCTCCATACACCACAGTTCCTGTTCGTACACCAGTGGGAGTGCCTTATTCCCACTCAATCGTTGCGGGTGGTTTTCCCGAGATATCGTAGACCACCCGGTTGATACCCCGCACTTCGTTCACGATCCGATTGGAAATTTTCGCGAGGAGAGTGTAAGGAAGTTCCGCCCAGTGCGCCGTCATGAAGTCTTCGGTTTGCACAGCTCTCAGTGCTATTACATAATCATAAGTGCGTCCGTCTCCCATAACGCCGACCGATTTTACCGGCAGGAAGACGGCAAATGCTTGGGATACTTTTTCATACCAGCCGGAAATACGTAGTTCTTCCGTAAATATCGCGTCGGCGCGCCGTAATAATTCGGCATAGTCATGCTTAACCTCGCCAAGAATACGAACGCCCAGCCCCGGGCCGGGGAACGGATGGCGAAAAACCATATCATGCGGCAGACCCAGCGCCAGCCCAAGTTCCCGCACTTCATCCTTGAACAATTCACGCAAGGGCTCAAGTAGTTTTAAATGCAAAGTATCGGGCAGACCGCCGACATTATGGTGTGATTTGATCGCCTGGGCTTTTTTCGTCTTACCACCCGCGGATTCGATCACGTCGGGATAGATCGTTCCCTGGGCAAGCCAGCGGGCATTGGCAATTCTGGCTGCTTCACGCTGAAAAACTTCTACGAACTCGCGCCCGATAATACGCCGCTTTCTTTCCGGGTCCGATTCCCCTTGCAGCTGATCAAGAAACTCTGCGCTGGCATCGATGTGGATGACCTTGACGCCCAGGCTTCTGCTGAACGTGTCCATCACCTGTTTTGCTTCACCGAGCCGCAGCAGGCCGTTGTCAACAAATACACAAGTGAGCTGTGTTCCGATGGCGCGATGTATAAGCGCCGCAGCGACCGATGAGTCCACACCCCCGGAAAGGCCCAGAATGACCTCATCCTTACCCACTTCAGATCGGATTCTGCCGATTACTTCTTCCATGTAATCAGGCATGTTCCAGTCATAGCCCGCGCCGCAAACTTCATGCACGAACCGCTCGATAATAGCCTTGCCCTGCAGGGTGTGAGTGACCTCAGGATGGAACTGGATGCCGTAGAATTTTCGCACCTCATCCGCCATTCCCGCTATGGGGGTGGCGGCATTGCCCAGCATGACATGAAATCCTGGTGGCAGCGCGGTTACAGTGTCGCCATGGCTCATCCATACGTCAAGAATTCCGGCGCCTTCCTCGTTAGTACGGTCATGGATATCGCGAAACAGGCTATTTTGGCCTTTGGTGGCTACTTCAGCATAACCGAACTCACGTGTTTCGGCATTTTGAACGGAACCGCCGAGTTGGGCGGCCATAGTCTGCATGCCGTAGCAAATCCCCAGCGCGGGGATACCCATTTTAAAGGCGATTTGCGGAGCGCGGGGTGCTTCATCCTCTGCAACAGAGGCGGGGCCGCCCGACAGAATAATGCCAACCGGCGCGAACGCTTCTATAAAGCCGGCATCGACGTCATATGGGTGGATTTCGCAATAGACGCTTGTTTCCCGGACACGGCGCGCAATCAGCTGCGTGTATTGGGAACCGAAGTCGAGGATGAGTATCTTTTGGTGCATAGGCTTGAGCCTTGGAAAGGCGGAAGATAAAACTAAACTTTGGAATTAGGCCCACGGTTTAGCTCAGTTGCCGGCTCAGCCGCCAGCCGAGCGCCTAACCTGGAGGATGTGCACCCTGGAGGATTTTTAGGAATTCTTATCCGAGCGAACTGCTAGGCCCTGCACCAAATATCTATTCAAGGTGATAGTTCGGTGCTTCCTTTGTTATCTGGACGTTATGGACATGGGATTCCCGAATCCCGGCTGAGGTGATTTCGATAAACTCGGCTTTAGCGTGCATTTCATCAATTGTTTCACACCCGACATACCCCATGCCCGAGCGCAACCCGCCTATGAGCTGGTGAATGACTGCAATAACGCTACCTTTAAAAGGAACCCGGCCTTCCACACCCTCAGGTACCAATTTTTTGCTATCCGGCTCGGCCTGCTGAAAATAGCGGTCGCTCGAGCCTTGCTGCATGGCGGAGAGCGAGCCCATGCCTCGGTATGTTTTGTAGGAGCGTCCCTGAAAAAGCTCAATTTCACCCGGCGATTCCTCGGTTCCCGCGAACAGCCCGCCCAACATGACGGAATCCGCTCCGGCGGCGATCGCCTTGGCGATGTCACCTGAATAGCGAATGCCGCCATCGGCAATCAGAGGTACGCCTGTGCCAGCCAGTGCTTCGGATACGTTCTTGATTGCGGTGATCTGGGGTACACCTACCCCTGCAACCATCCGGGTGGTGCAGATTGAACCCGGACCTATGCCAACCTTTACGGCATCGGCTCCCTGATCTACCAGCGCCCTGGCGGCAGCCGCGGTCGCGATATTGCCGCCGATAACCTGAATGTCCGGAAATCGTTTCCTTACCCATCGCACGCGATCAAGCACACTCTGAGAATGACCATGTGCGGTATCCACCACGATCACGTCCACGCCGGCTTCGGCCAGCGCTTCCGCCCGCTCGTCGCTGCCTTCCCCCACGCCAATTGCGGCGCCCACCCGCAACCGGCCCTGCTCATCCTTGCTTGCGTTCGGGTGTTCGGATGTCTTGATGATATCCTTAACCGTGATCAAGCCGCGCAGCTCGAAATCGCTGTTGACCACCAGAACCCTCTCCAGGCGGTATCTGTGCAGCAACGCCATGGCTTCTTCCCGAGTGGCACCTTCGTTTACGGTCACTAGCCGGTCTTTCAGCGTCATGATATTTTTAATCGGTTGATCCAGATTGGTCTCGAAGCGAAGGTCGCGATTGGTGACGATGCCAACGACTTTCGAACCTTCCACGACGGGCAGCCCAGATATCTTGTACGTCCGGATGAGATTGAGCACCTCACGGACAGTCATTTCAGGGGGAATGGTGATCGGTTCTTTTACGACACCGCTTTCGAAACGTTTGACACTGGCAACCTGAGCGGCCTGGGATTCCGCCGGCATATTCTTGTGAATGATGCCGATACCGCCTTCCTGAGCCAGGGCAATGGCAAGCCGCGCTTCGGTAACGGTATCCATGGCGGCGGATACAAGCGGGATATTAAGAGCGATTTTGCGGGTGAGGCGCGTCGCCAGACTTACATTACGCGGTAAAACCCCGGAGTGGGCGGGAAGCAGCAAAACATCGTCAAAGGTTAGAGCTTTCTCGACCAATCGCATGATATTGATCCTTCACAAACCGGCATTATAGCGAAACGCTGATATATGGGAAATCACGCAGCTTAAAGGGAGATCATTCAAAGGACTGGCTCTCGCGATCGCTGACGGCCACTTGAGCAGGCCCTGGCGAACGGTGCTTCGCCTGAAGTCTGGCGCGTTTTCTGCGGCTGTCTTTTGGATCGAGAATCAATGGGCGGTAGATCTCCACGCGATCTCCGTCATGCAAAGCTCTGTCTGGTTTGACCAGCTTGCCGAATATGCCCAGCTTGTTTCGCGAAAGATCGAATTCCGGAAACAGATGGTTAATCTCCGACAAATTCACAGCCTGCTCTACTGTCGTCCCGGGCGGAAGGCTCAACCGGCGCACGATCTGCCGCTCCGGCAATGCATAAACGACTTCAATCTGGATTGCCGGGTCACGAGTCGCCATAGACCTCTTCCGCCCGCTGGATGAATGCCTCCACAAAACTGTTGGCGATCATAAAGAAAACCGGCCCCACCAGCTTTTCCAGAAATATGTGCGCGAACGTGTAGTGTAAGCGAAATTCAATCTTGCAAGCGTTTTCTGCGAGAGGAATAAACCGCCAGTGACCATCGAGGTTGTGAAAGGGCCCATTGACCAGCGTCATCATAATAAGTTCTGGAGGTTTTCGAATGTTCTCCGTGGTAAAACTGTGCTTGATGTGATGGTAATCGATCAGGATCGTCGCATGGGTGACGCCTTCGTTCTGCCGGACGACGGATGAACCCCCACACCACGGCAGGAACTTGGGATAGTCTTCAACTGCGTCCACCAATGCGTACATCCGGCTTGCAGAATAACCGATCAAAACCGACTTTTCGATTTCAGCCATAGATAAACTGCCCTGATCCAGCGAGATAGCAGTGAAAAGCTGTTAAAATACACGAAACCCGTGTGGAACTCACCCTTTTTCTTCCCTTTACATGAGTATTGTCCAGAATAAAAAAGCCTTTCACGACTATTTTATCGAGGAGAAGTACGAAACAGGCGTGGTTTTTGAAGGTTGGGAGGTCAAGGCGATTCGAGCGGGACGGGTACAGTTAAAAGAGGCTTATGTTATCGTCCGTAATGGTGAACTATTCCTGATTGGCTGCCATATCAGCCCGCTGTTGGCCGCCTCTTCCCATATCACACCGGATCCGGTCCGTACCCGCAAGCTGCTGTTACACGCTGAGGAAATTAAACGGCTCATCGGTAAAACCGAGCGCGCCGGTTATACGCTGGTGCCGTTGGACATGCATTATAAGGCGGGCAGAATCAAGCTTGAAATCGGTCTCGCCAAGGGCAAGAAGCAACACGACAAGCGTGAATCCGAGAAACAGAAAGAGTGGGAGCGCGACAGGCAGCGCCTGATGCGCGTCAAATAATCCCTGCCTGTTCCACGTCTTTAATTTCGTTATTCCAATTTTATCATGCAGAAACCTATCGCCGTCTGGTTGCTGACTTGCTGTGCTCTGGTATTTGCCATGGTAGTCGTGGGTGGCGTTACCCGCCTGACCGAGTCGGGCCTTTCCATTGTCGAATGGCAACCTATCGTCGGAACCATGCCCCCTCTTGGTCAGAAAGATTGGGATGAACTGTTTGAAAAATACCATCAGACACCTCAATATAAAAAGGTGAATGCTGGCATGAGCCTGGATGAATTCAAGGGTATTTTCTGGTGGGAATATTTCCACCGGCTGCTGGGGCGCGTTATCGGATTGGCGTTTTTTATTCCATTTCTATATTTTTTGGTTAAAAAAGCAATCGACCGGCCTTTGGGCCTCAAGCTGACGGGAATTTTCCTGCTGGGCGGCCTGCAGGGGGCAATGGGATGGTATATGGTAAAAAGCGGTCTGGTAGATAATCCTCATGTCAGCCAATACCGTCTTACGGCACATTTGGGGTTGGCATTCCTGATTTATGCAACGATGTTCTGGGTCGCACTGGAGTTGTTATCCCCAACTGACCCGTCTCACGGAAATATCAGGCTGCGCGCCCTTCGCCGTTTTTCGGTCCGGATCACTGGCCTGATATTCATAATGATTTTATCCGGAGGCTTCGTGGCGGGTATCCGTGCCGGTCTTGCCTATAATACCTTTCCCCTCATGAACGGCCATTTCATACCGCCTGAAATATTCATGCTGGAGCCATGGTATCGCAACTTCTTTGATAATATGGCGACCGTGCAATTTGATCATCGCATGATTGCATGGACGCTGGCAATTCTGGTTCCGGTTTTCTGGTATAGATCCAGAAGCTTGCCCCTTTCAGGATCGGCTCGTCTCGCGTGCAGCTTGCTGCTGATAATGCTGGTTATACAGATAAGCCTGGGTATTTCCACATTATTGCTTGTGGTCCCGCTGCCGCTGGCTGCGGCGCACCAAGCCGGGGCGCTTTTGTTGTTTACAGCCGCCCTATGGGTCAATCACCAGCTGCGCCGATAAAGTATAAGCCGTAGGGGATAAGCGAAGCTCATCGTAGCGCGTGGTTGTCTGCGCTTCATAGGACCCAATGCGCTTCGCTTATTGACGCCCTACGCCTCATGCGTTAAGAATCGGTTTGTGCAGCGTGGAGGAAGCGCGATGGCTCCTCCGCAAGTCGCCGTCGTCCGCACCATCAGGATTTTCAGGGCAACTGCTGATCAATCACGACATTGATTCCCGTTGCACCGATCCTGACCGGTTGGCTGAGGCCTTGCAGATCGCCGCTTTGCGGCATGGGCGATCCCGGATTTTGAAACCCGGGCGCCTACGATGACTTCATCGGGGAAGGTGGATAGCTGAACGCCAGACCTGGCCATGGAATCGTTCAGGGAGAAGTTTGCCGGCAAATCCTTGACCTGGAGGCGCAGGGTGGCCAGAGGCGCCCTTGGGCCTGTTTTAGCCCGTGCAAAGACATATAAGCTATCATTCGGAGAGACCTTACCAGCCAGGGCAGGGCTTAGCGTCACTTTACCGGACAGCGTTCCCGACGTGGCCGCACCTGCCGCGGACGGTGATCCCGGCTTGTTTTCGGCCGAAGGAGGAACCTGGCCGCTTGACGGTTGATCAGGCGCTCTGGCCACCGTACTGCCTTTGCCTGATGCCAGGGATTTGGCTTCCGCGATGCTGTTCCTTACGGATTCCGCCAATTCGGTTTCTGCCGGAGGAACGAGTACCAATAATCTTTCCCAATATGCGGCGGCGTCCTTGTATCTTCTTCGCTCAAATTCGGCCGTTCCCGCCAGCGCCAGCGCCTTGGGGTTTTGCGGATCGAGACGCAGCGCTTTGCCGATCAGTTCAAGGGGTTTTCCGATCAGACTGCCATTGTTCGTCATCGCCACGATATCGGCATAATCGGTGATAACTTCAGGGTTTTCCGGAGCCAGGGCGAGTACTTTTTCATAGGCTTCCTTCGCCTCACCGAAACGCTGCATCATGGCGTAGGTTCGCCCCAGCATGAGCCAGCCTTCCATATCATCGGGCTGATTTTTCAGCCGCGCGATAAGGTTTTCCAATACGGATGAAAAATCAGGGTGACCTCCTTCCGCTGACATCGGAGCCTGTTCACCAACCGCGGGCTGCGGCAGCAGAGCTTTCGTGTTGCCCAGCCAAAGATAAAGGGAAACCGCCAGTACAGGTACCGCGAGGGTCGTTAATGTTATGGTTGCAACATTATTTTTGCCGCTCATTATCGCTGCCGACATCCCGGCAGATGCGGCAGGCGCCGTCTCTCCTGCCGGGATGTCCTGCAGCATGCGCTGCTGCAGTTCCCGCTTGCTCTGTTCATACTGCTCACGACTCAGAATGTCGCTGCGCAAGTCGCTATCGAGTTCGGCAAGCTGATCCCGATAGATATTCACATTGGTCGCATCACGCGCCACGCCAGCCTGGCGTTCCCTTCTGCTCCATAGCGTGGGAAGAACGAATAGCAGAGCGCCGACAATGAATATGCCGGCGACAACCCAGAATGTTGTCATGCGTTGTTACCTTTGCCTTCTTTTAGCAGAGCTTCAGCCTGTTTGAGTTGCTGTTCAGTCAGCACCGGTTCTTCAATCCGCTTGCGGCGGCGCTTGAGGTAGACGACCAGTACTATTGCTCCGATCAGAAGAAGGATAAACGGACCAAACCATAAGAATAGCGTGGTGGATTTGACCGGTGGACGATAAAGCACGAAATCGCCATAACGAGCCACCAGAAAATCAATAATCTCTTTATCGCTTTTATTTATGCTCATCTGTTCGCGGATTTCGCGCCGCAAATCATTGGCAAAATCCGCTCGTGACGCCGCGATCGTTTCGTTCTGGCATACGAGACACCGTAAATCTTCAGACAACTCAAGCATGCGTCTCTCGAGTTCGGGGTCCTCCGCAACCGGAAGCGCCTCCTTGGCCCAGGAAACGGGTAACAAAGGTGGCAACGCAAGGGGTAACAAAAGCATCAAAGCCAGCAACAATCCAAATTTTTTCATACTGAAAGAATGACCTGCATATCGGTTAGTAGTGCCGCTGGATCTGGGATCTGGTTACAGCAAGACCTGAACAAAAGGATTCAGGCTCATCCTTGCAATTCCTTTACCAGCGGCAGAATTTTCGTCTGCAGCGCGTCTACCGTGACGGGACCGATCTGTTTGTACCGGATTACTCCATTCTTATCGATGACATAGGTCTCGGGAACCCCGTATACGCCGTAGTCTATGCCCGTCCTGCCTTCGGGATCGACAATGCTGACGGTATACGGGTCTCCGAACTGCTTCAGCCATCGCAATGCATCCTCGCGCTGATCCTTGTAGTTGAGGCCATAGACCGGAACGATGCCGGATTTAGCCAACTCGACCAGCAAGGGATGCTCTTCGCGGCAGGAAACGCACCAGGAGGCCCATACATTAAGGAGCCACACCTTGCCCAGATTGTCCCTGGACGTCAGCGTTTTATCAGACGCATGCAATTGCTGCAACTGGAACTCGGGCGCAGGTTTTCCGATCAGCGGGGAAGGAACCTGCCTCGGATTAAGACCCAGGCCTACAACCAGAAAACCGACAAGGATGACAAAGGCCGCCAGCGGGAGCAGAAACCTCATGCCTTCTTGCTCCTGGCGATCAGTGGCGCCGCAGGGGCTTTGCCGGGCTTGACGGCAACTTTCTTATCTTCCAAGGGTTCACGCTGCTTGCGCGGGGAGAGGCGGTAACGCCGGTCGGTTACGGCCAGGAAACCCCCAAACGCCATAAGCATGCACCCGAACCAGATCCAGTCCACGAACGGCTTATGATAGACCCGCACGATCCATGCTCCATTCTCCAGTGGCTCTCCCAAAGCAACGTAGAGGTCGCGCAGAATGCCGGTATCTATCGCTGCTTCGGTCATGGCCATTCCGGATGCGTTGTAAGTACGTTTTTCCGGTTCGAGAACGCTGACTTTTTCTCCATTGCGCAGCACGTCCACATTGCCGATATCCGCCATGTAATTGGGGCCGGGCGCCTTTGTCGCACCGTTGAAACGGAATGTATAGCCGCCTACCGCGACAGTGTCGCCGATTTCCATGCGCACGTCTTTTTCGGTTTCATAACCGCCCACCAGCGTTACACCGATAATGAACACCGCAATGCCCAGATGAGCAGCATGCATGCCGTAATAGCTGGGCGATTGAGCGGCAAGCTTTGCAAACAAGCCTTCCTTGCCACTGCTGCGCAGGCGATGAATCAGACTGACAACGATGCTGGCGATGACCCAGAAGGCCAGGAGCAGGCCGAAGCTCACGAATGGTTTCCATTCACCCATGACGAACGGCATCAACAGGGCGGTTATAAGGCTCACTGCAAATGCCCAGCGCAGGCGCATCGCCAGTTCAGGCAGGCTCGCCTGTTTCCAGCGTGCAAGGGGCCCCAGGCCTATCAGAAAAACCGCGGGCGTCATCAACGGCACGAATACCGCTTCGAAGTACGGCGGGCCCACCGATATTTTTCCGAGCTGAAGCGCGTCCATGAACAGCGGGTAAAGCGTGCCCAGCAGGACGCTGCCCGCAGCCACCATCATCAATAAGTTATTGCCAAGCAGCATCGATTCCCTCGACACCAGCTCAAACTTGCCACCCAATCCGATCTTGGGCGCGCGCCACGCGAAAAGCAGCAGCGACCCGCCAACGATGACCACCAGGAAGGTCAGAATGAAAATGCCGCGCTTGGGATCGGTTGCAAAAGCATGGACCGATGTCAACACCCCCGAGCGCACCAGGAATGTGCCCAGAAGACTCAGGGAAAATGCGCATATTGCCAGTAGCACCGTCCAGCTCTTGAAGCTGCCGCGTTTCTCCGTGACGGCAAGGGAGTGAACCAGGGCTGTCCCGACCAGCCACGGCATGAAGGACGCATTTTCCACAGGATCCCAGAACCACCAGCCGCCCCAGCCCAGCTCGTAATAGGCCCACCAGCTTCCCATCATGATGCCGATGGTGAGGAACAACCATGCAACCGTTGTCCATGGGCGCGACCAGCGCGCCCAGGTGGCGTCCATTTGCCCGCTGAGCAGCGCGGAAATGGCAAAAGCGAACGCAACGGAAAAGCCCACGTAACCCATATAAAGCATGGGTGGATGACATACCATGCCCGGGTCCTGCAGTAGCGGGTTCAGATCGCTTCCTTCCATCGCGCCCGGCAGCATTCGCTCAAACGGGTTGGAAGTGAAAAGCATGAATATCAAAAAACCTACGCTCACCAGTCCCATGACCCCCAGAACACGCGCGACCATGTCGTTCGGCAGGTGGCGGCTGAATATGCTGACCGCAACCGACCAGGTGGCCAGCATCATCGTCCACAGCAACAGCGAGCCTTCGTGAGAACCCCAGGTTGCGGCGAAACGATACTCCAGCGGCAATTTCGAATTGGAGTTCTGGACAACATTGATCACCGAAAAATCGCTTGTAACAAAGGAATAGGCAAGGCAGAAGAATGCGATGGCGACAAATACAAACTGCCCCTGGACTACCGGGCGGGCCAGCGCTATCCAGGAGGGAATACCGCGCGCGGCCCCTATAATGGGCAGGGTGCCTTGTATAAGTGCCAGCAGCAACGCAAGGATCAGAGCGAAATTACCAAGTTCTGGGATCATGGTCAGGGGCTATGGATAGAGAAATGAAAAAGAAGGAAAGGAACTTTCGGGGCCGGAACTTTCAGAGTCGGGAGGTTTGAGCTTGAGGATCTGCCTGATCCCCTGGTACTTTCAGGCTTGGGCACTGCTGCTGTACTGCCTGCTATTGCACCATCACCGTTTTCCGCGCCTTGTCCGCCTGGTCGAGAGCGGTGGCTGCTTCAGGCGGCATATAATTCTCATCGTGTTTCGCGAGCACCTCGTCCGCGCGGAAAACACCATCCGTGGCCAGTTTTCCTTGAGCAACCACGCCCTTGCCCTCCTTGAACAGGTCGGGAAGAATACCCTTATATACCACGGGAATGACTTTGGCGGTATCTGTTACCACGAAATTCACTGTTACCCCGTCAGTTTGGCGCTTGACGCTGCCTTCTTCCACCAGGCCGCCGATTCGAAAACTCTTGCCCAGAGGGGCTTCATTGTTGGCCACCTGGGTGGGGCTGAAGAAGAATACCAGATTGCTCTGGAAGGCATTCAGAACCAGTATGGAAGCAACACCCAACGCGGTGACACTTGAAGCGATAATAGTCAGTTTTTTATGACGCGGTTTCATTTCTCTTCTCTTGTTTGGTTGACTGGTGAATCAGACTGAGATGCTTGAGCAAAGTTCGCTTACGGTTGAAAACCATAATTATTTCGCCGGCAATGCAAACAAGGAACACCACATAGGATCCCCATACATAGAAGCCATAGCCGCCCATATCCAGAAAATCCGACAAACTCGTCCAGCTCATCATGCCGCTCCCTGCAATTCGCCCACCCACGCAGTGTGGCGCTCACGTTCCAGGATAATGGCGCGCGTACGTATCAATACCATGGCAATAGCATACATCCAGCATGCCAGCGACATGATCAGCATGCCGGTCAGCATGGTGGTGGCCATTTTCGGCGATTGAGTCAGGCTGACGGAGGCCCCCTGGTGCAGAGTATTCCACCATTTCACCGAGAAATAAATGATGGGAACGTTAACCACGCCCACCAGAGCAATCATTGCGCCGGCCTTGTCGGCGCGGCGGGGATCATCTATTGCCGCCTGCAATGACATGAAGCCAATGTAGAGAAACAACAGAATCAATTCGGAGGTGAGCCGCGCATCCCACACCCACCAGGTTCCCCACATGGGTTTGCCCCACAGTGCGCCGGTCCATAAGGCGAGGAAAGTAAACATTGCTCCTGTCGGCGCGATTGCCGTCGCTACCATGGAGGAAAGCCGCGTATTGAATGCAAGGCCGATACCGGACCACATCGCCATGATCACATAAAGAAACATGGACATCCAGGCGGCGGGTACATGTATGAAAATGATGCGATAGGCCTCTCCCTGCTGAAAATCGGTAGGGGCCACGAAAAAACCAATATAGAGTCCCGCAACGCACAACGCGGCCGCGGCGATGGAAAAAAATGGGATCATTTTGCCGGCCAGGAAGTAGAAACTTGCCGGAGAGGAATACTTAAACCAGTTAATCGCCATGTTTAAAAATACCGAATTTTCGTATTCGAGGTCTTATGCCCCAATCGCGTAACTCGTAATTTTAAACCAAAAACCTTAAATTCAGAATTGGTTTCTTCATTCCAGCGCAAGATGGAACACTTCACTCCATCGAAATCCGCAACGATACCGCTGCTGTCCATGGTGCTAATACCAGTGAAGCCAGCAGGAAAGCGCCCAGCAGCGACATATGCGCTCCGGCTCCCAGTCCCGCTGTGCTTGCTTCCACCGCGCCCGCGCCAAAGATCAACACAGGGATGTACAAGGGTAAGACCAGCAATGAGACGAGTACGCCGCCGCCGCGCAATCCTAGCGTCAGCGCGGCGCCGATAGCGCCGATCAGACTTAAGACTGGTGTTCCCAGCAGCAGGGAGACGGTCAACACCAGCAGGGCATCCGCCGGCAGATCATATTGAATACCGAGGATAGGCGCCATCAGCACCAGCGGCACTCCGGTTACCAGCCAGTGGGCCAGCGCCTTTCCCAATACCAGCATGGAGAGGGATTGAGGCGATAGCAGCATCTGTTCCAGGGTGCCGTCCAGATGATCGCCGGAAAACATCCGCCCCAGCGACAACATCGAGGCCAGCAGAGCAGCTACCCATACCACGCCCGGCGCCATGATTCGGAGCATGTTCATTTCAGGGCCCACCCCGAGGGGAAACAGACTCACTACGATGATGAAAAAGAAAAGTGTGGTCAAGACGTCTGCCCGCCGGCGCATCGCGAGCAGAAGATCGCGCTGGATTATCCAGAAAAACATATCAGGCGAGTTGCAACCGCTGGGCCGCGGCGGCAGCTATCTCGATCTCCTGATGAGTTGTCATCACTATCATGCCGCCGTGTTCCAGATGCTGCTCCATCAATCCCTGTACCAGTTTCACGGCGGTCGTATCCAGAGCCGTCAAGGGCTCGTCCAGTATCCACAGCACGGTACCGCATACCAACAGGCGCGCCAACGTAACCCTGCGCCGCTGCCCCTGCGACAATACCTTGGCCGGCAATAGTTCACGTCCTCCCAATCCCATATGCTGCAAGGCTCCATGGGCTCTTCTTCCATCGATTTCCGCGCCCGCCAGTGCGCTGGAGATACGCAGATTCTCGATAGCGGTCAGATCATCCTTGACGCCGCTTGCATGGCCGAGATAAGTCATCGCGCCAAAGTAGACTCCGCCGAGGGAGCGAATTTCAGAACCATCCCAGCGGATTTCACCATGAGCGGGGGTTGCGAGACCACAGAGCATGCGCAGAAGGCTGGTTTTACCGCTGCCATTGGGGCCCTGCACCTGCATGAGCCCACCCGCTTCGAGGGAGAAATTGACATTTTTAAATAGTTGGCGGTCGCCGCGCACGCAGGCCAGATCGCTTCCTTCCAGAGTGGGCATTTATTGAAGCCAAAAAACGGCCATTATAGCGCATCGGTAATACCGATGGCTTTGCCCATTGCGTGCAACGGGTCAAGCGGGGATGAGCCGCAATCATAGAGCCAGCGGGAATATCTCAGGTGATGTATATACGAGAGGGTAATATCATTAAAGAGCACAGAGCCCGACATATACATCTTTGCGATGTCGGTTATGAGGTGTAGGGGCAATAAGCGCAGCGCATTACGCCGTATGTCAATCTTCCTCAGTTCCTGCAGTTCGACGACTTAATGAAGGTGCTCTGGCAAAACCATTCAATATAAATGATGATGGAAGGATGATGTTTGCTGTAAACCTCACTACCACATGCAGCAAATCTACATCGCGGATCCAGGTTAGTTGAAGGAATATACTGCGGCGCAATGCGCTGCGCTTATTTGCGCCCTATGTTTATTAAACATCGCCTGCGCCCTGGAGCGTAGCACGAGGCGCCCGGCGAAGCCGGGATCGGGCAGCAGAGGGGGGATGCCTTGATTGCGTTTATGGTGCACTTCGGGTGCCTGCATACCCCTTTGGGAGCGCGACTTCCTGCGGACGATACCGCTCCATCTTATGCGCGCTTCTTGATTTCGTCCGGCGAGAGATCTTCCTTATGCGTTGCAATAAACCAGATATGTCCGAAAGGATCTTCCAGTGCACCTGTCCGGTCACCATAAAACTGATCCTGAACCGGCTTGATTACCTTGGCGCCCGCATTAACGGCCTGAGCAAACACTTGGTCCACATCGTCCACATATAAGTGAAGCCCAACGGACGAACTGCCTGACGACCGGGGATGACGAAACGGGCTTTCCTGGCCGCAATCGTCAGCCATCATGATACGTGAGTCGCCAATGAGGATTTCGGCATGCCCGATCTTGCCGCCAGGCGCATCCATTCTAAACATTTCCGTTGCGCCAAACGCCTGCTTGTAAAATTCAATAGCCTGAGTTGCCCCATTAATCATCAGGTAGGGTGTTATGGAGTGATAGCCATCAGGTATCGGTTTAATGGTCATGTCCATTTCCTTGTAAGGGGCCGAATGGTAAAGGTCCGAATGGTTACCTGGATAACATTAATTAAATCTCTGCCTGCGATCATCAGGCAACCACTCATCCGCAACCACTAGCGCTAATCCAATCAAGTTGACTTTGAGGGCGGGATGTCGTCCCTCAGCCTGGCCGATCATCCGCGTGAATGTTGCGTTCCAGCGCAAGCCGGTCCCATTGGGCCAAGGTCGCGGCTGCGTCATAAGTGGTCTGGAGAAATGACAGGAGCGCCTCATCGGGATTTTTGGCTGTGCGCACGGCATCGTAAGGCAGAATGAATTCGCCCAGCTTATCGTGGAAATATGCCGCCTGTGGCTGAACAGGATATTTGCTGAAGCCTTCGGGGGTTGGGTAGGCATAAGCGTAGAAAGCGGCTTCACCCAGGCCTGTCCCAGGCCAGAAGCCCGCGCTCGACACCTCGTGCGAATAGGCTTCTTGCGTTACCCTGTCGGCAATGTTAGGAAAGCCGCCAGGATGCTTCGGCGCGGTCCGTCCGGAAAACCGGGTCACGGCCAGGTCGAATGCGCCCCAGAAGAAGTGTACTGGGCTGACCTTACCGATGAAGCGGGCACGGAAATCCTTAAAAACGCGATCAGCCTGCACGAGGGCGTGCCAGAAACGCGTCACTGCCTCCGCATCATAGCTCGAATGCTGCTCATCTTTCTCGAAGGGTATGGCTACTTCCACCTCGACCGGGCGCGGAAATATCTTGACCTCGATACCCAGTTCGCCGAGCGCTTTCATGGTCTTGCGGTAGAAGTCAGCAACCGTCATGGGGTGCAGAACGAACGAACGCTCAGCCCCTTCCGATGTGAAAATACGTAGCGTATGGGCAACAAAGTCGAAGTCGATGGTGAACGTAAAGGTTCCGTAAGGAATGGGCGAAGTCGTCAGGCCGCGCGTGCTGACGTAGAGGGTGGAACCCCAACAGTGGTTGACGTCCGGGGACAACTCCAGCCGGATTTTTCCCGCGACCTGTGTCCACATATGGAGCGTCGCGCAAGTGTCCTGCCAGTCTTGCAGCGGGGGCAGTTCGGGCCATTTGTTCGGGGTATCAAAATAATTCTTTGTCATGGTTGATTCCTCTGGCTGGGGCGGGCACCGATTGCCCTGCCCGCGTTCGGCGCACCTGGGAAAAAGGGGACAGACAGGATTATCTATGCTGGAGCTTGTACGCCCATGCGCTGCCTGCCTTCCTGCCGTGGATAATAATCGTGTCTGACCCTTTTTTCCTTTTTGTATCTGACCCCTTTTCCCCTTTTAAGGAAAGAACTGTGTTGCTGAGGATTAGTCAAAATATGACTCCCTTTCAAAAAAGAGGATAATTGACTATGGAATCAAAGGAAGTCAGGGCCAGGACCATTATTTTTTATAGGCCCTAGAATGATCAATAGCAAGTCATCATGAAAATCTTCAGTCTCTTTGTCAATAAATCCAGCTCCTGAAAAAGTTCGTGATTCCACACGGCCAAGCATACAAATCAATATTCAGCCTAAGCGTGATCAAACGTGAACAGTAACGACATTGAGTTCATGCGTTCGGCACTTGAGCTTGCGGACCAGGCAGGGGAAGCGGGTGAGGTGCCGGTGGGTGCGGTGGTGGCGAAGAATGGAATAATTATTGGCCGGGGTTATAACCGTCCAATCTCGGCATCGGATCCTACCGCACATGCGGAAGTAATGGCATTGCGTGATGCGGCTCAATATATGCGCAACTACCGTCTGCTTGGCTGCACGCTCTATGTCACGCTGGAACCCTGCGCCATGTGCGTAGGAGCGATCTTCCACGCGCGTATCGCGCGACTGGTTTATGGAGCGAGTGATGGCAAGACCGGGGCTTGCGGGAGCGTCATCGATCTGCCGGCTGAGCTTAGGCTCAACCATCATATGCAGGTGACGGGCAATGTTCTGGCGGAGGAGGGCGGGGCAAGGTTAAAACAATTTTTTTCCGAGCGCCGCAAGTCAGTCGTGAGCAGATTGGGATAGAACATCGATGAGAATCGCGATCAGTATCCCTTCCCAAGAGCTGTATTTATACGGCGACAATAACCATGTCATCCGGCAATTCCGCATTTCCTCGGCAAGAAACGGGGTAGGACAGGAAAATGGAAGCTTTTGCACGCCGCTGGGAAAGCACATCATTCGCGCCAAGATTGGCGCTGGCCAGCCGGTCAACACGGTCTTTGTAAGGCGCAGGCCCACCGGCGAAATTTACTCGCCCCAGCTGGGCGCACGCTATCCGGGGCGCGACTGGATCCTTACGCGCATTCTATGGCTTTCGGGCTGTGAGCCAGGCTTCAATCGCCTCGGTTCGGTCGATACCATGCGTCGCTTTATCTATATTCACGGCAGCCCGGATACCGCGGAAATGGGCAAGCCCGGCTCCATTGGCTGCATTCGCATGAATAACGAGGATTTACTGGATTTGTTTGCCCGAGTGAATTCC
Organism: uncultured beta proteobacterium; assembly: GCA_963745455.1. Lineage (GTDB taxonomy): Bacteria > Pseudomonadota > Gammaproteobacteria > Burkholderiales > Nitrosomonadaceae > Nitrosospira. Next base: position 46,727 of record CAVUXR010000020.1, read on the forward strand.
GGAACCGAAGTCTATATTGAAACTTGATTCTATTATTGCGCCTTACGTGCCAAGACGAGAGAGTCAATTTTCTACTTGAGAATCCATATCATCATTCCGGTTATTTGTCGGGGCAGGCCTTTTCCGGTATCATAATCGCCCATGACGAAGTATGTATTTGTAACGGGTGGGGTCGTATCTTCTTTAGGGAAAGGCATCGCTGCGGCCTCTCTTGCAGCTATTCTCGAAACTCGCGGCATCAAAGTCACCTTGCTTAAGCTGGATCCCTACATCAACGTGGATCCCGGCACCATGAGCCCATTTCAGCACGGCGAAGTATTCGTCACTGAAGATGGCGCGGAAACCGACCTCGACCTTGGCCACTATGAGCGCTTCATCAGCGCGAGGATGAGCCGGCGCAATAATTTCACCACTGGCCAGATTTATGAGAGCGTCATCAAGAAGGAACGGCGCGGAGATTATCTCGGCGGCACGGTGCAGGTCATTCCACATATCACCGACGAAATAAAACAGCAAATCAAGGCCGGAGCGGGCGATGCCCAGGTGGCCATTGTCGAGATCGGCGGTACGGTTGGCGATATCGAGTCGCTTCCGTTTCTCGAAGCAATCCGGCAGATGGCGGTGCAGCTCCCACGCAACGACACCTGTTTCATTCACCTGACGTTATTGCCCTACATCACTTCGGCGGGCGAATTGAAAACCAAGCCTACCCAGCACTCGGTAAAGGAATTGCGCGAAATCGGCATACAGCCGGATGTTCTGCTATGCCGGGCCGACCGTGAATTGCCTCCGGAAGAGCGCCGCAAAATTGCGTTGTTTACCAATGTGCGCGAGGAAGCGGTGATTCTGGCAGTGGATGTAGACAGCATCTATAAAATTCCTGCGCTATTGCATGACCAGATGCTGGATGAAATTGTCTGCCACAAGCTGAATATTCTTGCGAAGGCGGCGGACCTGAGCATCTGGAAAAGCCTGATTCATGCTCTGGAGCATCCGGAACGTGCGATTGAAATCGCATTGGTGGGAAAATATGTGGACTTGCGGGAGTCATACAAATCCTTGTCGGAAGCCCTGATTCATGCGGGAATTCATACACGCAGCAAAATCAATATACATTACACCGATTCCGAAAATATCGAAAAACATGGGGTCGCCTGCCTGGCCGGGATGGATGCGATACTTGTCCCCGGAGGATTCGGGAAACGCGGAGTCGAAGGCAAGATCATGGCGATCCGCCACGCACGTGAGAATTCAATTCCTTATCTCGGCATCTGCCTGGGCATGCAGTTGGCAGTAATTGAATATGCCCGTAACAAAGCCGGATTGGAGGGCGCTCACAGCACTGAATTTTACCCTGACGCGCCGCATCCCGTCATTGGCCTGACCACTGAATGGCGCACCCGCGAAGGTCATGTGGAATCACGCCACGCCGAATCAGATCTCGGCGGCACCATGCGCCTTGGCGGGCAGGAATGCCTGCTGAAGGAAGGTTCACTGGTCCGCAAAATTTATGGCGCCGGCAAAGTTATCGAACGCCACCGCCATCGTTATGAAGTCAATAATAAATATATACCGAAATTGGAGGAAGCTGGCCTGCGCATAAGCGCGGTGTCAGCGGGAGAAGGATTGTGCGAGATGGTCGAGTTGCCGCAAACCGAACATCCCTGGTTTGTTGCTTGTCAATTTCATCCTGAGTTTACTTCCACACCCAAAACAGGACATCCGCTGTTTAGCGCATTTATCGAGGCGGCCATCGATTACGCGGGTAGACGGGCCGCAACCGGGGCGGCAGATTCCGGCAAATTGAAGAACATCGCCTAGCGCCAATTTATCTCCAGAATTTATTCCGCGAGGCTTGCCTGGATCATCTTCCAAATTCATTCCGAAATTCAATTCGTTCCGAAATTCTTGACTGAAGAACGATTTGAAAAGCATCTGGCGGAGAGGCGCTCGCAATAACCGCGATTTGTAGTGGTTATCGGCAGATCATCTTCCATAGAATGCCTGGATAATTCCAAAATAATTTTTAATAAAATCTACAATTAAATGACCCAGGGAAAAATAGCATGAGTGCAATCGTTGATGTCATCGCCCGCGAAATTCTGGATTCACGCGGAAATCCTACCGTAGAAGCGGACGTATTACTTGAATCAGGGGTGCTGGGACGGGCGGCTGTGCCTTCCGGCGCATCTGTGGGCACCAAAGAGGCGGTTGAACTGCGCGATGGGGATGCGCAACGTTACTCGGGCAAGGGAGTGCTGAAGGCCGTAGAGAATGTCAATACCGAGATTTCAGAAGCTATCATGGGCCTGGACGCAATGGAGCAGGGTTTTATCGATCGGACGCTGATTGATCTCGATGGCAGCGGAAATAAATCAAGGCTCGGCGCCAATGCGATTCTCGCGGTGTCGCTTGCGGTGGCGAAGGCGGCAGCGGAGGAGTCCGGCCTGCCGTTATACCGATATTTGGGCGGCGCTGGCCCGATGGCTATGCCTGTGCCGATGATGAATGTCATCAATGGAGGCGTCCATGCCAACAACAAAATCGATATGCAGGAGTTCGTGATTATTCCATTGGGAGCGCAGAGCTTTCGGGAAGCCCTGCGTTGCGGGGCTGAGATATTTCACGCTTTGAAAGGATTACTAGACAGCAAAGGCATGCATACGGCTGTGGGAGATGAAGGCGGATTTGCCCCTAATCTGGCCAATAATGAAGCTGCGCTGCAACTGATCGTGGAGGCTATAGAGCGGGCCGGCTATTTACCGGGTCCGGATGTTGCCATTGGGGTGGATTGTGCAAGCTCGGAATTCTTCCGGGATGGGAAATACCATCTTGCATCGGATGGCTTGGTTCTCGACTCGGGACAATTTGCCGATTATCTTGCCACATGGGTAGACAAGTATCCTATTCTGAGCATCGAAGATGGCATGAGCGAACACGACTGGGACGGATGGAAACTGCTCACCGGCAGGCTGGGGAAATCTGTACAGTTGGTCGGTGACGATATTTTCGTAACCAATGCCGGCATCCTGAAAGAGGGCATCGCGCAAGGGATAGCCAATTCCATACTTATCAAACTCAACCAGATCGGCACACTCACTGAAGCACTTTTGGCTATCGAAAATGCGAAGCGCGCGGGTTATACAGCCGTGGTGTCGCACCGTTCGGGTGAAACCGAAGATACCACAATCGCAGATATCGCTGTCGCGACCAACGCCCTGCAAATCAAGGCAGGTTCACTCTCCCGCTCCGACCGTCTCGCCAAATATAATCAATTGCTGCGTATAGAAGAAGATCTCGGAGATGCCGCCAGTTACCCTGGACGGGACGCCTTCTATCAACTAAGGTAAGGCGGTACAGTAAGCGGACGATTCGCGGCAAAATCAGGCAAGGCGGCCCGCGCGTCAATTTAGGGAACGATATTTCGGTATATCCCGTGAAAATATTGAGCCTTGTACTCACCATCCTCATTGTTCTGCTGCAATACCCGCTGTGGCTGGGCAAGGGCGGGTGGTTCAAAGTATGGGAAGTCGACCAGCAGATTTCGGCACAACACGAAACCAACAAGAAACTGCAAACACGCAATGCCGCTCTTGATGCCGAAGTGCGCGATCTCAAGCAGGGCTATGAGGCCATTGAAGAGCGTGCCCGCAATGAACTGGGCATGATCAGGCAGGATGAGATTTTCTTCCACGTACTGGAAGACAACGACAAGAATATTACACGTTAAACTTCTGTTTCTCCTTTTCTCCCCTTGATTGCATCTGTTCGCTTTTAAATCCATCCGCAATTAATCTATCTGCAATTCAAAGCGTGATGTTGCTTGTCGAATTTGCCATACAGATAGCGTTGCGCCAAGCTCTATTGTTCATCCAATGGGCGGATGTAGGGAATTCCTGACAAGGCGTTCATTTATCCTTACATCATGTTGCAGCATTTCCTGACAGATATTCCCCTTATCTGTGCTGTATCCTTAGTCGGTTGATGCCCTACGGCAGAGCTTTCAGAAGAGCATTAGTCATTCGCGACAACTCTATTATTTATTTCGCGAATTGCATCCGGGACTCATTCAGAACGATCACATATAAAAATCGTAAATATGGAACGCCTCACTATATCGCTTAATGATCAGCTCGCCCGGCAGTTTGATGCCGTAATACATAAACGCGGCTATTTCAATCGCTCTGAAGCCATGCGCGACCTGATACGAGACCTGCTGGAAACCGTCTACTCGGATGAGCAGGCAGAAGGGCATTGCATTGCTTCACTCAGCTACATCTATAATCATCACGAAAGTGAGCTGGCCAACTGCATTACGGCGGCACAACATCAGCATCATGATCTCGCGCTATCCACCATGCATGTGCATATGGATCATGATAATTGCCTTGAGGTGATTATCCTGCGGGGTACTGTCAAAAACGTAAAAAATTTCGCCAATCTGATCATTGCTACCCGCGGAGTGCGGCACGGCAAACTAAATCTCCTGCCAGTCGAGATCCTGCAAGAGGGCGTCCCTGATTCTGCGTCGCATCTTCATCAAAACCCCATTAACTCTCTTCAGCCTCGGGCATAGCTCGAGGATATACAGTTTGGATAAAATATGCGCAAGCCAGCGGCATACCTCTGTTTTAGAGCGGGACTTGCCTTCGGGAACTCGCTTCGGAAAGAGGAAAATCAGGGAAAAAGTAGGGGGAGCCCATGTGATGGAGAACCCGATATTAATTTCGCATAAATCGTCATTCCAGCAGTTTATGCTCCATTGCGTAGCGGACTAACTGGGCGTTGTTCTGCATTTTCATTTTTTCAAGAATGCGGGCGCGGTAAGTACTCACGGTTTTCGCGCTTAGTGCCAATTTTTGCGAGATCTCGGTCAGCGATATGCCGACGGCAATAAGCTTGAGAACATCGAGCTCGCGATCGGAAAGCATGGTATGCAGCGGTATTGCGGATGCGGGACCGAGATCGAACAACAGTTTTTCTGCCAGTTGCGGATCGATATACTTTCCTCCGTTTGCAAGGCGCCGGATAACCGATATCAGCAGATCAGTCGGGCTATTCTTGGTGAGGTAAGCGGATGCGCCCGCGCGTATCGATCTGATGGCATATTCATCTTCATGATAAGTGCTCAGCATCAGCACTTGCGGCGTCGCCTTACCATTCATTATCCGTTTCAATACTTCCAGCCCATTCATCCCCGGCATGCTGACGTCCAGCAATGCCACATCCCATCCGCCAAGGCGCATTTTTTCCACGGCCTCATGCCCGTCTCCCGCTTCGCCCACCACAACGATATCGGCTGTTTCGGCAAGGATTCGTTTTAGCCCGTCCCTAAAGAGCCTGTGATCATCAGCCAGGAAGACCTTGATCATCATTCCGATTGTCTCATTGATGCTCGTCTATTATGGGATTAATACTGGAGGAGCGTCGCCGGCTTGATATTCAAATCGATTTGATATTCAAATTTTACCAGCAACAATCCGACAACTGCTCCTGCCAGCCGTGAGGTGGCAGAATCATGAAGTCCTGTCGGTTCCTTTTAGAGGTAACCGCAAGCTAATTACCGTTCCCTGCTTTCCCTCACCACTCGCGATATCGATACTGCCCCCCAGTACGGCTGCCCGCTCACGCATTCCGATCAGGCCGAATGATTTTTTATTTGCAGGACCAGGATTGAATCCTCTCCCGTTATCGCAGACCTCAACAATAAGGTGATCGGCGCTTGGATGATCCGTGCTTCGGGACAGGCTTACCTCGACACAACTTGCCTCCGCATGCCGCGCCACATTGGTCAGCGATTCCTGTACGATCCGAAATATCGCTACAGTCTGGTCTTCATCCAGGTCGATCGGTTCCGGCATCAGCCGCAGAGCACAGCTCATGCCGCTATGCTTCCTGAATTCGTCGGTCAATTTTTTAAGGGCCGACGCTATCCCCAAGCCCAGCGAGGCGGGACGCAAATGTTCGGCAACACTGCGCACGCTCTGATCCGCTCGATCACGAGTTCCGCCATGTTGCGCCTGATGATTTCGATTCTTTCATTTTTATTGTTGTCGTCCGCTGCGGTCTTTAGCAGGGAGATTTCAAGATGCAATGCCGCCAGGAGTTGGCCCAGTTCATCATGGATCTCGCGGGCAATATATTTACGGTCCTCTTCCCGCATGCGCTCCACATGTGCGGCAAATTCACGTATGGCCGCGTCGCGTACGCGAAGCTCCTGCTCTACAAGAACGCGTGCTTCGGCCTGCTTATGTTCCAGCCATTTTCCTAAATCATCCCCGATGACATCGATCAGATTCTGCTCCTCCGGCAACAGGAACGGCTGGTCGTCGTTGTAAAACACCGCTATCCAGCCGCAGGTTTTTCCATGGACGACGATATCCTTTCTTAATTGGCGTTTGTAATCCTTGTTATATCCATCGGAAACAAACTGTCTGCCATCCAGTTCGATTTTGATGGCGGCAATATGCGGACGATGCATTGCCGCGATCAGTTGTATAAAAATTGTGTTGCATACTTCCTCCAGCGACGTGGATTCCATACCGCGGCGAATCGCGTAGAAGCAATTGATTTCCTTTAATCTCTCGCGTAAGGACTCCTCGACCTGCTTGAGCTTGATGACTTCACGTTCAATCGCTTGGGCCATGGTGTTGAAACCGATGCCGAGCTCGGCAATTTCGTTTCGCGTAGAAATATCGCAGCGGCTGGAATAACTGCCTTGCGCAATGCGGCTTGCCTGGCGGCTGAGATCATCGAGTGGACGCAGGATGTTTCTACGCATGTAAAAAGTGGCAATCGTTACGACAAGCAGCGCAGTGCAAAGCACTGCCAGTATCAGCAGGATCTGCTGCTGGAATTTCGACTGTAAATCGCCCAGTGTCGTCTGGGTACGATTATCCAGTTCCAGCATGAACTGGCGGATTGGGGCCATGATCCGGTCCTTCTCGGCCTGGTAACGCTTGCCGAACAGCAAATTGATCGCGAAATCTCGATCAGGCGCGCAAGACAGGGTGAAGTTTCCGTCTTGATCCCCGCATAATCCTTTTATTGCGGCGAAGGCCTGTTTTTCCAGATTGACCAGGTTGTCGGAATTCCTCTGGGATTGCTGCAGCAGCTCAAATTCCCGTTCACTGAATCCCTCGCGGCGCATCAAATCCATCAGGGAAATTGTATTACCCGATGCGCTTGACTCGCGGCTGCTGTCCAGGTTGCTGTAGATCATTGAGTGATCCTGAGACCGAGGCAGTTTGCCGTTGCGGATATCGAGAATTTCAAAAAAGAAGCGTTCGTAGACGGAATCGCCTGTGATGACGTAGCTGCGGGCCATCTTGGTGAGGTCTTCCGAACTCTGAAATAACTCATTTGCGAGCTGAAGGGACCGATATTTTTGCCGCTCGGCATCGGTGATATCGTCCAGGATATTCAGCGCACGTGCGGAAAACAGTATTAGTGAGCTGAGTACCAGCAGGATAAAGATGAGATAAAAATTTGTAAAAAGGCCGATCCTCATGTTTATCTTCACATTTTCACCAAAATCAACTCCCTCGACCTGCTTGGCTCTTCATAGATTAGCCTCAAGCCCGGGATGGTGTGCGCCGGAGGATGTCAGCGAAGGACTGTTTTGTTTGCTAATCTTTTCGTATACCCAGCCCAGCCTAAACCTCCTGTCTATTGATCATGCCATCGCCCGCCACTCTGTCCTCAAAGCATCATTTGTAATACATATCGAGAAAATGTTCATATACGAAATTTTGAAATTGTGGATATTTATTAATGACTAACGCTGAAAATCCCTGCATGATTACGCAATTCGGATGACAGCCTCCAGGAAGAAACTCTAGTGTAAAAGAGTTTAGGGCCTGGCAAATAAAAGAATCTTGAAAGGGTGCGTAAATGGCCAGTTATATCGGAGCGGCGGCTGAGAGAGCTCTACAAAAGAATGACTTCGGGAAGAGAGCAGGATATTTCTTCTTTTGTTCTCTCTTGCCTGCAGCATTGATTGCGAGCAATCTGCTTTTATCATTTACGGCTGGCGCGGCCGACTTTACGGTTCCGAGCGGGCCCAAGTATACGATTGACGATACCCGGTGGGTAACTGTGGGCATGGGCTTTCGCGGTTCAGGCCGATGGGTGGAAAACAAGCCGGCGGATCGCTTTGATGAGGGTTTTCTCATCGACAATGCGCGTCTCTACGTCAATGGACAAGTCCACAAATACGTCAAGTTTGAACTCAATACCGAATGTTTTTTCTGTAATAACACTCATTCTGGAGATTCCCCCAGGATGTCTTACAACATTCTTGACGCCATCGGGAAACTCGAGTTCAACAGATACATCAATATCTGGGGCGGCCGCATGCTGGTGCCCACCGAGCGGGGTGAGTTGAGCGGGCCTTTTTTCCAGGCTACCCATGATGCCTTCAAGACGCCCTTTTTCTCCCAGGATTTCAGCACCAGATTCGGCGTCGGCGGCGCCGGACGATACGGCCGTGATGATGGCGGAACGTTCTGGGGAAGCCTGGAACCCGGGTTTGTCAGGGGTACGTTGCAATATGCAGTAGGTGTATACAGGGGGTTGACGTCAACTCCAGGGTTTGGACCGAACCAGAGTGACAGCCCGGTTTGGGCTGGACGCTTCACCTACAATTTTTTGAATCCCGAGAAAAACCCCGGCTACTACACCAGTAGCACGTACTTCGGCAAGGCTGGTGATATCCTGGCCCTTGCATTTGGCGCATCCTATCAGAAAGATGGAGCGGGTTCGTTTGCCCACCGGAGTAATTTCCTTGGGCTGGTCGGCGACGCGCTTCTGGAAAAAGTGCTGCCCCGAAATCTGGGGGTGGCAACCGTCAATGCCGAGTATAAGCAGTTTTACGCCAATTATTCGACGGCTGCGTTTACTGATGGAGACTGTTTTTGCATGTTTGACGGGAAGTCATGGACAGTCACAGGACTCTATCTGATACCTGTCAAAATTGGAATCGGAAGATTCCAGCCTTATGGGCGGTTTACCAGCGTGCAACCCAATCACAGCAGCAATCGCGAGGAGATCGAGGGGGGTGTGAATTACGTAATCGATGGCTTTAAGGCTCGCATTTCGGCCTACTACCAGCATGGTGATCTTTTCACCAAGGGTTTGAACTATGCGCCAACCGTGACAGGCAATAAGGTCGATGTTTTCAAATTATCCTTCCAGTTGCAGATGTGAATGTCACTCTGCAGGCCATGTATAGATTGTTTCTGCAAGCATCTGTATGAAAAGGGCTGGAAATATCGGAAGCAACAGTAAAAAATGTATGTGACCGCACATTCGAAAGACTTGACAGACAGGCGGGCGGAGAAACGAGAACAGTCCGTGCCCAGCACTTCCCACAAATATCCCATGCCTGCTTTAATCACAGGACACGACGTACCCTATGTTCCCCTGCGAGCGTCGCTGTCCTTGAGCTTTGAAAGGGATGGCGATGCTACCCGCTTGGTTGGCAGGGATCATTTCGGTCCATTGCTGGTTCAAAAACCATTCTATCCGGAAGGCCGGGAGGTTTGCCAGGCGGTCATCATACATCCGCCTGGTGGGGTCGTAGGAGGTGACCAACTCGAGGTTGCTGCCAGGGTTGGCAATGCGGCCTGTGCGCAAATCGCGACTCCTGGTGCGGCCAAGTGGTACAAGGCTAACGGCCACGTATCACGTCAAAAGGTCATGCTGGAAGTCGGCGCGAGCGGTTCACTTGAATGGTTTCCTCAGGAAACCATTTTTTTTGATAACGTAAACGTCGAGCTGGGGCACGACGTAGTGTTGGGAAAAGATGCGAACTATATTGGCTGCGAGATTTTATGTTTTGGCCGCACTGCATCAGGCGAATCATTCAGCGGCGGTGAGATTCGCCAGCGTATCGGCATTCGCCGCGAGGATAAATTGATCTGGCATGAACAACTGAGGTTGTCGGGCGGCAGTCCGGCAATGAAAAATCCACTTTTACTTGCCGGCAGCACGGTTTGCGCGACTTTGATTGCCGTGGGACAAACCGTTCCCGCAGCGATACTCGGGGCGGCACGGGAAAGTGCAACCGCAATTGCGGCCGGCGGGGGCGAAGCCGGCATTTCCCAATTAAAAGGGTTGGTGGTTGCGCGCTACCTGGGCAATTCGAGCCAGACTGCGCGGCGGGTAATGCTGGATGTCTGGAGTCACCTCCGGCCGGTGATGCTGGGCCGGGAGGCGGTGGTGCCGCGAGTCTGGAATACATGAATATATGATGCTGCATGACGGTATTCGCGCCCGGATTTAATGTACTTTGCGTTTATCGCCTATCAGAAAATCGAACAACGTTTTATCTATCGAGGAGGAAGCAAATGGACCTGACACCGAGGGAAAAAGACAAGCTCCAGATATTTACTGCCGGGTTGCTGGCGGAAAGGCGCAAAGCGCGTGGCTTGAGGCTCAATTATCCCGAAGCGGTCGCGCTGATCACATGTGCAGTGCTCGAAGGCGCGCGCGACGGCCACACGGTAGCGGAACTCATGGCGGACGGCAGGAAAGTGCTGACCCGTTCAGACGTGATGGAAGGTATTCCGGAGATGATCCCCGACATTCAGGTCGAAGCGACTTTTCCCGATGGAACCAAGCTCGTGACCGTGCACAACCCGATTCCTTAAAAATCGATTCCCAAAAACCAGGAGATCAATATGGCAAGAACACCCATGATTCCGGGAGAAATATTTGTTCAACCCGGCGATATAGAGTTGAACGAGGGACGAAAAACGAAGACGCTGACTGTTTCCAATGGTGGAGATCGTCCGATACAGATCGGCTCGCATTTTCATTTTTATGAGGTCAATTCAGCAATGAAATTCGACCGGGACGCCGCGTACGGGATGCGGCTGAATATCATGGCGGGAACCGCAGTCCGCTTTGAGCCGGGGCAGGAGCGCACCGTTGAACTTGTCGAGCTTGCAGGAAACCGGATCGTATATGGGTTCAATCAAAAAGTGATGGGCAAGCTGAAATAACCGGACCATGACATGCGTCAATCTGATAAAGGAGTAAATAAATGAGTTTAAAAATTTCCCGGCAAGCATACGTGGAGATGGTCGGACCCACTACCGGCGATCGTGTCCGCCTGGCCGATACCGAACTTATCATAGAGATTGAAAAAGATTTCACCACTTATGGTGAAGAAGTGAAATTTGGCGGCGGCAAGGTGATCCGCGATGGCATGGGACAATCCCAGGGAAACCATGCGGACGTGATGGACACGGTGATTACGAACGCGGTGATTGTAGATCACTGGGGCATTGTCAAGGCCGATGTCGGCCTCAAGGCTGGCAAGATCGCAGCAATCGGCAAGGCAGGCAATCCGGATATCCAGCCCAATGTCACCATGTTGATCGGCGCAGCGACGGAAATCATTGCCGGCGAAAACATGATTCTTACGGCTGGCGGGATTGACAGTCATATTCACTTCATCTGTCCCCAGCAGGCGGAGGACGCCATGATGAATGGTATCACCACCATGCTGGGCGGAGGAACCGGGCCAGCGGTTGGAACGGCTGCGACAACCTGCACGCCTGGTCCGTGGCACATCCATTCAATGCTGAGAGCCTCGGACGGCATGGTGATGAATACCGGTTTTTTTGGAAAGGGCAATGTCAGCTTGCCGACCCCGAATGAAGAACAGATTCTTGCCGGGGCATGCGGCCTGAAGCTGCACGAAGACTGGGGCACTACCTTTGCTGCAATCGATAATTGCCTGAATGTCGCGGATAAATATGACATACAGGTCGCCATACATACCGATACCATCAATGAAGGCGGCTATCTGGAGAATACCATTGCCGCTTTCAAAGACCGGACCATCCATACGTTCCATACCGAAGGCGCCGGGGGCGGGCATGCTCCCGACATCATCGCGGTCGTAGGCCAGGAGAATGTCCTGCCGTCATCCACCAACCCGACCCGGCCTTATACGGTGAACACGCTGGACGAGCACCTGGATATGCTGTTGGTATGTCACCACCTGCATGCCGACATTCCTGAAGATCTTGCCTTCGCGGAATCGCGCATACGCAAGGAAACTATTGCGGCCGAGGACATTCTGCACGACATGGGCGCCATTTCGATGATGTCGTCGGATTCCCAGGCGATGGGCCGTATTGGGGAGGTGGTGATACGCACCTGGCAGACCGCTCACAAAATGAAGATACAGCGCGGCACATTGCAGGAAGATAATTCCAAAAACGATAATTTCCGCGTCAAGCGTTACATTGCAAAGTACACCATCAATCCCGCTATTACGCATGGGGTTTCGGAGGCCATTGGTTCGGTCGAGGTGGGGAAATATGCCGACCTTGTCTTGTGGCGCCCCGCCTTTTTCGGCGTCAAGCCATCGATGATCCTGAAAGGCGGAATGATTGCGGCTTCCCTGATGGGCGACCCCAACGCCTCCATTCCAACTCCACAGCCGGTGCATTACCGATATATGTTCGGGGGATACGGCGGAGGTATTAAAACGTCCTGTTTCACCTTTACCTCACAGGCAGCGATCAACGCGGGCCTGGTCGATAGCCTCAAGCTGGACAAGAATCTGATTCCCGTCAAGAACACACGCCACTTACGCAAGAAGGACATGATTCACAACGGCGCTACGCCCAAAATGGAAGTTGACCCGGAAACTTATGAAGTGCGGGCAGATGGACAACTCCTGACGTGCGGGGCGGAGGATGTCCTGCCGATGGCGCAGCGGTATTTCCTGTTTTGAAATCGCAATGCTTACCTTGAATACAAAAGTAGTGGACGCGGATACGAATACGGATGCAGTTTTCGCACAGCTTGTCCTGCCTTATGAGCTGCGCGAAAACAGCCGCCTCCGCACCAGCCTGGCATCGGGGGAAGAAGTCGCCATTTTTACTGCGCGAGGCACCGTGCTGCGGAACAATGACCTGCTCAAGGGCGATGACGGCCGGGTAGTGCGCATCGTGGCAGCCGAAGAGCCTACCTACCGGATTACCTGCCGCACGCCGCATGATTTGCTGCGCTGTGCGTTTCATCTGGGTAATCGTCATACGCAGACGCAGGTGGGCGACGGTTTCCTGCGGATTTACCAGGATAGCGTACTGAAGGAAATGCTGGAGGGGCTAGGGGCAAGTGTGGTGGAGGAAAGCGCGCAGTTCGAGCCGGAGGCGGGCGCATACAGCGGTGGAGATCATCATCACCATGCTGAAGGCGAGGATCACGGCCATTCCCATAGCCACGGTCCGTTGGCTCCCATACCGGCGCACCAGAAAATCCACCGTCCTCCGGGCGTAAAGTCCTGATCGATAGCCATGCAATCGACCGCACTGCTCCGCTTGTTGCAATTGGCAAGCCCATCGCTGCCCATCGGTACCTATACCTATTCTCAGGGGCTGGAATCGTCCATCGAGGCGGGGCTGGTCAAAGATGAAGCTTCTGCCCAGGCTTGGATAACCGACTCGCTGGGGGTAGTGGCGGACTTTGAAGTACCGATCCTTTGGCGGCTATTGAAAGCCTTCTCTGCGCGAGACGCGGCGGCTGTTACCTACTGGACGGAACGTTTCGTTGCGGCTCGGGATACCGCCGAATTTCGAGCCGAAACCATCCAGATGGGCTACTCGTTGAGCAAACTGGTGATGGATCTGAAGATGGGGGATGAAACCCTGCGGACTATGCTTGCCAGTCAAGTGGAAGTTCCGCTACCCACCGCATTCGCATGCGCGGCGGAGGCACTGGCGGTGCCGCACGAAAGCGCCTTGTTGGGAATGTTGTTCTCGCTGGCCGAGAATCAGGTACTGGTGTGCGTGAAATCCGTACCGCTCGGGCAGTTGTCCGGCCAGCGTCTTCTGCTTTCCCTGCATCCCGTTATCGAGACCGCCGCGCTTCATGGGCGTGGACTCGGCGATGATGAGTTATGCAACTGGGCTCCGGGCCTGTCATTGCTTTCGATGCGGCATGAAACGCAATACAGCCGGATCTACCGATCCTGAATTTTTATGGTGTAAAAAATGATGAACAAACAACCAAATTCCTCGAATCCTTCGAATCCCTTGAGGGTCGGAATCGGCGGACCGGTCGGTTCCGGAAAGACCGCCTTGTGCGAAGCGTTGAGTAAAAAAATGCGCGATCGCTACGAGATGGCGGTGATTACCAATGATATCTACACCAAAGAGGACATGGAGATTCTGCTGCGCGCCCAGGCATTGCCGGCTGAGCGCTTGATGGGTGTGGAAACCGGCGGCTGCCCGCATACGGCGATCAGGGAGGATGCCTCGATCAACCTGGAAGCCATCGCACGCATGACCGCGGATTTTCCCAATCTCGATCTCATTCTGGTGGAGTCGGGAGGAGACAATCTTGCATCGACATTCAGTCCGGAACTTTCCGACCTGACTATCTATGTCATTGATGTCGCGGCTGGCGAAAAGATACCGCGCAAGGGAGGACCCGGGATTACGCGCTCCGCGCTGCTGGTTATCAACAAGATCGATCTCGCACCTTATGTGGGAGCCAGCCTGGAGGTGATGGCTCGAGACGCGAAAAGAATGCGCGGCGAGCGGCCGTTCGTGTTCACCAATTTACATACCGGAGAAGGCGTCGATCAGATCGTGGATTTCATCGTGAAACAGGGGTTGCTGGACGAGGTCAAGGCGCAGCGGGCCCAAGCGTAGCAGCCGCTGTAGCCGTTGCTCATGACACATCGGTTGAGCCGCGATGTTTCATTGAGGACAAGTCATAAGCCGGGCTTCAGCGCTAGCCACGACGTGATCATTCACGGCTCATTCGCGGCTCATTCATCTGCAAACAGCGGCGGCCTATCCGGCAACTGACAAGCGGGCGTGCCTCTTACCTATGCTGCCCAAGCTTGAATTAAATAAAAAACATCGGAGCTCACCACATGAACTGGTCATTATCAATAGATAAGGCGCTACCAAGGCCGCTGCGTATTATCCTGAGAGGCGTCGGCCAGGTATTTTTTTGCTGTAACGCGGTAACGGGTTTTATATTTCTGGTGGCGCTTTACATCGGGGGCCTCACAGCGGGCGCCGCGGCGACCGTAGGTGTGATAAGCAGCACCGTTGCCGCGTATCTCCTCGGGTTTTCAGAAGACGACATCGATGCGGGGCTGTATGGCTTCAACGGCACGCTGGTAGGGCCCTGCCTGTTTTTGTTTCTGGAGCATTCGCCGCAACTCTGGCTGTATGTCGTGCTTGCCTCGGTATTGTCAAGTGTGGTGCTGGCAGCCCTGATGAGAATTCTTGCTCCCTACAGGATTCCCGCCTCGACATCGCCATTCGTGCTGACTTGCTGGATGTTCCTCGTTGCTGTGTACGCCTTCGACGCCTTCACGCGAGGGCCGGTCCTGCCGCCGCCAAATATTCCTGTGGCAGTTACAGGCGCTGGGTCCGTTCCGGCGGATATGTGGTTCTCGGCGCTTACAAAAGGCGTGAGCGAAGTCATGTTTGCCGATAGCGTTATTGTCGGTCTTCTGTTTTTGACTGGCATCGCAATTGTTTCACTGCGGGGCGCGCTAATGGCCGCTGGCGGCGCAGTTATCGGCGTCGTCGTGCCCATGCTCTTGGGAGCGAACCTGTCGGCAATCGAGATGGGGTTATATGGGTTCAATCCAGTGCTTACCATGATGGCGGTGGGTTGGGTCTTTCTTGAACCTAGTGGAAGAAGCGCCGCGCTGGCGATACTGGCGGGTATCCTAACCGTGGTGTGCCAGGCCGGGCTGGCCAATTTCCTTGCGCCAATAGGCCTGCCAACACTCACGTTTCCGTTTGTCCTTACCATGTGGATGTTTCTGTTTGCGGCGGGTATGTCTAAATACTGGTCACAGCCCACTGACAGATAAACATATGGATAAACATATTTTTAATAATAAATGCCGTGTTTGTAATAGCGGTACTGGTCAATTTTTTCACCGCAGTGTCCGGCAGGCTGGCATTTTTTTGTCACTTTTTATGTTATATCCCGGACGATAGCAAATGCGTGACCCCATTCAGGCAACCAGATCTACTTTTCCCGTTTTCAAGCTATAAACCCCTCCAACTACACGAATTTTCTCGTCTGCCACCAGCCTGCTCAGAATCGGGGCCTGGTTCTTTAGCTTGTCAACGTTGCGGATCACATTCATTTTGACCACGTTCTCGAAGCGTTCGCCCGGCATATTTTTAGCAGCCCTGACTGCTGGCGCGAGCGCACTGGCCATGGCTTGAATATGTCCCGGGAACTGTTCATTTTTATCCACGGCATCAATGGCTGCCGCCACGGCACCGCAGCTTTCATGACCCAGAACCATGATCAGCGGTGTGTGCAGCACGGCCGCGGCATACTCAAGCGTTGCCACAAAATCGGTCGTTAAATAATTACCCGCTACGCGAGCCACAAACAGATCGCCGCGCTGCTCATCAAAGCAGAATTCGGGGCCGACTCTCGAATCGGAACAGCTCAAAATACTGGCATATGGGTTCTGGCCTCTGACCAGGGCTGATCGATCCTTGGCGAAATTCAATGGCGTGGACTGGCCGCTGACATAGCGATGGTTTCCCGCCATCAGCCTCTCCAAAGCTGCATTGGCCGTCATCACATTTTCGGGCAAAGGCGGCATTTTCACTGGCGCGGCGGAAGCCATCCTTCCGGCTGTTCCAGCAAATCCCAAACCTAATGCAGAGCCTGCGGTGAGTTTTAAAAACAGACGCCGGCTGCCCAGAGCTTGTTTTTCTTCATTTTTTCGATCGAATACGGCGCCTACTGGGCTTATGTTGGTGCTAATGTTGGTGCTTATGTTGCACATAACCGGATCACGTTAGGGGGTTACTATGAGTATGCGGAGAGGAGGCGGGCGCGTGTTGTTCTTGCGTGATCTCTACCGGAATCATATGCAATTTTCCATTCCGGACGCCACGGGTGGCAATTACAAGATTGGCGAATTTTTCCACCTCGTCAATTTCACCCCGCAGGATGGCGATCTCGAGGCAATTGTCGTGATCCAGATGCACATGCATGCTGGAGAGCGTAAGGTCGTGGTGATCATGCTGCACCGAAGTGACGCGGCTTGCCAGATCGCTCTCATGGTGGTTGTATATATAGCTGAGCGTGGCTACGCAGTGGCCTCCTCTTTTTTCCAGGCGCGCGGTTTCCAGATGTTCACGTATCAGGTCGCGCATGGCTTCCGATCGGTTGGTGTAGCCGCGCGCGCGTATAAACTCGTCAAACTGTTGAGAAAGCTGGTTATCCAGCGATATGGTGAGGCGTTCCATAGTCTTTCCAGAAAGAAGACGTAGTTTTAGAATTGATACATCAAGCTGACACGGAACATGCGCGGTTCAATCGGGTGAAAAACAAGGCCGTCTTTCGCTTTAGCCGCCGGGCTCGTCTGATAACCATAATAATAAGCAATGTCGAAGCTGTTGGCGCTAAGCAGATTCAATACGTCAAGCTGGATTTTAAGCTTTCTGACCATCTCGTATCCTGCCGAGAGATTGACGATGGTTGTGTTATAGGGTGCGACAGGATCGTTCGTATCCACCGTTACATTGCCGAAGTGACGTAGACGGAGTGTGGCAAAGAAATTATACGGTAAATTCACAGTAGCTCCCGCGCTGATCGTGCGGCCCACTGCATTAGGAATATGAAAACCGTAGGCCTGGTTTGCGGGATCGCTGGCCTGATTGAGCTGAGGCCGATCATAGCGTGCGCGGGTAAATGAAAAGTCTGCATCCAGGGTTAGCCAATTAACGGGTTTATAGAAATTGGCCCACTCGATGCCGTATCGGGTACTTGCACCGCTCGTTTCCGTGGTGCCTGTATCGCCGCTAAATACCAGCTCCGAAGCCGAATGCAGATACCAGATCGCCAGGGTGGATTTGAGGCCATCGATGGCCTCGGTGCGGAAACCGACTTCCCCGCCCCACGCCCGCACCAGCCCGTCAGCACCTAATTGAGGCGCAAAATTATTGCCGGCCACCTGGTTGGTATTGATGGTCGCGGTTACCCCCCGGGCGTCATTGGAATGATACCCTCCGCCAGCATTAAGATAAAATTCAGTGTCATTCCAGGGTCCCAGGACGACGCTCAGCTTGGGGCTCACCAGCGATGCAGTCTTGTTACCGGAATTTTGCGGGACTGTTAGCGCGTGCACGTCGAAGTTAAATATATCGCCGCGTAAACCGGTGACAGTCCTGAGTTTGGGCAGCCAGTAGGTGCGGTTTTGCAGGTAAACGCCAATACTCGTTTCCGAGACCCGGTCATTGCTCACGTTCCGATAGACCATTCCCCGGTTCGAGTTATTCAGCAGTACGTGGTTCAGGTCGTTACGTACCTGCACACCTAATGCATTATCCATATCGAAGCCCGCTATCTTATTGAACCAGGTTTGCTCAGCTCTGCCACCGAAATAGATCCTGGATTCCCTTTGGTTCATTTGGTCGCTCGGAATTGTTCCTCCCGGCAGGACCGTATTATTGGCGACTGAATTGATGAAACCGCTGAAATCGGAGGTCAGGTCAATATCATATTTGACCAGGTAAAAAGAGGCTTCCCGTCTATAGTCCTTTTCCTTTTGCCACCAATCGGCATGAAGCGTATAGCGCCCCGTTTTTCCATTATCGGTGGGATCTATGTTGCCGAAGCGATCAATTAACCTATCCTCAACCGCAAATAGCGGTATCTGATTGGTTGGGCGCCAGTTTGCATGGTACGCTTTAATGCCCATGCTTCCGCCCCAGTTGTTTCTGTCGAAACTGTATTTAAGCATGCCATTGAACTTGAGCGCGTGCTCGGCCAGTACCCAGGGCCCATCGTAAGTATTCATGTCGCCGGCATAGAGCAGATTGCCTTCCGCTATTCTGACTCGAATTAGCCGCGACTCCCCGGTAAAAACCCAATGATCCGCCCGTGAATTTGGCAAAACCTTGTGGCAGCGAATTAAAGGTTGCCATCTTCGCATGCCCCGCCGCGGAAAAATCTCCCTGATCCGCATAGTAGGGCCCTTTTCCATACTGAATGTTATCGATCAGCTCCGGGATAAGGCCGTTGAGGTCCATGTAACCCTGCCCGTGGGCATGACTAGGCAGGTTGATGGGCACACCATCCACAAAAGTCGCAAAATCCGTGCCGTGATCGAGATTGAATCCCCGCAGGAAATACTGATTGGCCTTTCCATCACCGCTATGCTGGGTGGCAATCATGCCGGGAATGAATTCGACGAGTTCGCCGACGCGTGATAGCGGACGATTCTTGATCTGCTCCTGGCCAATAAACCCTTGCGATGCGGATTGGGTTTCTCCGATAAGGCCAGTGCCGCGCTCTTTTCCCAGCACCATGACTTCCTTCAGTTTAATGACATTGTCTTCGCCCGCATTGTTTTCCATCGATTTCGTTTTTTTAAATTGCGCTTCAGTTTTGGCATCGGTGCCATTCACAGCTTGCTCCGCGTAAGCCTGGCCGTTGCCTAAAAAAAAGGGCAAAGCCAGCAGAAGTAAGCGGCGCGGCCAATATATTCCTTCCGTGCCAAAGCATCATCGATCGCATGGATTTCAGAGAATAAGATTAAGATAAAGCTAAGCCTGAAGCGGGACTATAGAGATGTATGAACATTTATAAAATCTTCATACATTCAATCATGGAGGGATTATTGCGTCAAGCGTTGTAACCTTCTATTTTTATGGTATGAAATATTTATAACTGTTCTTACTTCTTACGAAGCGATAAACTACTTCAATCCAAATTTTCTCGAAACCTGAGAATCACCATGAATCGCTCAAGCCGTTCTACCCTCAAGCTTCTATCGTTCCTGCTGGTTCTGCCTTTATCCAGCGTGGCCTTTAGCTCGGATTCGATTAAAAGACTCAGTATCGTTACCACGGTTGCTCCCATTACCAATATTGTCCAGAATGTTGGCGCGGGTTATGTAAACGTCATTGGAATAGTGCCCGACGGAGCCGATTCCCATACGTTCGAGCCGGTTCCTGCGGACGCACGCATACTGAGCACCGCCGATATAATCATTCTGAATGGTCTTGGGCTTGAGACGCCCACCATGAAGCTGGCTCAGAAGGTCAAGAAGAATACGACTCCCATTTGCAGCTCGGCAATCGGACGCTACGAAAGGAACACTGGCGATACGATTTCAGCTTTCCTCGCGAGCAAGGCCATCCCAACCCGCATCTGTGGCCGAACATTGCGCTTGCGATGCGTTATGCGGAGACCGTGCGGGATGGGTTTATTGACCTCGATCCTGCGAACAAGACGGGTTATATTGCGAATACGGCAGCTTATCTGGCGAAGTTGCAGGAACTGGACAAGGCTATCTTCCACTGCGTTAAGACCATTCCCGAAAAGAACCGGAAACTGGTCACATACCATGATTCATTCGCTTATTTTGCCCCGCGTTATGGCATGAAGGTCATCGCGGCCGTGCAGCCATCGGATTTTTCCGAACCCGGTCCACAGGAGGTCATCCGTATCATCAAGCAAATCAGGAAGGAGAAGGTGCCGGCAATTTTTGGTTCTGAAGTATTTCCGAGCAAAGTCATGGAGCAGATTGCCCGTGAAACTGGCGCCAGGTTTGTCGATCAGCTATCGGATGACGAACTACCCGCTCCGCCCAATAACTCTTTTATAGGCATGATGGCGAATAACATGGCGATCATGACCAATGCGCTCGGTGGCGATGCACGGTGTATCGCGAATGTCGATGCAAGCAATATCGAACCCTGAATTATGAATGAGTTGCGGATGGGTTTTAGATGAAGGCCGCGGTTACCAGATGAATGCCGCAGTTGCCTTGAGCGACGTGACCGCCGGTTATGGCCGTAATATCGTATTTTCCGGCCTGTCACTGGAAATACCGATGGGGCAATTCGCCGGCATTGTGGGCCCCACGGGTTGCGGAAAAACCACGCTGCTCAAGACCATCCTGGGGACGCAGCCGGTCTTTACCGGAAATGTGCACTTAAACGGTCGCCCGTCGCCCGCGCGCCGCTCGGCACCATCGGTTATGTGCCTCAGTTGGGAAGCGTTGACTGGAATTTCCCGGTTACGGTGGAAGAAGTCATCATGATGGGACTCTATACCAGCAAACGTATCTGGCCCTGGCCCAGCAGGGAGGAACGCGAGCGTACACACCAGTTGGCCCACAGGTTGGGAATTTATGATTGTCTGCGCCAACCCATCATGAAAACCTCCGGTGGGCAGCGTCAGCGTACATTCCTCGCGCGCGCACTGATCAATAATCCGCAACTCCTGGTGCTGGATGAGCCGACTTCGGGCGTGGATATCAAGGCCCAGCATGAGGTATTGCATCTGTTAGGCGATATCAATAGTGAAGGCATCACGATCTTGCTCAGTACGCATGATCTTAACGCAGTCGCTTCACATCTGCCCTGGGTGATCTGCTTCAATAAAGGCATGGTGGCGCAGGGCCAGCCTCGCGATATTTTCACAAACGAAATCCTCACGAAAACCTATGGCGGCGATATCGTCATCATCAAGCACGAGGGCCACTTTCTGATTGCAAATAACACGCTTCTGCACCTACGGGTAATAGTCATCCTAAATCCGGCAATGATCAATGGAATTTCTGGTTGAACCCCTGGAGTATGAGTTTTTCCGGCACGGCCTGCTGGCAGCCCTGATGGTGGGATCGTTATGCGGATTGATTGGTATGTACGTGGTATTGCGGGGCATGAGCTATGTTGGGCACGGCTTGTCCCATGCGGCATTCGGCGGGGCAGTGGTAGGGTTTACGCTAAACCTGGATTTTTATCTGGGCGCCGGGGCAATGGGTCTGCTGGCCGCACTCTTGATCAACCGGATCACCAAAAACGGCGAGATCAAGCTCGACGCCGCCATTGGTATTGTCACAACCGCCATGTTCGCCCTGGGTGTCGCCATCATCAGCCAGGTCCGCACGTTTAGTCAGAACTTCGAGGCGGCCCTGTTCGGCAATATCCTGGGCATTACTAATGAGGATTTGCTCATTATCGGCCTGGTCACCGCATGCGCATCATCTCGATATTATTTTTGTACCGGCCGCTGCTTTTTTCCACCTTTGATAATGAAGCGGCGCGAGTATTCGGCATCAGGACGGAAATCGTCCAGTTCACATTCTCTTTCCTCCTCACGCTCTCCATTATTGCATCCATGAACGTGGTTGGCGTGACCATGATTGCCGCCACGCTTATCACGCCCGCATTGACAGCCCGCATGATGACGGACAGCTTCGGCCGCATGCTGATTTATTCTTTTATCATTGGTGCGGTAACGGGCGTCATGGGTATGTATCTGAGTTACATTTTCAACGCCGCATCGGGTGCAACCATTGTATTGTTCGGCTCGCTATTGTTCTGCCTGGCAGCATTTGTCAAACGCTGCAAGGCTATATTTTAATGCTGGCTTTCCCGCCTTTTTAATATTCATTAGTGGATTATTTCGTCGGACATCTGCTTCACTTCAAATAACAGCGGAGCCAACGGGGCGCTATCCGGCTCCCCGTTGGCTCCTTTGGATCTCTGCTCCGCTTGGCCGTCCCGCCGAATTATCAAATGCGGGAGCTATTCAATGTTCTCCGGCATTCACGCTGCCGAAGTGACATTGATACGCTTGGGCTGAACAGCCTCGCGCTTGGGAATGACGATCTGAAGTACACCTAACTCCGATTTTGCCGATATCCCTCCGGATTGGCTGTGTCCGGCAAACTGAAGCGTCTGTAGAATGTGCCGTAAGTCCGCTCGACTCGCTTGTAGCCTTCTTTCTCGGTTTTTGCCTCAGTCTTCTTTTCGCCCCGGATGGTTAGCACGCCGTCTTCCATGCTGACGTCGATTTCCTCAGGCTTTACTCCGGGAAGATCCGCCAGAAGGACGAATTTATCGGCCTCTTCCTTGATATCGACTGCTGGAGCCCATTCTGCCGTCACAGCCGATCCTTCACCATTTCCACCTTCGCGCGCGCGATCCAGTTCACGGTGTAATTGATGCAATAAACTCCAGGGTTCATAACGAGCGATAGCCATATAAAACCTCCATGAATAAAACCCAACGTTGAGATAAATAACCGAGTAAATCGGTACTTATAATCAATATAAGGGAGATGACCGTTTTTTCAAGCTCCCTGGTTTAAAAAAGTAGGTTTTATATACGAAAGGGTGTTGATCGAGGGAAACTCTCGAAAAAGTAAGCTCGCATACGCCGGCTGCTTATGGCTGAGCTATTAAGAAAAGCTGAAATCAGGGGTATTAACCTAGCGGCAATATACCGCTTTGAATTCCGATACCCGATATTTTTTCCACTGCATTTACGAATTCGGCATTTTCATGCAGTTTTATCATGGACTCGGGGTGGGGCCGCCCACGCATGCGGGCAAGGCGGGCAAGGCTTATGGCCGGTATATTCCATTGTAGTTTTGCCAGCAAGGTATCGGCTGCATGGAAATCGTTGCATACGAGCACCATGTCGCATCCTGCGTGCAACGCGGCCTGCGCACGCTGCAATATGTCGCCGGCAACCTCCGCCCCTTTCATGCTCAAATCATCGCTGAAAATAGCGCCCTCGAAGCCCAGTTTTTCGCGGAGTATCTCTTTCAGCCAGATTGATGAGAAACCTGCCGGGTGGGTATCCACACGCGAATAAATGACATGGGCTGGCATGATCCCTGCCAACCCGAAGCCGATCATTTTATGAAACGGGACCAGGTCATTCATTTCGATGTCATCATAAGAGCGCTGGTCCATGGGAAGCTCTGTATGAGAATCAGCCCGGATATAGCCGTGCCCAGGAAAATGTTTCCCGACGGCCGCCATTCCGCCCAGCTTCAATCCTGACATGAGGCTGTGAGCCAGGCCGGCGATGGCTGCAGGGCTGTGATGGAAGGCCCGGTCGCCAATAACGCAGCTTTGTCCGTAATCCATATCCAGTACTGGAGTAAAGCTGAAATCGATGCCGGCCGCCCTCAGTTCCGCCGCCAGGACATAGCCGGCCGCCTGTGCCAGATGGCGTGCCTTGCCCGGATGTTCATCCCAGATTTTGCCCAGTTCGCGCATGGGGGGCAACCTGGAGAACCCTTCACGGAAACGCTGCACTCTGCCGCCTTCATGGTCGACGGCAATCAGCAGCGGCGGCGTTCGCAGAGCGTGAATCTCGGCGGTTAACTGGGTAAGCTGCTTGAAAGATGCGTAATTGCGCGTGAATAAAATCACGCCCCCGGTTAGCGGGTGCTGGAGTCTTTCTTTATCGGCGGTTGTAAGTTGGGTACCGCCGATGTCGAGCATGACAGGCCCGAGCGACATTATTTATTCATCATTTTTCGAGAATAACAAAAGCACAGGCAAGGTTTAACTCATCACTGATGGACAGGTGATGGCTGGTTATGCCTTCATTCCGGACGAGCGTACTCAATTCAGGATGGAACGAGAAATACGGTTTACCGAGATTATCATGGCTTATGCCGATGTGGTTCAAGCTTACGGGATAGCGCATTCCTGTGCCCATCGCTTTTGAAAGTGCTTCCTTGGCAGCAAAACGCTTGGCCAGGAACATGGCGGGCTGGATGCTTCGAGCATATTCGGGCCACTCCTCATCCGTCAGCAAGCGCCTGGCAAAGCGATCGCCATATTTTTCCAATAGTCGCGCGATGCGCGACGGCTCGACCAGATCGGTTCCAATCCCGTAAATCATGGGCGCGCTTCCAGCATCAGTTTTTTCATTTCCCGCACTGCCTGGTCAAGGCCGACAAATAGCGCGTGCGCCACTATTGCGTGGCCGATATTGAGTTCGGACACATCGCTTATAGCCGCGACGGGTTGGACGTTATGATAGTGTAATCCATGCCCCGCATTGACCTGCAGCCCGTTGCCGATCCCTCTTGCGACGGCAGTGCGGATCCGCTCCAGCTCGATTTTCTGCTCGTCATGGGTTCGCGTATCCGCATAGTGGCCTGTGTGAATCTCCACTATCGGTGCGCCAGCCTGCGCCGCCGCGTCGATCTGCGCCGGATCGGCATCAATGAACAGCGACACCCGGATATCTGCTTCAGCCAATCTGCGGCAAGCGCGTCGCACCTGCTCGAGGTGTCGCAGCACGTCGAGCCCCCCTTCAGTGGTCAGTTCCGCTCGCCGCTCGGGCACCAGACACACATCGTGAGGTTTGATGCGCAGCGCAAAATCAATCATTTCCTCCGTGACCGCGCTTTCCAGGTTCATTCGGGTCTTGAGCAAACCTCGCAGGATTTCCACATCCCTATCCTGGATATGGCGGCGATCCTCACGCAAATGCAGCGTGATGGCATCCGCTCCAGCCGACTCCGCAATCAACGCCGCCTCTACAGGATCGGGATACGTAGTGCCTCGCGCCTGCCGCAATGTCGCGACGTGATCAATATTGACACCCAGCTTAATCATAGCGGTTGTGGATTTTCAGGGGTTACGGTAGTTACATACAGTGGACATTACTGTCGAGATGATGATCATGCAGTGAATTTGCCAGACATTACCGATAGAGTTGTGTTCCGGCATCTCATCACAGGCCCATAAACCATTTAGGCTCATCCATTCAGGGGGCATTTACCCAGATATCTATAGCTCGTCCATCAAACCGGGCAGGTAAGGCGGGGCAGGCAGGCGATCGGGGAAAGCGGAAACTCACTATACTATAACAAACGGCGGGGGAGAACAGTCTTGCCAACCCGGAGATTGATCCTGCTAACGGAGATTCATGGCCAGGGGGAGAGGGACCTGAAAATGCCGGACCCACGTGTTTTTTTCGCTGCCGAGCGTACGCTGCTGGCATGGGTGCGAACGGGATTGACAATAATGGCTCTCGGCTTTGTCGTGGCCAGGTTTGGCCTGTTTCTGACTCTGCTGGGGGCCTCAAGCGGGAGTGCGGTTTCGTCCCCCGTTCACGCTCACTGGCCCTCCGGGGCGTTGGGTACCACGCTCGTGCTTGCTGGTTCCGCGATCATTCTCGGCGCTTTGCATAATCACCGGCGCTACGTGCGTTCACTTCCTCAAGAAGATATTCCCATGCTAGCCATACCATGGCTGACATCGTTTCTCTCTTTAACCGTTGCCACGGTGGGGGCTTTGCTGTCGATATATCTCATCGTGGCATAAAGTTCTGGTATGACCGCGTCAGTCGAGTAGGCTGAAGGGTGCGTCGGTAAAGTTATTTGCTGGTGCCATCCTTGTGCTTACGGATGCTGATCCGGGCTCGGGGGTGGCACGACAATATGGTTACTTCCCGGTTGCTCGATGGTGAAAAGACCTCCGCGCCATCTTCAAACAAGCACCGGATCATGGATTTCCTGCTCGCCAATAATCAACCGATACGCCCCCGATCGTGCATCATCTATCATCTCCTCGAAGATCTCCGTAAACTCGGGGTCATAGCGTAAATAACCCAACGCCCTAATGCTCCGCGTTCTTCCGGCTAGCTTGACGGTCCGTAATATATAAACAAAATATTATGATCATAATCAAAAAACCTGACTTTTATTTATAGTAATACTGAGTACAATTCTGAACATGCGCCGCATTAGGATGAAGCGGCTTTCACTTCATCCATTTCATTGGAGTCTACCTATCATGGAAAAAGAAATAAGGAGGTTTTTAACATCTATATCCATGTTGGGCCTGCTGACCTCTTGCGCCGAGACCGGTACGCTCGAAGCAAGGAACGACAATACGAGCATGGCCACAGAAAGTATCAGAACTTTTGTCGACCACGACGAGCTCGCCAGGCGGTATGAAAACAGGGCCAACAAACTACTGGCAATGGCAGCGGAACGCGAGAAACGCCTCCAGCATGACGAGGACAAAAGCGACGTCCGCGGTAGACACGGGCAGGATTCACGATCGCATGCCGCCGCCTTGGTGCAAAAATACAAGCTGGCAGCAGAGAGAGCTGCCACCGAAGCTGATTTTCACCACAAGATGGCGTCGAGACCTGCGAACCGTAATTATGTCGCTTTGGGAGCGCTACATTGATTTGGACTGCGCCAGGAGCTCAACGGTAAACCTGGCTGGAACTGGATGAAACAGTACGACTTGATTCTGTGGCACCGGCCGCAGATTAGCTGTTCGCATCTCATTGGAGATCTCTTTTGCCGCTACATATTGAAACACCGCTAATTGAATCCCGTTCGATTAGCCATAAAGTGGGGCAAGCTATTTGGCTGAAAATGGAGTCCGCGCAACCATCCGGCTCTTTCAAAACCCGAGGAATAGGCTATGCATGCGAAGAATATCTAAAACGAGGAGCAAAACGTTTCATTGCATCATCGGGCGGTAATGCCGGGCTAGCAGTTGCTTTTGCTGGACGGCGCCTTTCGGTACCTGTAATCATCGTGGTGCCGAAGACAGCTTCAAAGCGGGCAGTGAACTTGATGTGTTTAGAGAGTGCGGAAGTTATAGTCCATGGGAAGTCTTTGGACGAAGCACACCGATTTGCGCTGTCACTCATGCAATCTACCGATGCATATATACATCCTTTCGATGACCCTCTGGTTTGGAGAGGTCATGCCAGTCTAATTGATGAAATATTCCGTGCTGGTCTAAAGCCTGACGCCATCGTTCTGTCAGTTGGCGGCGGCGGCCTCCTGTGTGGCGTTATAGAAGGATTGAAGCGGAATGGAGGGGCCGATGTGCCGATCATCGCTGTTGAAACTGAAGGTGCCGACTCCTATGGGAAATCGTTAAACGCGGGATTCCTTGTCGAGCTTCCAAACATATCGAGTATCGCGACGACGTTAGGAGCGCGCATAGTTTGTGAACAAGCATTGGCGTACTCCAAAAATCACCATATCAAAAGCGTTGTGTTGTCGGATAAGTTGGCCGTTTCTGCTTCTTTGCAGTTTTTGCAAGATCATGGAATTGTGGTTGAGCCTGCGTGCGGCGTTGCGCTTGCCGCGGTCTACGAAAAAGTTGCGGCGTTATCAGGGTATAAAACGGTATTAGTTATCGTATGCGGCGGCGTTGGTTCTACCGCTGATGACTTAGTTGAGTTGGCACGTCTGGGATGTGACGTAGCAAAATGTTGAGTATTAGTGTGCCTCATTCCCAAGGAGGACAAGGGAGAAAACGTTTGTAAAACAATTAATTTATTTTGCTGTTTTACCCTTGGTAACGTATTTTATGGTGTATTGAATTAGGACAAGTAGCGGTATGTTTTATTATTGATAACGTATTTTATCAATAATAAAACCGACTCTAATTTAACAACTGTAGATTAGATAATCAGCTCCTTCCGTCTGTAATGATCGTAAGTATTTTCTTGGAAAACCTTATAACCAATATTTAACTATTTTTTAACGACTTTCGTTTCTGAATAAACATATGATCCATAAACCTGTAATTTCTGACGACGCTGTTCGTTAAATCCTAAAGGTCACGATAGATCTGAACTTAGGCTATAAAAATACAGACGTTGAGACGCTAACCATAAAGGGGAAACTATAATGGGAACATTGACACAATTTGCCTACTTTCTGGGACTGCTTGCTACATTTTCTTTTCCTGTATCAACAGCTACGAATTTACCAAAGACCGGTTTCATCACCGCTGTGGTAGCCCCCAATTGAACCGGACACGGATGCACTGATGATAGGAGATAGGCATATGCCTGATACTATGCATAGTGCTTCTGGTTTTGAACGCATTGAAGTCGTCACTGGGGTCGAGCGCCGCAGGCGCTGGAGCCTTGGAGAGAAATTGAAAGCTGTGGAGGAATCCCGCTTGCCCGGCATGACGGTCTCGTATGTGGCGCGAAAATATGGTATTGCTCCAAGCTTGTTATTTCGCTGGAGGAAGCTCATGGTTGAAGGAGGACAAGAGGCGGTGCGCAGCGACGATGCGGTGGTGTCTGCGGCCGAGGTACGGGAGTTGAAAAAGCGGATTCGGCAGTTGGAGCGGGTGCTGGGCAAGAAAACCCTGGAAAATGAGATTCTCACGGAAGCGGTGAAGCTTGCCCATGAAAAAAAACTGATCTCGCGCATGCCCTTGCTGCCGCAGGACGATTCCCTATGAAAGCCATTGCAGATACGATGGGTGTTGCGCGCTCCCATCTTATAGAACGGATGAAGCCGCAAGAGACAAGCCTGCCCGCAGCCGCTATAACAAGGCCGACGATGCCTGGCTGTTGCCATTGATCCGCGAACTTGTGGATTGCCGCGTGACCTACGGATACAGAAGGATTTGCGCTCTACTTAACCGCAAACTGGAGGGGATGGGCAAGACTGCTGTCAATCACAAGCGGGTCTACCGCATCATGCGCCAGAATGGCCTGCTGCTGGCCCGACATACGGGCAAACAACCGAAGCTCGCTCATGAAGGCAAGGTCATTACCTTGCGTTCCAATTTGCGCTGGTGCTCGGATGGTTTCGAGATTTCCTGCTGGAATGGGCAAGTGGTGCGGGTGGCCTTCGCCCTGGATTGCTGTGATCGTGAAATCATCAGTCATGTTGCCACCACCGGCGGCATTACCAGCGAGATGGTGCGCGATCTGATGATCGAATCCGTCGAGCGACGCTTCGGGTCAATTCTCCGACTCCCGCATGCAGTGGAATGGCTCAGCGACAATGGCAGTTGCTATACCGCTACAGAAACGCGAACTTTTGCGCAGAATATGGGCTTCATCAGCTGTTTTACTCCAGTCAGAAGCCCCGAATCCAACGGCATGGCTGAAGCTTTCGTCAAAACCTTTAAACGGGATTATGTTTATGTCCATGACCGTCCCGATGCAAAAACCGTCATGGCACAGCTTCAACAGTGGTTCGAGGATTATAATGAATATCATCCTCACAAGGGGCTGAAGATGAAGTCGCCTAGACAATTCATCCGCAGCCAGTTACTAACCGCATCCTGTCCGGTTTAATAGGGGCAACTCCAGTCTGAGAGGAATGGTGCCGCTGCCTTGAAGGATGCACATCTTGCCCTCAACATGGCAAGAGAAAATGGAGAGCTGCATAGCGATTGAATTAACGGGGCTATTAAGAGATTAAGCACTGGATTTAGTGCTTATTGACCAACAAACTGGAGGATATCAATGAAGAATAAAGGAATCGCAGTATTTGGGGTTGTATTTTTATTGTTTTCAGGTGGCGCTAGCGCTGGGGCTTTTCAACCACCCCTGGATCACAAGATTTTGATATCGGAACGCTTACATCGACGCATTATATGACCAGCTTTGCCAAGGAAACTAATTTCCTTGAGAATAGTTATACGTTCGACCTTGCCACAGAATCACGGGTGGACGCATGGATCTTCAATCCGCGATATGAGACAGGAGATATATACACAGGAATTCCTCCCCTCACGATCATGACCTACGGTCTCTTAATTTCCGATAGCGGAACCACCTTTTGGTTGACGGAGAAACAACAGCTAGATGGGATTTCGGCAGCACCAGAGCAATGCATGTAACTGGAGTGCTGCCAGCTGGCGAGAACTATTTCGTCGCCGTCTCGGGACGCCAGTTGAATGACGTCGCGCTTGCTTATCAAATCGACATAGTCGCAACCCCTGTGCCGGAGCCCGAAACTTACGCCATGCTGCTGGCCGGTCTCGGACTCCTCGGTTGGAAATTTCGCCGAGCGTAGATTTAAACAAATCAATAGAGCATTGAGCCGCCGAGCGGCTTTGCTTTTGTCCTTACACTCCCCATTTTCACATGGCAGTTTGAATTCTTGGTGACCATCTGGCGATTTCGTCTCGATTGCTCTGCTAATAAGGAAGAAGATATGCCCCGTATTTTTTTAAAAGAACTAGCCGCACTTTTCCTGTTACTTATGCTTGTGGGATGTGCTATGCCTCCTTCAAAGATATATACCAATAAATCTTCAGAAATAAAAGCGTTACCAACTAAAATTTTTGTTTTCTCTCATATTGGTTCGGAATTGGTTGAGAGTTTTATAATCCCTTCAAAACAAAGTTATCAGGTTTATTAATTGAATGTAAGGTCGAGACAGAGATTACAACGATCGGAGGTCTGGATTTAGACCCAGGAGTTCATCTTGGGAAATTCAAGGCCTTTAGGCCCGATTATAGTATGGTGCTTCGGAATAACGGGGGAACCCGAAATCAATATAATGTTCCCATTCAGATGATTTATGATGTGCAACTTAACGAGTTGCGAAGCAACAAAACTGTATGGCGCGCAAACGTTAATTTCTATAGGGGAGGAACGCTTCTAGAGTCACTTAAGGATCGCGGGGAGGCCCTCGCTACGGACCTTATTGAGAAAATGAAGACTGATGGGCTTTTGACATCCTGCCCCTTGGCCATGAAGTAGGGTTAAAAGCCTAACCCTCCGAGTTTTCCAATCCTTTTGAATCAACCCTAATTCTATTTACAGATTGACTAGTGTAGTGTCACATTCTTGATGGAACTTATTGTACATGCGGATCTCTAATTTTTATTCTTGCGAGGAAGATGGGAGAATACAAATGCGAGTTGCCGCCGAGATTGTGTTGACGCCTGAAGAGTACGTCGAGTTGACAGCGCTGGTTCGCTCCAAGCTAACAAGCGTGAGGCTGGCGCTGCGTGCGCGCATCGTTCTGCTGGCGGCCAAAGGGCTGCAAAACAAGGACATCGCAGCGCAAGTGGGCGTGGGCCGCGTGCAAGTCTCGCGCTGGCGCGAGCGCTATGCGCAATCGCGCCTGGCGGGCATCGAGCGCGACCTGCCGCGCGGTGCGCCGCCGGTGAAGGTTGATGTGGCTCGCCTGATGGAATTGACCACCGAAAGCAAGCCCGATGCGGCCACGCACTGGAGCACACGTACGATGGCCGCCGAGCTTGGTGTCAGCGCAGCGAGCATCTCCCGGCATTGGCGCGCCAAGGGGCTGAAACCTCATCTCGTGCGCAGCTTCAAAGTCTCGCGCGATCCGAAGTTCATCGAGAAGCTTGAGGACGTTGTGGGTTTGTACCTTGCGCCGCCCGAGCATGCCATCGTATTGTGCTGCGACGAGAAGAGCCAAGTACAGGCGCTGGACCGCACGCAGCCTGGCTTGCCGCTAAAGAAAGGACGTGCGGCGACCATGACGCACGACTACAAGCGCAATGGTACGACCACGCTATTCGCCGCCCTCAATGTGCTTGACGGGCAAGTCATCGCCCAGTGCCAGCAGCGCCACCGTCACAGCGAGTGGCTGCGCTTTTTGCGCAAGATCGACCGCGAGACACCCAAGGACAAGACGTTACACCTGATTTGCGATAACTACGCCACGCACAAGCATCCCAACGTGCAAGAGTGGCTGGAGAAGCATCCGCGCTTCAACATGCACTTCACGCCCACCTCGGCCTCGTGGTTGAACATGGTGGAGCGATTCTTCCGCGATATTTCGGAAAATCGCCTGCGCCGCGGGGTGTTCACCAGCGTGCCGGAATTGATTGCAGCCATTGATGAGTACATCGCCCATCACAACGCCAACCCCAAACCATTCATCTGGACCACCAGCGCTCGCGACATCCTGCAAAAGGTTATTCGCGCCAACAGCCGCTTAAGTTCCAAACAGAATGCAACACTACACTAGCATCGCCTTAAGGTCGATGGTGGACTTCCCTCGAAATGGTAGACACTCCTTGGCCTCATAACGAAGCGCACTCAAACGCTTCGGGACTCATGCCGCCGAGATGACTGTGTCGGCGGCTCCTATTGTAGAAGACCTCGATGTAATCGAAAATATCAGCGCGGGCAAGATCTCTTGTTTTGTAGATGCGTTTGCGGATACGTTCTTTTTTCAGGCTGCTGAAGAAGGATTCGGCTACTGCATTATCCCAACAATTTCCGCGTCTGCTCATGCTGGGCAGCAAGCCATGCGAACGGCAGAAGCGGATCCAATCGTCACTGCCGTATTGACTGCCTTGATCGGAGTGCACGATAACCGGTTGCGTAGGTTTTCGTCGCCACACCGCCATCAACAGGGCATCAAGGACCAACTCTCGAGCCAGTGTCGGTTTCATGGACCATCCGACCACTTTGCGGGCGTATAGATCAAGAACCACCGCCAAGTACAGCCAACCCTGCCAAGTGCGAATGTAGGTGATGTCCGTTACCCAAGCCTGATCGGGTGCCTGAACCGTGAACTCCCGGTTCAAGCGGTTGGGTGACACGATCGATGGCCTTCCCGCAATGCGCCTGGGTGCCTTGTAGCCGCGAATGGCCTTGATCTGGTGGGCTCGCATCAGCCGGGCCACACGATGTTTGCCACACTGTTCGCCAGCCTCGCGCAAATCTCCAAACACACGCGGTGAGCCGTAGACTTTGCCGCTGGCTGTATAGGAGTCGCGAATCAAGACCAGCAGGCGTTCGTCTTCGAGGGCACGATCCGACATGGGCTTTTGCACCCACTGATAGAACCCCGAGCGCGCCACTTGCAGCACTCGGCACATGGTGGCGATCCGGAATTCGTGCCAATGCTCGTTAATAAAGCGGTACCTTACTCGGATTCCCTGGCAAAGTACCGCGCGGCTTTTTTTAGGATATCGCGCTCCTCTTCGGTGCGGCGCAACTGCGCTCGCAGCCTTAGAATCTCGCTCTTGGCCTCCAGCAGTTCACCAACCTGCTGTTCGGTCTTGCCCGGGGCGACCGCCTTAACCCATTTGTACAGGCTGTGAGCCGACACACCAACACGGGTGGCAACCTCGCTGACAGGATATCCTCGTTCAGTGACCTGCCGAACCGCTTCTTCCTTGAATTCCGGGGTAAAACGCTGCGTGCTCATGGGACTTCCTCCTAAGCTCAAATCATAGCCCCGGTTTGCCCACTAGACCGGGGGAAGTCCAATGTGCTTAACGATGTGTCCGTGAAACTGGGGGAAGCCCAGTTGTAGTTGTCTTAGAATGGTACACCCCATAAATGAATGTATTACAAACTACCGAATAAATTCTGGAATACCGTATCATCTTTCTAGCAGCCTGTCGGGCTTAGCCAGTGCTTCCCTTATGAGATAATTCTGGAATTCAACAGACTGGTCATTCGCCATGAGTCATTTTCGCCCGATCGATCGCAAGACTGCCTATCTTCTGCCTCCGTCGGTGGAGGAATGGCTACCGGAAGATCACCTGGCCCGGTTTATTGTCGAGGTGGTGGATGGACTGGACTTGAGCCGGCTGGAGCAGGCCTACGCGGGCCGGGGCAGCGCGGCCTACCATCCGGCGCAGCTGCTGTCGTTGCTGGTTTATGGTTACGCGACCGGCGTGTTTTCCAGCCGCAAGATTGAGCGGGCGACCTACGATTCGGTGGCCTTCCGCTTCATTGCGGCGGGCAGCCACCCGGATCACGACACTTTGGCCACGTTCCGGCGGCGTTTTCTGGACGAACTGGCGGGCATCTTTGTGCAGGTGCTGGAACTGGCGCAGGAGATGAAGCTGTTGAAGCTGGGCACCGTCAGCCTGGACGGCACCAAGGTTCACGCCAACGCCTCGCGCCACAGCGCGCTCTCGCACGGGCACATCGAGAAGCTCGAAGCGCACCTCAAAGCCGAGGTGCAGGAGTTGCTGGCCCTGGCGGAGCAGGCTGACCGGGCGGACGTTCCCGACGGCGTGAGCCTGCCGGCCGAGATCAAGCGCCGGAAAGACCGGCTTGAGGCGATGGCGCAAGCCAAGGCCAAGC
Organism: uncultured beta proteobacterium; assembly: GCA_963745455.1. GTDB lineage: Bacteria > Pseudomonadota > Gammaproteobacteria > Burkholderiales > Nitrosomonadaceae > Nitrosospira. The sequence continues at coordinate 81,340 of CAVUXR010000020.1, forward strand.
TCGCAGCCCGGGCGCAAGAACGCTTTGAGCGCGAGCAGGCGGCTTATGCAGCCAAAATAGCCCAGCGCGACGCGAAGACCAAAAAGACCGGCAAGAAAACTGGGGGCAAGCCACCGCAGCCGCCGCTGCCGGGAGTACAGTCAACGGACCAGATCAACTCACGGACAAGGAATCGCGCATCATGCCGGTGTCCGGCGGCGGCTTCGAACAAGCTTATAACGCCCAGGCGGCGGTGGATGCCGGCAGTCTGCTGGTCGTGGCCGAGGCAGTGACACACGCCACAAACGACAAGGAACAGGTCGTCCCCATGCTGGGGCAACTTGCGGCTTTACCCAAGCCCTTGGGCAAGGTGGATCGGTTGCTGGCAGACAGCGGGTTCTACAGCGGCAAGAATGTCGTGGCCTGCGAAGAGGCTGGTATCGAAGCGTTCATTGCCGTGGCTCGGGACGAGCATCACGCAGGGTGGCGTGCCCGCTTCACTGAACCGTCTCCTCTATCCGAGACGGCTACAGCCGTCGAGCGCATGGCGCACCGGCTCAAGACGAAGCCCGGCCGGGCTGCGTATGCGCTCAGGAAGCAGACGGTGGAGCCGGTGTTCGGCATCATCAAATCCATCCTGGGCTTCCGCCAGTTTCTGCTGCGCGGGCTGAACAAGGCCGCTGGCGAATGGCGCCTGGTATGCCTGGCCTGGAATTTGAAGCGCATGGCCACATTGCGCCTCCAGACTTGAGGTACAGGGTAAATTGCGGTGAGTGTGATCAATGATCGATGAAATAAGGGATTCCCGACGATAAAACCACTCCGCATGCCAAAGTTTTGCCTTTATACGCAAGCTCAAGTCCGACAGGCTGCTAGTTGCCGCCAACTTTGAAAATTAACGTTCTTTCGACGGTGCAATCCATTCATCCATCAACCGCTTGAGAATCTCCTGTTTTTGCGAAGGATCTGCCGATCGCATTAGGGTAATCAGAAGATCGGTGCGCCCCCATTCACGGGCTATCCGACGCATCCATTCAATTGTACCAATCGCACTTGCCCCCAGTGCAGCACTTACGAGATGGGCCTGTTGCGAGTTTTGCATTATGAAGGGAGAGGCGACTCCCAAGGCGAAGATGGTTATAACCGCACCCAACACAATTCCATATAGCCGGGACTGTAGATTTGCATGGCGTTTTAGGTCTCCTAATAGGTCTTGGTCATCGCTGCCCTGTAACGTGGCGGGCCGGTAATATCGCTGAACAATAACTTCTTAGATTCATGAGAATCTACCTCTTGATTAAGGATAAAGTCCACTCCATGGTTCAGTGGCGGCGAAACAATTCTAGCAGGAGCAACTCCGTTTGCTTGCGCGCCTCATAATATGGCAAGTCATTATTCACTGCCAAAGCAAGTGCGTAGGCAACGATATGACATCGAGGTATGGGGTGTATCAATGAATCGCCTTGTATTAGGCGAACACGTTGACCATGCCAATGGTCTAAATAAGTACCAAGGACTTCAGTACTGGCAAATCGCCAACTCAATTGTTCCATAAAACTCGGGCCGCAACGCCACATTAACTACCTTCGGTGAGTGTAGTCCATCAAAAAGCTCCAGACGGTTCCCTGCTATGATCCCGCCTGCCAGCGTTTCATCCACAAGGTCCCGGCACAGAGCACGGCGAAGTGAAAACCCCTGTTTCATCCGCTGTATGATTTCCGGCATAAAAGGAACCAAATGATTGTTATCCAAAAGCCGGTTGAAGATCTGAGCTAAGCTGTCAAGATTGTCTTTTGCGATTTGCATGCTCAAACGTCATCAAATGTTTTTTAATTACCCCAGCAGCAGGTGAAATCGATTGCTCAGCCAGTTCCAGCAACCGGCATACTCCGCAGAGGAGGTCATTTCGCGAAAAAGTTTCACCTTTCCAGTGAGCAAATAAAATGACTTCGTCGCAAGACGATGAATTAGTCAAAGCGTCAAGACCCGCTTGTTGATGGACCTGTACACCTAGCGAGAGTGCCACATCCACCAGTTTCTCTAACGCCGTGCTGACGCTTTCGTAATCTGATAGCCACGCTTCTTCGGGATCTCGGCCACGTAGACTCCTTGAACTGTAATCTCCGGGGTGCTGACCGTGAGCGGCCACAAGAAACTGTTCGTGGCCTATCGGTAGCGAGATCACCAGAGCCCTTCGAGGTACACTCATTACTTGTCCTTTTAATGCTCTATGTAAGCAACAGAATTGCTATTATGACCCGCGACCGGTGAAACAAGGATCGGTTCAGTTGCCTCGGTAATCTTGGTTACCGCCAAGTTGAAATCAAGAAAAAAAATAAGATCACGTGGCTCAAGATCCTTTACGATCCTATCGTGCAATTTCGTGATCCCCTGCAACAGATCGACTGAAGATGGGCTTCGGCCTCCGCGGATCTCATCTATAACCGATGCCACACTCGTAGTTGCTGGCTTGGACGACGAGTGTCGTTTAGTCATAAAAATGCTGAACTTACTCACTGGCGCACCAGGGCGGTCGGCAAAACTGATTACAATGACCGAGGAGTTGCCGGGAACAGAATCGCGGCAGTAAACCCACGTTCAGCAGCCCAATCCAGTGGATTCTGAATATCGTCCTTTACGATTGCAGAAGACCAGACTGGCTTGCGGTGCAAACTCTCACTCGTTGCTCCGGCATCCCGGACGATCTGCAAGGGACTCCGATTATCTCCACCTCGCCTCACGGACACCACCTCGACTGGTTTTGCGGATGGTGGCAAGAAGAGCCGTGCTGCCGCTTCCTTCCAGCGTTGGAGAGTATTGGGCCCTCCCCGAAGATCAAGTCTACGGCTTATTAGCGAGACACTGTCAGCGATAGCAGAGGCCACTCCCGGATCAAAGCCAGTCATGATCACAACATCTTTCTTGCGTGTTGCGGCCAATAGGTCTATCAAGGCACTCCGGCCAACCACGACTTCGTGCACAACCGGTGGGCCAGTTTTTACGACGTTTATCACCCCTCCTTCATCCAATTGGATAAAAATATCACAACGGCAGCCTCGTACCTTCGCAAGTAATTTAGAATTTTCAACCTGTACCGGCAACTCACGCATGGCTTCCAGCAGCGTACCATTAGTTTGCTGGTGCGGAAATGGCTTGTCAGTCAGCCCTAGAGCTTCATCTATCGATCGGTTAACGGCGGGTTTATCTAGATCAACCTGTGATTTTTTAAAGGAAACCGGTTGCACAATAGTAGGCTTAGCATCTATGTTGTGGCCACCAATCATTTCTGAAAAAAGTGCATTTCTTGACAGAACGACAGTAGGCGTTCGTATGTTTGTGTTTTCGCCGACACGTTGGGTGACCCTCGCCACTGACTCAAGCACAGCATCCAGATTCTCGCTTCGGCTGATTACAGCGGAGATCATCGGCTCGATATTCCTTACTGATTCTTCTTCTTTCTCATAATGTTTTAGAGCCCTCTCTGCTCTTTCGAACTCCACCCGTAGAGCATTTAATCTTTCGTGATACTGTCTGACTTGTCTATCCAAAGTCTTGTAGCGTTGTTCCGCCGCTTTCACAGCCGAGCTAGTCGTCCGGGAGTGCTCGCAACTTTTTAGAATACTCGTCTCTGAATACTTGCCGTTACTTTCTGAGCAAAAGGTCTTGAATGCGGTAAGTCTAGAAACTTGGGTAGAAGCCAAGGTTTCACTCATGGCATTATGTTCTTTTATTATTCGGCGTAATTCCAAGCTGACGAAATAAACGCTGTGATAGCGCTTGGGGAGTGGCCAGTAATTCTACAAGGCGAGTCTGAGTGAGCTTATTCTCGGTCATGAAGCTGCGAATTTTGGCTTGCATTTCCCGTGTCTCATTGGTCGGAGCCTCATCAAGAATGCCTTTTAACCAATCGGCCGCAAACTGCTGAAGCTCTACCGCGACCAGCTCCGAGCGGTTTTTTGCCTCGCCTCGTGTCCATACGTCCGTACCGCTAACATTGATAAAATTTTCTACTATAAAATACAAAAAAACATTCTGTGCCACACGCGTTAGCAAGGGATCGCCCTGTTTCTTGAACCAAGCAGCAGCATCGGTTATAGCTTGCTCGGCCTTTTGGCTCGCAATAAGGCTGTCATTGGAGAGCGCACCAAGTGTCGCAGCCATTCCTTCCTGTTCGGATATAGCTTGCTCGGCCTTTTGGTTCGCAATAAGGCTATCGTTAACGAGCGCACCAAGCGTCGCAGCTACTCCTCCCTGTTCGGATATAGCTTCGTCGACCATCCTGTTCGCAATAAAGTTATCGTTGGAGCGCGCACCAAGCGTGCAGCTACTCCTCCCTGTACAGGAATAAATACCGCAGGGAGAGCCGCACTGTCAGAAACCGTCATCACACGATAGCGTGGTAACTCCGCCACGCTGGCAAAACCGTGTGTATTCCAATTGTATATAGGCCCTGATGTGGCAAGTGTGCGCGCAAAAAATGAACTGGCTGCCTCAGGACCACGGACATGAGGCACGTTGAGTAACGAAGTTGAAGCCTTCGACGTTATTGGTTTCGGTTGTGACTTAAGCACCTGATCGGCTAGATTGAGCAGTATGCCAAATTCTGTATCTTCAAGTTGGGGGGACAATAGTATGGGTGCCCAATCCCAGCCTTGAAATAAACCCTTACTGATCTTGCCAGCGAAGATACGCTGCCGCTCATAGCTTTGATACAGAGCATCAGCGTTATTTGTGGCCAGTTGTGCCAAGATTTCGAAACGAAACGGAGGTAATATAGCTAGGGGAAGTTGTTTAGCGCGTCCGAGAAGAACCACGCCTTCGCTCTGCGTCTGGACCGCAGCTACGAGAAAATCTAAAGCTCAATGCTGAACTGTCTAAAGGGTTCTGCCAAATTGCTTAAGGAGATACGGCGCGGCACTGCCAATGCAATGAGGCGCTGATTACTGCTCGCGAACGCGCCAACCTGCCTCGTTCGTAGCAGATGTTCTGACGACAAAGCAGATGTGTCCCCCTTATTTTTTGTTAAAGGTGACCATCTTATAGCGGGGTCGGTTATCCAGCGCCGTACATCCTCGGAATTAACCTGAAGATTGATCAGCGGGGTGCGAGTAGGGCCATTCTTCTACTAAGGAACTAACACGGTCCAGGTAAAAGCCATCACTCGTCCCGTGCAGTACACGGGACATTAGTCGCACTCGATCCACCAAGCTATGACTAAACATTTCGGTACGTATCGAATGGCCTACAACCGCAGGGATCGTCCCCTCACGACCGTCATGACGAACACGAAGTACGACGTCTTCCAGCCAACCATCGTAGCCCATTGGCCACCGTAATGTGGACGCTTCCAGCAGGTCCTTGCCGAAAATGACGCGAGCCAACTCGATAACATCCGACGATATAAACGGAGGTGGAGCTTCGGAAATTATGATAACCGCCTCTTCAGACAACTCTTGCACGGCGAAGGTCTGATATGGAGCTGGGTGTCGCTCACGAAAGGATCGCCAGATCGAACAAATGCTATCAGATGAGTCGCATACGCCCATTCCCGTTACGTTAGAATCATTCCCCCACGCAACGACGGATTGATGCATCAAAAGCAACATCACCAAGAAATCAAGGCAAAATTTGTTTCTCTGGCAGACAGTCATGATTTATTCCTTGGCATCAATCGTGCTATTTAGGCTCTGCTGCAAAAAAAAAGGGCACACGAAAATTATCCATATGACCTGATTTGATTATGCGCCATAGATACCGAATTGCCTTTCAATGAGCCGAATTTCTCCTGTGAGGCCTGGGCCTGATTCCAAGTGTCCAGCTGCCTTTTTTAAGATCCGCATGAGCATTTTTCACTTCGCCCCCAAAAAATATCCCGCCGGGTGGCGGGCTTTATAGTAAGCCTTACTCTCAGCCCAAAACTAAGTTATTAAGCAATTCCGAAAGACTGCTGTTGCACCTCTCACTCTGCTCCAGACCACTGCTTCCACATTCAGATCTGGCTCGTCATCGAACCGACCCTTTCTTATCCCTCAACCGGATTTGCATTATTGATAACATATGTTACCAAATAACAAAACAGGGCGCATGAGATCATCCGATCCTCCTGCTTCGCTGCCTCCTTCAAGCCGCCTTGTAAGCGCTGCTGACTTCCATCGCCTGGCTGATGTTCCCCTCGAGATCGAATGGTTCGCCAACAGCGACAATCTACAAACGCGGCGTGCCTATAA
>CAVUXR010000021.1:0-51024 GCA_963745455.1 uncultured beta proteobacterium
ACAGTTGATAACATATTTTATGGTGGGTTGAATTCGAACAAATCGGCCAAGGTTTTATTATTGATAAAATATGTTATCAATATAAGCTGTAAGCGCGCTGTAGGATCCGCTTCGCTTCAGCAGGTCAAGCTTCGCCGGTAGAGAATTCAGGCCGCTTAATTCGTACTGCACCCGCTTCCTCCATACTGCGGTATCAGCCTGTCTGTAATAATGGCGAGAGTTACTCGCGTTATAGCCGAAAACTTCAGCGGCAGCCACTTTAGCAGTGGGAATTCCGCCCATTGCCTCTCTTTATTCTTCAGCTTCTCCGGGCTTTTAATTCCATATGTTAATATTGAAGTCATCGTTGATTTATGACTCATTGCCGGGCAATGAGTAGATCGGCAAAAGTCAAAAGGAGTCTTATTGTGGCTATCACCGAACAGCAAATAAAGTCAGCTCTTACGGAAATCGTTGATCTCAGTACCGGCAAGGATTACGTGACCAGCAATGAAGCCCACAATATCCAAATAGATGGCGACGACGTCTCGCTTGATATCATGCTGGGGTATCCGGCAAAAAGCGTGGTGGAGGGCATTCGCAAACAGGTTGCCGACAAGCTCAAAAGCATTCCCGGAATTGGCAACGTGAGCGTCAATGTCACGAGCAAGATCGTGTCTCATAGCGTTCAACGCGGGGTCAAGCTCATCCCTGGGGTGAAGAACATCATTGCCGTCGCATCCGGCAAGGGCGGCGTAGGCAAATCCGCAACTGCGGTCAACCTGGCCCTGGCGTTGGCGGCGGAGGGCGCCTCAGGTCGGTATTCTGGATGCCGATATTTAGGTCCCTCGCAGCCCCAAATGCTGGGCATCAGCGGGCGTCCCGAATCGCCTGACGGCAAGAGTATCGAGCCGATGCAAGCCCATGGTATCCAGGCCATGTCGATCGGTTTCCTCATCGATGTGGAAACGCCCATGGTGTGGCGCGGCCCTATGGTCACCCAGGCGCTGCAGCAGTTGCTGAACGATACGCGCTGGAACGACGTCGATTATTTGATTGTGGATATGCCGCCTGGAACCGGCGATATCCAGTTGACGCTTGCACAGAAGGTGCCGGTTACCGGCGCGGTGATCGTTACCACCCCGCAGGATATTGCGCTGCTCGACGCGCGGAAGGGACTCAAGATGTTCGAGAAAGTGGGGATCCCCATTCTCGGCATCATAGAAAACATGAGCACGCATATTTGCTCCAGTTGCGGCCATGAGGAGCACATCTTTGGTGAGGGCGGCGGCCAGAAAATGTGCAAGGACTACGATGTGGAATTGCTGGGCAGCCTGCCGCTCGACATCAAAATTCGCGAGCATACGGATGCAGGCGCTCCCACCGTAGCGGCTGACCCGAACGGCCGAATAGCTGAGATCTACCGTGGGATCGCCCGGCGCCTCGCTGTGAAGGTGGATGAACTGTCACTTGATCATTCCGCGTTATTCGCAAAGATTGTGATTGAGGACACCTGATCTTCCCAGGGCTGCGAATCGCCGCATAGTCGCCGTTCGTCGGCTCCCTTTTGCGCATGACATCACTCAATCTTCCCATTCGTTCAAAATGACAATCAAGTCTGACCGATGGATTCGCCGCATGGCGGTGGAACACCGGATGATCGAGCCCTTCGAGCCCAACCAGATCAAGTATGCCAACGGGCAGAAGATCGTATCTTATGGAACATCGAGTTATGGATACGATATCCGCTGCTCGGACGAATTCAAGCTGTTCACGAATATCAATTCCGCCATCGTGGATCCCAAGAATTTCGACTCCAATTCTTTTGTCGATGTGAAGAGCAACGTTTGCCTCATTCCACCCAATTCCTTCGCACTTGCCCGAACCGTCGAGTATTTCCGCATTCCGCGCAACGTGCTGACCATCTGCCTCGGAAAATCCACCTATGCCCGCTGCGGCATTATTGTCAATGTCACCCCTTTCGAGCCGGAATGGGAAGGCTATGTCACGCTGGAGTTTTCCAATACCACGCCGCTTCCTGCAAAGATATATGCCAATGAAGGCGTGGCCCAGGTAATTTTTTTCGAGTCGGACGAGGTATGCGAAACGTCATATAAGGATCGCGGCGGAAAATATCAGGGGCAGCATGGGGTGACTTTGCCTAAAATCTGATTTCATTCCTCGGACGCAGGTGAGCGCTCGCTTCCCTGTCCACATTTTGCACAACTATTCCTTGTGTCAGACGTACGCTGTACTCCTTCGATGGCTGTTACTTCGCGCCCGTGGATGTAGCGCATGCCTGGGGCGCGCTCAAGCCGGTATCACGTTCTGATCCTGGGCTTGGATATTTCATACTTTGGACAAAGGCTCATTCAAGTTTCCTCGATCCACGGGCTACCACGGCCGGGCCGTATGAACTAAAGGCTATATCCATACCGTTTCTTGAGCCACCTCATACGGGAGGCAATTGCTTTCATGGAGAATTAGTTCCCGGGTACCTGGTATCTTTCCCTCCGCCCCAGCATGGGATGTATTGTCAGGTGGGGCTGCATCGCTGAAAAGCTTATCCATTCCCGCAGTCGGCTGGAAATAGAAAATTGTGAGTCCCTTCTCTTTAATAAAGCTCGCCCTCGCTATGTCAACGGATTCCTTTGCAGCAGCCATCGGCAAAGGATCGAGCCTACACAAACCTCGCCTCTTCGAGGCCCTGCGCATGGGCCTGATTTTTGGTGTGGTCGAAGCCATTACCCCGATCATTGGCTGGTTAATCGGCCAGGCCGCCTCGCAATTCGTCAAAGACTGGGATCATTGAATAGCATTTGGCTTATTGCTTATCCTGGGCTTGCATACGATCTACAACGGTTTGAAAGCCTCGGAAGAAGAGGAGCAAAAACCAAACAGCATGGCTTCTTCCTGCTCGTGGTCACGGCTATTGCCACCAGCATCGACGCTCTTGCCGTTGGGATCGGCCTAGCATTCATCGACGTCAACATTCTGGTAGCGGCGGCGGCCATTGGCCTCGCTACCATGACTATGGTCACCATCGGGACCATGCTGGTCGGGTACAGGTACCCTAGCAGGCCGACGCGCTGAAATACTCGGAGGATCTTATTGATGTTGGTCGGTGCGACCATCCTGTACGAGCACTTGGCCGATGAGTACGATGACAACAACCGCCAGCAGCTCCAAGGAACGCGCCCTCGTTTCGAGAGATTGGCGCAACCACCCGCGCTGCTCTGGCGGAACTTGACTGAGCCGAACGAGCAGAATACGCAGCATCCGCTAAAAACAGGTTTTTCAGGGACGACTAAATTAAGCCGGGCTTAAGGGAACCCCAAAACGTTGTCTCAAAACAACGGATCCATAGATAAGAAAGTTATCAGGCAGAAGGAGATTGAAGGATGTGCCCGATACCGGTCACATATTCAATGCCTGGCTCGCTGATATGTTGCGATGCAGAGATGATTTCCCGAGAATCGTTTTGAATACCCGATTGCCCCTGGCGTGCACGCCGAAACAATAACTCGTGTGCGATAAGTTTTTCATTCCCCCAGCCGATATGGGCTGGCGTGCAAGAAAAATTCCTTGACTTGAGAAACATAAAAATCATATTGGGTCAGATCGAGAGGTTGCCTGCTGATATGATCAGAATGCAAACTGCATGCGCGAGGACAAAACTTTTTCGCCAGGCCGGTCGGCACTGGCTAGGTGCACCGCCTTCAAAACTGGTCTGATCGTAGTTCAGTTGCAACTTTGTATTACGGTTTAGATGCCAGTTTAGACCCAACTCCGAAATCTTTCGCATTTCTAGCCGACCGGTTGATGTTCATCAACCCGTTGGTAAAGGCGTCCTGACCGACGCTCAATTCAGAATAACGTGCCAACAGTTGTACTGCTCCGGCTGAGGGAGCCGACCCCCCATCAAGCGGATTCCCCGGCATCGCTCTGCCAAAGAATTTATTCCCATCCGCTACAAACCACGCGAACTGAACTTGGAAGGCATCGCTTCCAACCCTGGGCGTAGCAGGGCGCCCATCCATCCCGCGGCGGGAAAGCATATATTCCCCGAGCACCCCGAAGGGGCCGTTATGGTAATAGACCCGGGGGAAGATCCGCTCACCCCCCAAGCCCGCATAAGCATCGTAGGAATTTGATACGAAGCTTTTCTGGCCGGAGAGCGAAACACCGTTAGCCCCCAATTGTCTGGCGCGGTTTGGCTATGCTGCGTTTGGTAGTCGTACGCTATGCCCAGCCCTAATCCCCTCGTCAGATTCGGGCCGCTATCCTGAAACGGACGAGCAAAGAGGCGTCCTGAGAAATCGGTACTATTGTCGTAGCCTGGGACGCTATATCGTGATCCGCCGCTATCAATGGCCGGCCCGCTAAATACTCCAAGATGATATTCCGCCGTTCTTCCAAGCACTTCGCCATAAATTTGTCCGCTGATTTCCCGAATGGGCATCTGGTTAGTTGAGAATGCACGTTCGTTAAAGGCTAATGCAGCGGCAGGCTGCAAACTTTCCCGGCCGAACGAAGGCATGAACCGACCGACACGAATCCTGAAGGAATCCATGAAATTGCTCTCAAGATAGGCATCAAGAATTCCCGAGGTTACACCGAGCGCAGGCTTGATATGAAAGCCATAAATTTTTTCAAACCTGATGTCGAGGACTGGCTGTGCCCGACGTAGAAGATCGCCAGGAGAACCAGCATCACTTCCAGAAGTCTGCTGCACGCCCGCGGGTAAAGAGCTGCTGATACGGATCTCGCTGGCGCCGCTCTCCCACTTCAGTCCGGTAACTGATCTGTTAAAATAAATCCCGTTTTTAGTATTTGAAGGAGTCTTTTCCTTACCTAATGCCGGTAGGCTCTCAAAAACCTCTTCCTTGGCCTGAAGGAATACGGAGGAAATGAGCAAGCTAGCGGCTAGCGTGCGGCTGTTACCCGGCGCCCGGAAATGTTCATCCTTGAAATCTTAACAAATTATCGGCCTGGAGCATTCCGTCACAGCCCATTTCATTTACTTGAACTTTGTGGGTCACAATCCAAAGAGTATTCCAGCCAACTTTCTCAACAAGCAAAATCAAATTTTTCTGTCCCACTCTCCGCAAATACTGGCCCCAAAAGTGAGAGGTGAGCGATGCGGAAGAGAGAAAAGGATTAAAACATTAAATCCAGACGTTAACAACCTGCTCTTCAGCAAACAGTTTCTTCTCAAAACCACTTTCTTTAACGGTAAGTTCAGCGGCAACTAACATTGCCGCTGAGTACATTTTTGCAGAGCTTATCAAGGCCCTTAATCTTTTATTGCCTATATTTATCGCAAAATGTCGAGCGAATTCCCGCAAAACGGTCCTGCATGACGGCAAGCGCAAGCTCCAGCAGCGCACCTCAAGCCATTGTGTTAAGGTTTATTATGCCGAGCCATTGGGATCAGTTAAAAAAGCACGAACTGAATTCGGATCGAAGAAAACACGGGAGAATCCAACGGGCTACGGGTACCGCTTTGGCGCAACAGCACTTGCGTAATGTTCTTGCATATCTCGACGTACCGACATTGGGCCAACCCGAGGCATTCATACAAGTCAGGGAAGGATTGTTTGATGAAGCTCGGAAATATTGGTGACGCAAGCCGCAAATTCTTGCAGAACTGGATGAATCTATATGTCGCTTGGGTGAAAAGGTACCGCTGCCTGAAGAAACATAAACAATTATTCCTTGGTCTGGAGATCGTTTGATGAAAGCTTTTCAACTCAGGGAAACGAGCGGCATGGGAGGACGGGTATTGCGCGAGGGCCTCGATAAGCCCGAGGTCATGTAGGTCGGCGAAACACGGTGATTGAGCCGAAACTTAGCCTTTTCTGTGCGTCTGAACACACAGGTGAAAGATTACATCAACGATAGGGTGATACCGGCAGACGGAAATACCATCGGGACGAAAATCCTGTTCTGGACCGCGGGGGGGGTGACTTCCAGATGTTCGAGGGCATTCCCCGGGAAAGCTATGGACGGGGGGAATCGATTGCTTACGGACGAATATAATAAAGTCATCGGAACCCGTAATGTCTACGCTATGGGGGACGCCTGTCTGCTGACCTCCGACCAGAATTTTCCGCAGGGGCATCCCCAGCTTGCCCAAGTAGCACTTGATTTGGGCACAGTGACCCGCCCCTGCCATTACCTTCATGACGTAGTAGAGTCCGATTCTTAAAAAGGAAAAATGGCGTGAATCTGAGCAAAATAATTGTTGCCTCAATCTGCAGCTTTTCTCTGATGGGTTGTGCAATCGCTGAGGACAAGGATACGAATAACCTGGGAGCCACTACGGCCGAGACGGGACTTATCCTATATGGATGGCGAGCTTCGAAACTCAGGGGCACAGATGTTTATAATGACGCCAATGAAAAGATTGGAGATATCGATGATTTTATCATTGCCAAGGACGGAACCCTGACTTTTGCTATCGTGAATGTCGGAGGCTTTCTTGGGTATGGCGACTACAAGGTTGCTGTTCTTTTGCAAAGATTCTCCAAGATTGTCCCAAAACCGATTCTCCCGGGTGCCACCAAGGAAAAGCTGCGCAAATTGCCCCGATTTGACTACCAAATGATTTTGGAGAAATAAGATCTAGCGCAAACCATTCCGAACATTTCCGCAGGCGCTCCTGTCTGTTCGCCAGTCGTCTACGGCCTCATCGTCCTCTCGGCCGTCGCCATGGGGCTGCAAGGTGCCATCGGCCGTGCGCTCGGTGTTCCGTCATGACGGTGATCTTCACGAGCACCTATACGGCGATCGTCGGCGACCTCGTAAAGCGGGCGCTGGCCGGCCATCGTCCGCTGCTCATCAGTCTTGCAGCGCAGCAACCGACGACACTAGCCTTCTATCTCGGCAGCGCCGTCATCAGCGGCATCATCATAGCCACGCATTGATTCCAGGTCATACCTTCCTCCCCCTCGCCGCCGTTTTGGTGCTGCTCGTGGGGCTGCGTCTACGTTTGCTTCGCTTTGACCAAGAGCCGTCCTGAGCGTGCACAAAACTGCAATCCCCCGGCTTTTCGATGGGTAATTGGTAACGAGTTGCCTAGCCAGTGGGCTACCGGACATAGTCGCCCGTGAGGTTGATGTGTTGCCGTCAACTCAGGCGGAATTGTTGGCGCTGTCGCCACCCGTCACGTCATATGTGGCGCCCGAGACCATGTAGGCTTCGTCGCTAGCGAGAAATACGACTGCGGGGGCAATAGATTCGGGAGGGAGCCAGGGCACGCCGAGCGGAGATTTGGCGCTGAGCTTTTGTTTCGCTTCAGCTTCGAGCCTGTCGAGGGGTTCGGTGCTGGCCAAATCATCAATCGCTTGCGCGTATCGCTGCCGGTGGCGCGTGAGCGGCGTGTCGGTCAAGCCGGGGACAACTGCGTTAACTGTAATCCCGTACTGACCGAGTTCCAAGGCCGCAGATTTCATCAGACCAATGATGCCCCATTTAGAGGCCGAATAGGCTGCACCATACTTCGTCCCGTGCCTTCCCTGCGTCGACGACGTGACGATGATGCGGCCGCCGCCGTTCTTGACGAGGTAGGGGGCTACCGCGCGGATCGCATTGCAGGTCCCTGTCAGATTGACGTCAATCTGATCCTGCCAATCGGCATCCTCCAGTTCCAGGATCGGTTTGAACGACTGGATTCCGGCATTGGCAAAGAGGATATCAATCTTGCCGAACGTCTCAGCTGTCCACGCGGCCGCATCGCGCAAGGCGGCTAAGTTGCGTTGGTCAAGCCGGCAAGCACCCCATCTTCCACCCGCAGCCTCTACGAGCCGTCCTGTTTCATTTAGTTCGTTGCTCGTGGCGGGCTCCACCTCGAATGTCTTGCTCACCGGTCCCGTGATATCGACCCCCACTACGGCTGCACCCTCGCGTGCAAAAGCGAGGGCGGTTGCCCTTCCGATACCACGTGCGGCTCCTGTGATGATGGCAACCTTGTTTTTCAGTCGCTTCGATGACATCCGCTTGTTCCTTCAAGATAGAGTTGGTATCTTAATAGATCGCTAGCGCAGGGTCCGATCATGCGACCATCATTGAGCATTACACTGCACATTACCCGCCGTAGACACGGTCAGAAAGGTGATCGTGGCAGGGGGGAAACTCACGCGACCTGCTGGTTCGGAAACACCCGCCATCTGGGGCAGTTCGTCGTTCGCACCGAGTTGGAGCGACTTGCCGTTGAGCTTCACCGATTTCGACTGCAGGGTGTGGGCCGAGATGGTGTAACGCTCGCTCGGCCCGGCGATTCGAGCGGCGCTGGTAGCTGTCCGGCTGTTGTTGATCGCGAGTAGCGCGACGCCACCGGGATGTCCCCGTAGACAATGCGCATAGATGTGCAAACCTTCGCGCGAGGGACCAGCGTCGAGCACGACCGTGCCCATCATTCGGCGCCAGAGCAGTGCTGTCCAGTAATTGGGGCGCGGCGTGAAGCTCTCGGGTTGGAGCAACCCATATTCGCTGGACGACAGCGTGTTATGGAACAGTACGCTGACGCCCTGCTTGGCAAGGCGGCCAAGCGTGTCGGCATAACGGAAGCTGTCTAGAAAGGTGTCGGCCCAAGGATTGCCCCCACAGGCGGCGTCGGCGATTTCTGTGATCCAGACCGGCTTGCCCGGCTCATAGCGGTCACGAAGCGCAACGTAAAAGCGATTGCTCTTGTCGGCCATGCCAAGCCACCGCTCGGACAGTGCTGCGTCCGCCGTGGTCTGCGTCTCTTTGCCCTGCGACGCGCAGCGGATCGAGACCGCTGGATAGTGATGGTAAGAGTAGATATCGAAGGCAGGGCGCGGGCTCGCCGAGAGCAGGTCTTCGGTCCAGATCATTCCAGGCATTCTGCCTCCGGTCATCACGGTTGCCTCGCCCACCGATCCGGGACCGACGATCGCCATGTCGGGCGCAACCCGCTTCGCAAACGGGCGGAACACCGCGAAGTCGCGGGCGTAGGCCGCTGCGTCGTAGCCTTCGGGTGCTCCGCCATAGGTGGGCATCGTTGGCTCGTTGAAGAACTCGGCAGCCGCTATCCTGCCGCCCGCGGCCTTGGTGTAAGCGAGCCATTTGCTGGCCTGATCCGGCCTCCAGATGCTGTTTTGATCGCGAACCCCGGTGCTGATTGTGAACGATGAAACCAACTCGGCGTTCGCCGCACGCGAGAAATCGATCGCGCCCTTCCACTGCGCCCGGGTCAGAATACCATTGAAGCCCTTAGGCGCTTTTGCCGGTGGTGGAGCATCGGAATCGTGGAAATAAACAGAATTCGCCCAAGTGCCGCTCACGCGTACATAGGCCGGCCCAAGAACTGCTGCCAACTTGCGAAGGCGCGCATTCGCCGTGTCAAGTGGCGCAAGCGCCTGGAACAGATTCGGGTCCAGCCCGGCCACGCCTTCCCCGATCGAAGTGGTGGACGGCGTCGCGATCTTGCCGCCAGGGCCATAAGGCTTCCAAAAGTTGCCGCCTATGATCTCGGCCATCTCGACGTTGTAGGACTGGAACCTCTCGTCGATGGTCCCCACTCGAGGCAAGCTGCTTGGCTGAATTGCAATCGCCTGATCGTTTAAACCCTGTGCATTTGTCGGCATGAACGTGCTTCCGATCAGGAACGGGACGAATAGTGCAATTCGCAGGCTCGATCTCATATTGCTCCTCTGAACGTGGCGTGTGAGACAGGAAGACTCTACTTCGTTCGCCGGGACCTCCCGTGAGCAGGCCCCAATCAATTGCGTACCCGCAAGAATCCGCCGCACAATGAGAATATTCCCCCGGGTTTGCGCCACGCCCGCGTATTAGCTACGCTAAACCGATAAATGCTCTGTAGAGCTACCGCTGATGCACGCACGTTCTCGACGGGCTGCTCTACCATGAGTTCGATCTGCGGATCGAAGAGCACTACACCTATGCTGCAGTTTCACCGATCACGTTTTTGCGCTCTGCCACCTCTTGGGCTTTCGCTTTTCGCCTCGCATCCGTGACCTCGCCGACAAGCGGCTCTATGACGGGCAAGGAGCGCGACCACCCAACGCTCGCTCCGCTGATCGGAGGGAAGCTCAATCTGAAATTGGTCCGAATGAAATGGGAAGAGATCCTGACCTGAGCGGCCAGGCATGCTGCAAGATGGGCGATCCCATGGAACCGATCAGCGTGAGTTTTACCAGCTATTAACTTATAAGGATGATGTTGACCTAAATGCCAAGTTAGCTGAATGGGAGGCTTTCTATAACTATCACAGGCCTCAACGAAGCTTGGTAGTTTTCGCATTTTTTTCAGAATGGATAAGTGGGCCGGGAATGCTGAACGGTTATCCAGTGATCCCGGGTGAACTCATGAAGAATCCAGTCGCCGCCAAACCGTCCTATACCGCTGTTCTTTTCGCCACCGAATGGACCGGTTGGAGTGTCCTCCACGCTATGGTCGTTGACGTGAGTCATGCCCGCCTGCACGCCCAGCGCAAACCGGACGCCACGCTCCTGATCACGAGTGAACACCGCGCTTGAGAGTCCGTACTGAGTATCGTTAGCAACCCGCAATGCCTCAGCCTCTCCATTGACCTTGATAATTGGCGCAATCGGACCGAACATTTCATCCTGAGCGACCTGCATATCGTTCGTTACATCCACAAACACGTGTGGAGGCAGCACCTGCCCCTCTGGATCTGCGCCTACAACCTGGCGTGCGCCGGCCGTGCGAGCGCCTTCGATATGGGCCAAGTGCGCTGCAAGCTGCTTCTTATTGATGATAGGACCAATCGCGACAGCCGGATCATTGGGATTCCCATACTTCAGGCCTTTAACATGGGAGATAAACCGTTCCACGAATTCGTCATAAACCTTGGCATCGACGATGATGCGATTAGTGCTCATGCAGACCTGGCCTTGATGAAGAAATCTGCCGACAGCGGTGGCCCGCACCGCATACTCCACATCGGCGTCATCCAGGATAACGCAGGGCGCATTTCCACCAAGCTCGAGGGCGACGCGTTTCATTTGAGGAGCGCTCATCGCGAGCTGTCCAATGTGTCTGCCGACCTTCGTGGAGCCCGTAAATGATATGAGGCGCGGTACCGGATGCAAAGTGAATGCATCGCCGATCTCTTTCACGTCCCCGATAACGACATTCAGAAGACCAGGGGGTAGCCCCGCTTCCTCATAAATCTTCGCGATAAGCAACCCGCCGGTGACGGGCGTATCCTCCGCGGGTTTGACCACAACACCATTGCCTAACGCCAGTGCAGGCCCGATCGAACGGTGGGATAGATATATCGGGAAATTCCAGGGACTGATGACGCCGATCACGCCAAGGGGCTGGCGGTAAGCTCGGCTCTCTTTACCAGCCACATCGATCGGCAGTATTTGACCCTCTGCCCGGTAAGGAAACGATGCGGCCTCAAGCGTGATGGAATGAAGAAATTGCCATTCCAGTTCGGCCTTCGCGCGCGTGCTGCCGGACTCCCGAATGAGCCAATCGATGATTTCATGGCGGCGCACCTTCATGATTTCCGCGGAGCGGATCATGACGTCCGCGCGCTCGGATGGAAGACGGGCGGCCCAACCAACCTGGGCTTTCGCGGCGCACCGGTAGGCCTCATCGAGATCCTCTGCATTTGCCAGGACAATCTCTGCGAGCGTGTCTCCTGAGTATGGATCCGTATCTTTCCGTATTCCACCCTGCTTGCCGGGGCGCCATGAGCCATTTATATATTGCAAGTTGAAACCCGAGTACGGAAGGCTATTGCTCTCCATTGCTGCGTCTGATTTGTTCGTCACGCTATCTCTCTATCTCTGCTCATGCTGTAAAGGTGAAACCCGGGAAATAGGGAAAATTAAGAAAAATTCTGGCTTATGCGCATGAGCCTCCTGGGAAAGAGAGCTTCCGGCATTATTCCATGCTCATCTTTCTAATGAATAAATCTAAATCCGACATCTGTTCCATTGCCGAGAACGTATCCGAGCTGGATATTAAAATATCCAAGTGCCTCAAGCTGACGAGCATTGCTAAGGGTGCCCGCGTCAACCGGGTCGAAGCCGATTTGCCTGCCCAGGTCCAAGACGGTGCCGCGGGCTTGCTGATCGTCGCTTGCGGCAAACAGGGTAAGTTGCTGCCCCCGAACGCTGCCTTTATCCATGTGCTGGGCAAAGACCGTATTGAAGGCTTTGACGACATGCGCTCCAGGAATTTTTTTTTGCAGCTCTTCTGCGCCGCTGGTTGAAAAACCCACTGCCAGGCGCATGTCTTGGGTCAATGCATTGGTAACGTCCACAACTACTTTCCCATTGACGGAATCTCCCAACTCATGCACCACCGCATCAACCGCGATGTAGGGAACGGCGATAATCACAATCTCGCCCCAGCTTGCGGTTTCCTTTACCGTTTCCTTATGGCTGTTACGAACTTCATAACCGGCACGGGTCAGGCCCCGGTTAAGCGCGCTGCCAACATTGCCACTTCCTATAATCGAGATTTTCTGCATTCGTCACCTCTTATTGTCGTATATGATTTCCTGATCGACCCGTCATTGTGGGGCGCAGGGGAAGAAATGGGGAAGAAATAGTCTACCCAAGCTGCAATTGCGGCTGGTAGAGATATTGCTATTTCCTCTGAAGTTGCACTTCAGGCTTGACTATCGGCATTCCTCAAGCCATAAAATAATTACGGGTAAATTGTTTATAGCACGCATATCGCAAAAATTCAGCTAGGTACAAGGTGCCAATTACATCGGAAGTGCCAATTACATCGGACCGCTACTCTGGCGCCAAACTTATATACAAGCTGTTTGCGAGACTTGCAGTCATAACAGTCTTTCAACAACTCCTCCATTGGCCTTTATTTTATCTGGATATGCAAGCATCTTGATGCCTAACCCCGATTCGGAACTTCTCGCATGGGACGACTCCGTCAGTCCTGCCCGGCTGATCGTGCGCGGCGACTGGACCCTGGATAATTATGCCGCGCTGGGACAGCAGATCGCCAGGTTTCGCACCGATGCAGCAGGTTCAGCAAGCATGGCAAGCGCCCAGGACAGGCACCTTGACCTGAGCGGGCTAGGCGCGGTGGATACGGCAGGCGCCTCGCGCCTGTTCGAATTACTCGGGGTCGGACTCATCCGGAAAATCTCGGATTCGGGACTGCCGCCGGAACGCAATGCGCTACTGCAAACGGTCGCCACCGCGATGAGCGCCGCTGGCGAAGTCGGACATGCGCCACGACGCTCGGCAGGAATCGAATTGCTCGGCAGGATCGGACGTGCCATGGAAATCTTCTGGCGGCATATGCTTTCGCTACTCGGATTCATGGGCTTAACACTCGAAGCCCTGGCCCATAATTTCATGCGTCCGCGGCGCTGGCGCATCACCCCTCTAGTTGCTCAAATTGAAGAGACTGGCCTGAATGCTATGCCCATCGTTGCGCTGCTCAATTTCATGGTCGGGGCAGTGATTGCATTTCTGGGCGCCACGGTGCTGAGCGATTTCGGTGCCAGCATCTATACTGTCAATCTGGTGACTTTTTCGTTCCTGCGCGAACTTGCCGTGCTGCTTACCGCCATCCTGATGGCCGGCCGCACTGCAAGTGCCTTCACGGCTCAGCTTGGGTCCATGAAGGTCAACGAAGAAATCGACGCCACCCGCGTGCTCGGCTTAAGCCCGGTCGAGCTGCTGGTGTTGCCGCGCGTCCTGGCATTGTTCGTCTCGCTGCCTATTCTCACCTTCCTGGGCATGCTCTCGGGGATACTCGGCGGGGCAGTGGTGTGTGCATTGACGCTAAATATTTCACCCACGATGTTTCTCACCATCTTTCAGGAAAATATCGGGGTGCGGCATTTCCTGGTGGGAATGTCCAAAGCGCCGGTATTTGCTTTCGTGATCGCGGTCATCGGCTGCCTTGAAGGTTTCAAGGTCCGCGGCAGCGCATTGTCGGTCGGTCAGCATACTACCTCCAGCGTGGTGCATTCGATCTTCGTTGTCATCTTTCTCGATGCGCTGGCAGCATTGTTCTTCATGGAGATGAGATGGTGATCCGGAGCGCGCCTTCAGGCCGCGAAGTGATTATCCAGGTCCGGGATCTGACGAACAGTTTTGGCGCACAGATCATCCATGACAAGCTGAACCTGGATGTTTATCGGGGCGAGATTCTGGGGGTGATCGGCGGCTCAGGTTCTGGCAAATCGGTATTACTGCGCACGATAGTGGGGCTGCAGGAACCTGTTTCGGGAAGTGTATGCGTTTTTGGCGAAGATATGCTTACGCTGTCCCCGCAGCGGCGCAAACGATTGGAGCGCCGGTTCGGCATGCTTTTTCAGAGCGGTGCATTGTTTTCCTCGCTGACCGTCATCGAAAATATCGCCGTGCCACTCATCGAAAATGCCGGCCTCATCCGGGCCCAGGCTGAGCATCTGGCGGGGGTAAAACTCGCGCTCGCAGGTTTGCCCGCCAATGCAGGCGAAAAATATCCGGCAGCCTTATCTGGCGGCATGGTGAAGCGGGCTGCGCTGGCACGGGCGCTGGCCCTGGACCCGGACATTGTTTTTCTGGACGAACCCACCGCAGGCCTCGACCCTATCGGAGCTGCGGAATTCGACCAGCTTATCAGCACCCTCCGCGATGCATTGGGCCTGACCGTTTTCATGGTAACTCACGATCTTGATACCCTCTATACCATTTGTGACCGGGTCGCTGTGCTATCGGGCAAACGCATTCTGGTGGCTGGCACGCTAGAGGCAGTCGCTGCCACCGACGACACCTGGGTGCAGGAATATTTTCACGGGCCGCGCGGGCGCGCGGCCCGGCAAGCCAGTCGGCAACGGTTGCGAGAGAGCCTCTGATGGAGCCTCGCGCACATCATGTACTGATTGGCCTTTTTACGGTCTTATCCATTACGGCCGCTTTGCTATTCACTTTATGGCTGGGCAAGCCGCACAACGATACCGGCCTGCACTATTACATCATCGTCTTCAATGAAGCGGTAAGAGGATTGTCGAAGGGCAGCCCGGTGCAGTACAACGGCATAAAGGTCGGCGATGTGACCGAGCTTACGCTCGACGCGGCCGACCCTCGCAGGGTTCTGGCGCGGGTACGCGTGCAAGATAACGTTCCGGTCAAGCAAGATACTCAAGCCCGGCTGGTACCAACGGGTATTACCGGAAATGCTATTATCGAGTTTAGCGGTGGATCGCCCGAGAGCCCGAATCTGGTCGCTAAAGGCGGCAAGGATCCTGTCATCGTGGCAACGCCTTCGTCGATCGCCAAGCTGCTGGCGAGTAGCGATACCTTTATGTCCGATATCAGCGAGTTGGTTCTGCGGGTCAAAGACGTTTTATCGCCCGGCAACGTTCAGCGCCTAAGCAACATACTGGAACATATGGAACAGGTTTCGGGGGCGATAGCGGATGAAGGCGATAACTTCAAAGCTCTGATGCCACAATTGATCGCCGCTCAGCAGGCAGGCGAACACGGCGATGCAACAGGCTACGAAATTAATGGATAACACCGATATGCTGGTCAACGATCAGGGCGCTCGCGCGCTTGACAACGCCAGCCGTGCCTTGGCTTCGCTGGAAAAAACCAGTGCCACGGTCGATCAACTGCTGCTCGATAATCATAATGCGGTCAATGGCGGAATGCAGGGTTTCAGGCAGCTTGGGCCTGCCCTGCAAGAGCTGCGGAACACGTTGGCTTCGATAAACAGAATCATGCGCCGTCTGGAAGACAATCCCGCCAATTATCTGACGGGCCGCGAAAAAATGCAGGAGTTTGAACCATGATCAACTGCATGCTTCAGTGCGATCTTTTTGTCGTTTCGGCTCCGTCATGCGGTTGGCAGTAAGAGTGACAGTAAGGCTGGCAGCGGGGCTAGCGGGAGCATTGATACTTTTATCTTCATGCTCAGTTCTGCCGAAACCCGAAACACTGGAGATTTATCAACTCCCTCTCTCTTCTATTGTTCCGTCAACCCAGGGAAACAGCAGTCCGTGGGCCCTGCGTATCGCTACCCCGCATAGCAGCCAGGTCACAGACAGCGTGCGTGTACTGGTATTGCGGGACAACCGGATCAGCGCATACAAGGGTGTGCGCTGGAGCGATCCCGCGCCGGTGCTGCTGCGAAACCGGCTAGCCCGAGCTTTTCGCACGGATGGCAGATTCAGTTCGGTGAGCAGTGGCGATGATAATCTGCCGACCGGCCTGGAACTCGGCGGCGACCTGAGCAAATTTCAGGTGGAATACAGGAATGGCGTGCTTGCCGTGGACATCGAATTTTATGCGATACTGGTGCAACTCGACCCCTATCGCATCGTGGCCACCCAGCGCTTCGAAATCAGGCAGCCGATGGAAGGCAAAGAGATGCGTGAGGTGATGGCAGCGTTTGGCAAGGCCACCGATAAACTCTCCGCGGAGATAATAGGGTGGACGCTGCAGCCGGGGCCTGTGCCGCAGTAGGCACGTAAAAAGCCAGGGATTGGTGCCCCGTACCTATCTGGGAAAGGATGCGAGGGCGTTTATGCATGGTCCCGGACTTGCAATGGCTTTTCCGCGAGCATCCCATAGGTGCTGTTGCAGCCACCCACCTTTTCCCTTATCGTGTCATCAAATCTTTCCTGTTATTTGTCCTGTCAACCCGGTTGGCTGTACTGCCCACACTTCCATCAAGTAAATTCTTCGGCTTGCAACTGGCGCATGGCAGCAGGAAGCGGAAAAGAAGAGTTTTTGTGCCACCGCTGGGCAGCAAGATTGCTAAAGGAGATTGTTAGTCGAGAAGCATCAGCCTGGATCGCGCGTTACATCCCGTCCATCATCAAGATGCCGCGTACACTGCCCATTAGTATCAGGCTATCTCAGCATCCGCATCAATAAAAAACACAAGTTTAGTTGTTATCCCGTCAATAGTCCCCATATATACCTTCAAATTCAAGCACGGCAATAACGACGGCGGGGCGATGACGGATGGGTTTGTGGCCGGATCCCTGGCGGATGAAATCATTTTTTTCCAGAGTGAAAAAAACGCTTGATTCCCGCGGGATGCAGTCTATAATCCGCATAATTTTTCCGGCGTTTTAACTGAAAAACAGGAGGTCATCATGAAAAGCAAAGCAAACTACTTCGGTGCGGCTGATCTGGTAAATATCCATATTCCCGTCACGTAGCAACTTTTCAAGGACGACTCTCATGCAAATGCGCGCCACCGCTCTACGCCAAGAAGTAGAAGCCGAAGAAGTATTCGACACCCATCCTGAAGTCCGCCTGGATTTTAAATATGTCCAGGCAGCCCTGAAAAAAGGCTACACCAAGCCATTCCTGCTCGTAGACAGCGATATCGTCCGCGGCAAAGCTCGCCGTTTCAAAGTTGCAATGCCACGGGTGCATCCCCACTACGCAGTCAAGGCGAATCCAGATCCGCGCGTACTCAAAACCCTGATCGCGGAAAACGTCGGATTTGAAATTGCTTCCATTTCCGAGCTCGACTTATTGCTGGGCCTCGGGGTGCCGGCTGCCGAGATCTATTACAGCAATCCCATCAAATCCCGGGCTTATCTCGAATATGCCGCATCAAAAGGCGTGGAGTGGTATGTGCTGGATAGCGTGGAGGAGTTGCGCAAAATCGTAAGCGTCAAGCCGGACGCAAAGATGTATGTGCGCATCGACACACCTAACATTGGCAGCGACTGGCCGCTCGCGGGAAAATTTGGCTCGCATGCGGCCGAGATCAAAGACATTGTCAATGAGGCGGCAAAGCTTGGGGCCGATCTTGCTGGAGTGACCTTTCATGTGGGATCGCAGTGCCGCAACCCGCAGAACTGGAGGGTGGGCATCGAACGGGCTAAAAAGGTATTTGCGGACATGCGTCAGGCAGGCCTGGCCCCGCGCTTGCTGAATATCGGCGGGGGCTATCCCGTGCGTCACGTGAAGCCCATCCCATCGATAGAGATAATAGGAGAGGTGGTGAACGAGGCCATTGCGGATTTGCCGGAAGATATTCGCATTATGGCCGAGCCAGGGCGTTATCTCGTATCCGATGCTGCTTACTTCGTCTGTCGCGTAGAGGGTACGGCGACCCGAAACGGCAAACGCTGGATGTATTGGGATGCGGGCGTATTTGGCGGCTTGATCGAGGTTACCGAGGGTCTCCGCTATGAGATCCTGTCGGATCGCAAGGGTACGAATATTCAGTGGGCCATTGCCGGGCCGACTTGCGACTCGGTCGATATCCTCATGCGTGACGAGATGCTTCCGGAAGATATGCAGGAAGGCGATTTCATCTATATTCCCAACGCCGGTGCCTACACCACAGCTTATGCCAGTAATTTCAATGGTTTCCCGCTACCAGACGTAATGGTAGTGTAACAGGATGCCGGTATAAAAGCCGGCCCCAAGTCGATGGAAAAGAAGGCGGGACAGAAGACTTATGCCGTTATCTTCATTCCCGCCCTTGTCATTTTAGAGGACCGGCCTTGCGGTCGAGCACCACAAAGTGATATTCCAGTCCATTGTCATCCACGTGTTTCTCGCGTGAGATTTCAACCCATTCGTCATGGTTGAATTCGGGGAACAGCGTGTCTCCCTCGAAATCCCTCTGAATCTCGGTAATATACAACCTGTCACACATCGGCAAGGCCTGGCGGAATATTTCCGCGCCGCCGATTACGAAGTTTTCCTTATCCGTGGTTTCTTTATCCACAGGGGAAGGTTCAGGTGCCTCCTCGGAGCAGGCTTCCAGCGCTTCAGTGATCGAATTCACCACAATAGCATCCTTGACCGCATACCCTGGCTGGCGGGTGACGATAATGCAGATGCGCCCCGGCAACGGCCTGCCGATCGATTCAAACGTTTTACGTCCCATGATAATGGGATGACCCATGGTAAGCACTTTAAAGCGCTTCAAATCAGAGGGTAGCCGCCAGGGCAATGTGTTATTCCTGCCAATGACGCGGTTCCGCGCCATCGCTACGAGAGCGGAGAGACGCGGCTTCATACTGCGATTGGCGCCTTGATTGCCGGGTAGGGGTCGTAACCTTCCAAAGTGAAATCTTCGTACCTGAAATCAAAAATATTGTGGATTGCAGGATTCAACTTCATCACCGGCAGCTTTCTCGGTTCCCGGGCTAATTGCTCGCCTGCCTGGGCAAGATGGTTGAGGTAAAGGTGCGCGTCGCCGAAGGTATGCACGAAATCCCCTGGTTTCAAGTTGCAGCTTTGGGCAACCATGAGGGTGAGCAATGCATAGGAGGCGATATTGAACGGTACCCCCAGAAAAATATCGGCGCTGCGCTGATAAAGCTGGCAGGAGAGTTTGCCGTCGGCGACATAAAACTGGAAAAGAGCATGACACGGGTGGCAATTTCATCTCGTGCAATTCACCGACATTCCAGGATGACACCACGATGCGCCGCGAGTCGGGGGTATTCCTGATCTGCTCGATGACTTGCGCGATCTGGTCGATATGCTCGCCATTCGCGCCATCCCAGGAACGCCATTGGTGGCCGTAAATCGGACCCAGCTCGCCATTTTCATCGGCCCATTCATCCCAGATTGAAACCCCATGCTCGTTGAGAAAGCGTATGTTGGTATCGCCTCGCAGAAACCATAGCAGTTCATAAATAATGGACTTCAAGTGGCATTTTTTGGTTGTAACCAGCGGAAAGCCTTCGGACAGGTCGAATCGCATCTGGTAGCCAAATATGGAGAGCGTCCCCGTGCCCGTGCGGTCGGATTTTTTGTGCCCATGTTCAAGGACATGCCGCATGAGTTCAAGATATTGGCGCATGGGGGTAATCAAGCTTGGAGAGGCTGCCGCGCAGCCGGAGGGAGAAATGGCCTATACTTACCGCATTTTCTTAACTTAAGGGAGCCGTTAAATGCTCGCAACGCTTATACAGCATGCGTCGCCGCTCGCCGAGTCTACCACAACAGCTAAGCATATTCTGGCCGTGCTTCCCCAGCTGGATAAATTACCGGATAAGCTTTTGGATAAACCCGGCATTTTCGGTAGGGGTATCCTGGAATCCGTATTGATGCGGCGCAAGATGCAGCCCGGGGAAATCAGCAATACACCCGTCGCAGGCAACCTTGAAAATGGCGCATTGTGCGTCTGGGCCATGATCGACCTAAGCAAATCCATATTCGATCAGCAGACAGCCATGCGAAAAGCCGTGCAATTGCTAATGGAAGAAAGCCCTGCGGAAATTCATCTTGCGGTTCATGGCAACGACGGGGAGAAGCATGCACTCATACAACTGGCGATATACGCAGCCTGGATCAACGGAGCCCTTTTACCGTCGCGGAAAACCGGCAAAAAAGACGCAGAGGCAAAACCACTTGCTCATATTGTGCTGCATGGGTATGGCGAGCCGGATAGTTTTGCACTGCTGAAAGCCAAAGCGGAGGGCAACCTGCTATGCCGTGAGCTTACGGTGTTACCTCCGAACGAGCTTACCCCTGGACTGTATCGCAAACATATCCAGAAGCTCGCGGCTAAAGAAGGCTGGAAGTATACCGAGTTTGATCTTGAAGCGCTGCGCAAAATGGGGGCAGGCGCGTTTGTCGCGGTGGCCCAGGGCAGTGATCCGGAAGATGCCGCCATCGTGCATTTGCGGCGGCGCGTCGAAAATGCGGCGAAAACCGTGGCGTTGGTTGGCAAAGGCATTTGCTTTGATACCGGCGGCCATAATTTGAAACCTGCCCGCCACATGCATGGAATGAACGAGGATATGAATGGTTCGGCGGTCGCATTGGGATTACTGACGGCTATAACGCGCGCCAACCTCCCTATAAATATCGATTGCTGGCTCGCAATTGCTCAAAATCTCATTAGCCCTCGCGCCTACAAGCAAAATGATGTCATCACCGCGTTAAATGGAACCACGATCGAGATCATTCATACCGATGCCGAAGGCCGAATGGTGCTGGCCGATACCTTGACTCTGGCGGCACGGGAGAGGCCGGATGTGATGATCGATTTCGCAACACTGACCGGGAGCATGCATACGGCGCTAGGATCACGTTATAGCGGCATTTTCAGCAACCGGGATGATCTGGTGCAAAAAGCGTTGGCGGCGGGAAAATCCAGCGGCGAGCGAATCTGGGCATTTCCGTCGGATGCC
This sequence comes from uncultured beta proteobacterium, assembly GCA_963745455.1. Taxonomy (GTDB): domain Bacteria; phylum Pseudomonadota; class Gammaproteobacteria; order Burkholderiales; family Nitrosomonadaceae; genus Nitrosospira. The sequence continues at coordinate 21,095 of CAVUXR010000021.1, forward strand.
GACTATGACTCCGAGCTTGAAAGTAAAATTGCTGACACCAAGCAGTGTACGCTTGAGGGGGAAGCCGATCACATTCTTGCTGCGCGGTTTCTGAATCGGTTCGTAGACAAGTTACCCTGGCTGCATATGGATGTCTCCGCGAGCAACAACAAAGGTGGGTTGGGTATCGTCGGCAGTGATATTACCGGCTTCGGGGTGGCGTGGGGAGTTGATATGCTGGCGCATCTCTGAACATTATCCGTACAATCTACGCGAGATAAATAGAACCACGGCCACGGCTATATTGATCCCGATCAGGCAATTTGCAGTATGATCTTGCCGGTCGTGTGGCCGGCTTCGATCAGCCGGTGAGCCTCGGCGGCTTGCTCCAGGGGCAGCGTATGGCCGACGTGAACCTTGAGCAGCTTTTGTTCAAGCAGCCTGGCGCCGCGCTCAAGTATTCGGGTTTGCGCAACTCGCCCCGAATGCAAACCGAAGTAGAGCGGAGCGGTCATTTGCACATACCCGATTATCAGGTTGCGCAGGCGGGCAACATTCAGAGCCTTGACGTCGCAACTGGTCGATAGGAGGGTGACGACTCGTCCATATAGCTGAGTTGCGGCAAATGATTTACAGAACGTCTCGCCGCCCACGGTATCCATCGCCAGCCCTACGCCCTGGCCGTTGGTCCAGTTCAGCGCCGCCTCAGCGAAATCCTGCTGCCTGTAGTTGATCGCCAGTTCGGCGCCGACGGATTGCACAAACTCCGCTTTTTCGGGACTGGAAACAGTGCTTCCCACATGCGCATCGAAGTAATGGGCAATCTGAATGGCAATATGGCCAACACCCCCCGCTCCTGCATGGATCAGTATTGATTGGCCTTTTCGCAAATTGCCGCGATCCAGTAGAGCTTCCCAGGCCGTAATCAATGCCAGTGGTATGCCGGCGGCTTCGAGCATCGTGATGTTTTTTGGTTTCAGGGCGAGATAGTCTTCGTGGACCACGGTATATTCGGCATAGGTTCCCGGTGCGCCGCCAAGGCCGTTATTGAAGAAAAATACTTCATCGCCTGGCCGTACGCGCATGACCGAACTGCCGATCGCTTCCACGATCCCGGCACCGTCGCAGCCCAGGATCGAGGGCAATTTGTCTGGATAGTACATATTGAGCTTGCGCACTTTGGCATCGATTGGGTTCACGCCCGCGGCATGGAGCTTTACCAGAACTCCGGATGCATCGGCGATTTTGGGTTTCGGTATGTCGGCAATTTTTAATACATCCGGATCACCTGGGGTGTTCATCAGCACTGCTCTCATGATTTTTCCTTTTCGTGATAGCGAGGGGTTTTGCAGGAGCCATTAACTTGTATGGTTTGGCCTATGCACGCAAGCATTCCGTGGGAATAGGGCTGTTTTCACGCGGCCAGGACGGCGGCCGAAGGCGCGTGTAGGGACGCAATAGAGCCAATCGAGGATATGTTAAACTTGAGGCATTGATTTTACGAGAGAAATAAAATGTCCGGCAATACGCTTGGTAAGCTTTTCTGCGTGACATCATTCGGTGAGTCCCACGGTCCTGCCATAGGTTGCGTGGTGGATGGGTGCCCGCCGGGGATGGAATTATCCGCGGAGGACATCCAGCAGGATCTGGATCGACGCAAGCCTGGCACTTCCCGTCATGTAACCCAGAGGCGCGAATCGGACACCGTCGAAATCCTGTCTGGCGTATTCGAAGGCAGGACCACCGGTACGCCCATTGCATTGCTGATCAGGAATGAGGACCAGCGTAGCAAGGATTACAGCAAGATCATGGATACATTCCGCCCCGGACATGCGGATTATGTCTACTGGCAGAAATACGGGATACGAGATTACCGTGGCGGGGGGCGCTCCTCTGCCCGCGAAACCGCGGTACGGGTTGCGGCAGGGGCTATTGCCAGGAAATGGCTAGGCATGAAATACGGGCTGGTCATACGCGGCTATATGTCGCAATTGGGGCCCATCGACATTCCATTCAGGCAATGGGAAGCAGTTACCCAGAACGCATTTTTTGCGGCAGACGCCGGCATGGTTCCCGGTCTCGAAGAATTCATGGATAAACTGCGCAAATCGGGGGATTCGGTTGGCGCCAAGATCAGTGTCGTGGCTGAGGGTGTGCCTGTAGGATGGGGTGAGCCAGTGTACGATCGCCTCGATGCAGAAATCGCTTATGCCATGATGAGCATCAATGCCGTCAAAGGGGTGGAGATCGGCGCGGGATTTGCGGCCGTGGCTCAGAAAGGGACTGAGCATTCCGACGAGATCACGCCGGAGGGTTTTCTGAGCAACAATGCTGGCGGCGTAGTGGGTGGAATTTCCACCGGCCAGGACATTGTCGTGAACATCGCAGTCAAACCCACTTCCAGCATTCGGCTCGCGCGCCGCTCGATAGACAAAGCTGGCAATCCCGCCATAGTCGAGACTCATGGCCGGCATGATCCCTGCGTAGGGATTCGCGCCACACCGATCGCCGAGGCGATGCTGGCGTTGGTACTGATGGACCACGCCTTGCGCCATCGTGCGCAAAATGCGGATGTCGTGTGCACGACACCAAAAATACCCGGCAATGTGGCCGATTAGCCGTCTAATTCCTCAGACCAACCTTCGAATGAATTTCTTTGCCCTACACTTTCAGATAATCCCTGAAAGGCGATTCATCAGCCGGGGCAGGAATTCCTATCAGGAAGCCTTGCGCGTAGTCTATCTGCATTTTTTCCAGCACCGAAAGCGTAGCCGCGGTTTCCACGAACTCGGCCGTTGTCTTTTTCCCGAAACCTCTGGCCACGTCACATAGGGCTTTGACCAGGATTTGATCATCCGGGCTTTCGGCCAGATTGCGGATGAATGACCCATCGATCTTCACGACGTCAATCGGGAGCTGTCTGATGTAATAAAAGGAAGAGAAGCCCACACCAAAGTCATCCAGTGTAAAACTGCAACCGAGCCTTTTAATTGTCTGCATGAGTTCCTTCGCCGCGGGCAAATCCTCTAGCGCGGCCGTTTCGGTTATTTCGAACATAAAGTTCGACGGGTCCGCGCCATAATGATCAAACGCTTCGCTCAGGATCGGTAACAATTCGGGGTCGTGAAACGCATGGGCCGACAAGTTTATCGAGAATCGGATGCGCCGTCCGCGATGCTGGATTTGCGCCGATTGCGCAATGGACTTTCTTAATACCATGTGATCGATGGCGTGTATCAGCCCGGTTTGTTCCGCCGCCGGTATAAAAAGATGAGGAGTCAGCACTGCTCCATCGTCATCGAGCATCCGCAGCAGCACTTCATAGTGATCGATGGTTTTATCCTGAATATGCATGATGGGCTGAAAGTAGAACAGGAACTTTTCATGCAAAAGAGCATGCTCGATCTTTTCCTTCCAATATACGAGGGTGTGCATGCGTTCCCGGGTCTTCTCCTCATTGGAAAAAAGATGCCATCCGCCCCGTCCTGCTTCCTTCGCCTGATACATCGCCAGATCCGCTGCCGCCAGCAGATCGTGCACATTATTTCCATGCTCGGGAAAGAGCGCGATGCCGATACTGGCCAGGGCCTTGTGGGTACGGCCGTTTACGGTTATCTTTCCCTGGCCCAGGCACACCAAGGCATTTTTTGCGACTTCTATCGCGCCTTCAGCTGTCGTCTGGGGCAGTATTACCGCGAATTCATCCCCTCCCAGACGCCCGAGTATATCCACGTTGCGGATACTGCTCAGCAGCATGCGCGCAACCATCTTCAGTAATGCGTCGCCCGCCTGGTGCCCGCTTGTATCGTTGATATATTTGAATTGGTCCAGGTCGAAAAAGAGTAGGGCACCCGAATGCTTGTAGCGGGCGGCCAGGTTCAGCATTTGCTCCAGCTCTTCCTGAAAGCGGCGGCGGTTATACAGATCGGTAAGCGGATCATGATCGGCCAGCCACGCAAGACGGCCTTCCGCCCGCTTATGCTCCGTCATATCAAGGCCCACTGATAGCATCGCCGGGTCATCGGCTGTATGCCGCGTCAAGCGGGAATGCAGCCAAAGAATGTTTCTTACCGATGTGTCCTTGCATAAAATATTGGCTTCATGGCGCAGTTGATCTCTTCGCTCGGAACGTATCTCTTCGAGATGGGTGGTTAGATCGTGCAGATTCCCCTCGAACGCGAAAAGGCTGATGAATGGTTTTCCTTGCAGTTCCTTTTCGGTGTATTGGATGAGTGTTTCACCATGCGCATTCAATGTGAGGATCTCGCCATTTGCATTTTGCGTAATCACGATCACCTGCGCGATATCCAGCAGATGCGTAATGAAATCTCTCTCCTTACTCAATTCATCCATTTTTCGCGCCAGTATCCGCGTCCGGTCGGCAACCTGATCCTCGAGCGTCTCGAGCTGATAGGACAGGGCCACCGCTGTTTCATCCAGCATATCAATTTCATCTTTAAGCAACTGTTTCGGATTGCCGGAACGAAGCGCGGTACGGAAATCATGAAAGCTGCTGCGAGCCAACAGCGGCAGCGTAAATACGATGTGCTTGAGCCGCGATAATGGCCTTGTAAGGATGATGAACAATAAGATTTCGGAGAGTATGAGTCCCACCACGCCTATCAGGATGCTCTGCTGCGTCGAGCCCTGAATAGTGCGAATGGTGGAGGTGATATCGGTGACGACTATCAACTGCGCCTTGCCTGAACCGCCAATTTTTTCCAGGGGGAGGGGTTTTACCTGCAAATACTGGTTGGCCCAGACAATCTGAACACCTTCTTCCAGATTGTCGAAATCCGGGTAGAGCTCAGCGGCCTTGCTGAGAATTGCAACATTCATATCTCTGCTGTGGGCCGCAACCTGGAAATTCCAGTTTGCGATTTTCATATCGTTATTGTTGACCTTATTGCCCTGTTCTTTCATGAGCAAGCCGATATGGGCGCCCGAAATGTCCTTGAATCCCAGAACGACGTCGACCAAGGGGATTCCGATGACAACTACGCCCACGTTTTTCCCTTCGACCAGCAACGGTGTCACCGCGAATTGGGTACAGCTTTTCTGGCAACTTAAGGGGCTGATAGGCTGCTCGCGCGCATTGGCTTCCCCAACCCATTTCAGCATGACATTTTCTTCAGCATAGGATTCGGAATTCCCCCAGTGCGCCAGGAGCCGATTGGAACTGTCGTAAAAACGAATCAGCTCGATATCCTTGTTAAGCTGCAATGGCGCCCAGTAGGGATCGAATGTTTGGGCGATATTTTTTCCGCTGTTTGCGAGCAAGGCTGTATTCATCCCTTCCAAAAAAGGGATCAACTGAGCGAGCTGATGCAAATTCTGCGAGACCTGATCGATTAAACCCTCCACTTCGCGACCATAGCGCTGATGCCGCACGTCTCTTTGATTCTCGAAATCATTCATCAGGCTTTGATATGTGATCCCGGTAAAAGAAACGACGATAGCGATCAATATCAGGCTGCTTAACAATAAGACCTTCCATTTCAGACCCAGAAATTTATGGTCAGAGCTTAAGGCGCCGCCAAACTGAGCCATGGCTTTTGAAGAGGTCTCTTCCATCAGGTCGTGGCTAGAAGCGGTAAGAACCGAGAATTGAGAAAAGATCCCAGTGCTGAGCCAGATCGCTGGCAACAGGATTATCGAGGCCTGAAAGCCAACCGGTTCCATTGACGCGGTGGTATTCCGCGCGCACCATGAGTTCTGGCGTAATATTCCAGCGCAGGCCGACAGTGATATCCTTGGCAAAGCGCGTGTAGGCCTGGCGCCCAGCTCTTGCTGCCGCCCACTTCGTTCCGTTCGGATCATCACCATCGGTATACAAGACATCGTAGCGAACGATGCCTTCCCACTCCGGCGTAAAGCGGTAAGCTCCCTGGAAATAATAGCTTTCCCCGGAAAAACTCATATTGGGCAGGCCCGGACCGAAATTCTTGTATTCAAGGTGCCGTAACGCGTACTCAGAAGTGATGCTCCAGCGCTCCGCGTTATACTGGGCGGAGAAAACCAGGGGGGTAAATTGAACTGTACCTCCTTTAAGGAGGTCTCCCGCTCCTGGAGAAAAGCCCATATTCAGCTGGGTGGCGCTTATTGCAAAGCGTATGCGCCCGCCATCCAGCTCATAGTTCACCCGGCCGACATACGATATCTCCGGCGTCAGGTGACCGGAGAACTGTCTCCCGAACACCGCTGCCTCAGCTTCCGTTCCCCGGACCAATGGGCGTACAACCCCTCCCTGGAAAGAAATGTCGCCCATATCCGAGCGGTACTCCCCATACATATGCATGCCATCCGCAGCCAGCGCGAGCTTGCGTGTGCGGTCGAAGTAAATGGATTGAGGTAAAAGAATGGTCGGCCGCGTGAAAGGCACATCACGCGTATCGTTATAAAAACCGAGGGGATTTTTCATTCTGCCCAGACGTATCCCCAATTGACCGGTTTCCCCGGAGTAATACGTATAATCCATGAATCCGTAATCTAGGCGGACGTTGCCAGTGCTGCCTTTCCCCGCCCAGCGCGATATACCTTGCACAGAAAATTGTAGATTGGTCAGGGGCCGCATCGATGCGTTCAGCCCCAGTTCGCGGAAGTCAAAGCTGCCGCTATCGGAACTGCTTTTTCCGAAGACATTGTTGTCAGAGCTTTTCAGCCAGGACTGGCTCGCAAAACCGTGAATTTGCAGATTCTGGGGCAAATTTTGCGGCATTGGCAGTTTTTGACCGTAGGTAGCGCAACTCCACAGATAAGCCGGCATGACAATCAGCGCAATAATCCACGGAAAGCGAGTACCCCGGCGGCTATTTGATCTGGAGTACATTGACTCTGCCATCCGTTTTGGATTTGGTTAAATAGCCAATTGCTCCAGGCGTACCGGCAACCCGTGCAAGCATTTCTTCGGGGGAAGACACGGTATCGGGCGCCTGGCCGGTACCGGAAAATACCAGGCGGTCCCAAGCTGAACGTAACTGATAGGGAAAAACATTCAGCTTCTCTTTTGAAAAAGAGGCATGTACCGGCGCGTCATCGGGCATAACGAACACCCTGATGGCCGTTCCATCAGGCCAGGTTTGAAGGCGCATGCCGAAGATGGCGCGAAGGGAACTCTTGGACAGCGTTTTCTCGCTAACGCTGGGGTTGGCTATGATTTCGTAGGGCTCAGTCGCCCACGCGATACGCGTGGCAAACAAAATGCTGAGCAACAGGCACATTAAAAAAAGACGGCGGCCAGAATTTATGCTAATTGTCACAATTGATTTATTTGTCTGGCATTTTTCCAAACACTGAACCGGGCCGAAGTAAAGATCGCCAAGTAGAAAACGTGAGTTGGATGAAAATTACTGCGCTCTGGGAAGCCGCTGCTGCTCAAGAGAGAGCCTATTCCATGGTTTGAGCTTTTGGGTATCCTACGGGGGGAGTTTCCCGAGGCCGCCCCGCAGCCGCGGGCCGGACTCTACCGTAATCAGTTACCAGTTCCCAAAATTGGTGGTGGTTTTTGTACATTCGGTCCAGCATTTGAACCAGGTCGGAGTAATAAGGGCGGCGTAAGCCGTGATGATCGATTATCGGACCGACAGGATCGAGTTGTAGCCCATAGAGTCCTAACAGCCTGTTCAAGGCAGGTTCCATAACGGATAGCCAGTGATTGATGTTCTGTTCGACCGACATGCGGATAATGCCAACTGCAAGGGCCAGCATGGGATGAGGAAAGCGTCGCTGGATTGTCGGTGACCATTTTTGAACGTTCATTCCATTTTCCAAGGCATGAAGTAGTTCATCTCTTCGGCGGCTGAACCGTCGCACAACGACTAGACGCGATATCTCTCCGGTGGTTTGCCGTACCAATTTACTGATGTCTATGAGTGCTGGGTCCAACCGCATATGCCGCTCGGTAGGGAATAGCTTGTATGGGTCAAGCGGATCGGGCAGTATCAAGCGTGCAGCCCCAACAAATTTATTCGATGGACGATGTCGTAGAAGGATGTGGGATGAGTGCCTGTCATAGCCATCGCTTTCCATCTTTGCAGGATAGCTTGAAGCTTCAAAACCGGGGGCACGTTGCTCGATACAAAGAACTTGATAACGCAGGTGAAAAACTTCACACAACAATTCTGGAGAATTGGCGTCAATAACTTCAAAATATTCGTTAAAAGCGGCGACCACGTCGTTCATCAAAATTGACTCGGGTAACTCTGGTAGAAATTTGCGACCTCTAAAATCGCTCCGCGGGAGATTCACTGTCGGTTGCACAGCCTCCCCCGTTCGTACGGTGTTACTTCCACCCCTATCGGAAGGTTCCGGATGGAGGGACACTGGACAAATATTGTCTGGTGTCAATAGCCGGCCACAGGATAACCTATATGCAAATCTTTTCAGTCCAAGAGAAAGAAGGGGATTATCCATGCGTTTGAGGAAATGCAAGCCGAGCGTGCGCACTGTCGCGCGCATGGAGAAATTCAGAAAATTGATTTGCGCTATCGGATAACAGAAGCAAAGTTGAGCGAAGACTTGGTATTTAACGGCGAGAATCTGTTTCACTTTATTGCAGTGCGCCTATATAAATTGGATTTACTTATTTTTTGCTTTCTTCCGCGGGATGTTTACGGCAATAGCTGAGGAGTATTCAGCGAGTCTCTGCCTGAGCCAATGGACTCGCTATAAGACCATGGATTGGAATTCATGGGTAGCTGTAAGATTTTACAGCTAGGAATTAAAAAAAACGGTGGCAGCCAATAACCACGGCCAATTTAAAGGATCGAGGGAGGGGACTTTTGATGTGGCGCTCATGCAAACGACATGAGTTTATGCCAGCTCATCTCTGCCGGCGCGGAGGAGAAATTATCTAAAGCTCGATAGGCTGGCTGCTATAATTGGAACGCCCAGTCATTGCAGTGCTTAAAGTTGCAGAAAACTTCAGTTCAGAAGCTGTTGAGCGTCAAGATTTGATGAGGCGTGTTTAATTGTGGTGCCCAGAAGAGGACTCGAACCTCCACAGTGTTGCCACCGCTAGGACCTGAACCTAGTGCGTCTACCAATTCCGCCATCTGGGCAATGGGGAGTAACTTGTCCGGCATGGGGGACAGAGGCGCAATTTTATAGGAAACCGTTGCTTTGTCAATTGAGAAGAAACACAAGCTCCGCGATCTCGATCCTCACCTTCAGCGCGAGAAGGAGCGTTATAGCCACCCCTTGCCGAGCCGGGAATTCGTACTGCAAATTCTGAAAGAGCAGGGCATCCCCGTCAATGAGAAAGCGCTCCACGATCTGCTTCAAATTACCGAAGAAGAAAACGAGATTTTCGATCGCCGTCTTGGAGCGATGTTACGCGAAGGCCAGATCATGCGTAACCGCAAGGGCGACATCTGCGTAGTCGAAAAGCTCGATCTTATCAAAGGCAGGGTTCAGGGACACGCGGATGGCTTCGGCTTTTTGATACCGGATGATGGCAGCCCGGATTTGTTTCTGAGCGCCAAGGAAATGCATAAGGTATTGCATGGCGATCACGTCATGGTGCGTGAAACAGGCGTGGATCGACGCGGCCGCAGGGAAGGCTCTATTGTTGAAGTGCTTGAGCGCGGCGTAACGCAGTTGGTGGGAAGACTTCACGCCGATCATGGGATTCTGTTTGTGGAGGCGGAGAACAGGCGTATCAGCCAGGATATTCTGATACCCAGGGAAGAATCCATGGACGCCAAGGCCGGTCAGGTAGTGACGGTTGAAATCATTCAGCAACCGAGCAAGCATGCGCAGCCGATCGGCCGCATCATTGAAGTGGTTGGTGATTACACGGCACCGGGGATGGAGATTGAAATTGCCCTGCGCAAGCATGACCTGCCGTATCAGTTTCCCCCGGAGGTCGAAAAACTATCTTCGAAACTCCCCGGTACTGTTCAAAAGAAAGAGTTGACAAAAAGGGAAGATCTCCGTGATCTGCCACTTGTCACCATAGACGGAGAAACGGCGCGAGACTTCGATGACGCGGTATATTGCGAGCGCGACGGGAAGGGATACAAATTATATGTGGCAATTGCTGACGTCAGCCACTACGTATGTCCTCTTGATGCGCTGGATAGGGAAGCATTCAACCGCGGCAATTCGGTTTATTTTCCACGGCGCGTTATCCCGATGCTGCCGGAAGTGCTTTCCAATGGGTTGTGTTCACTTAACCCGCAAGTGGACCGTTTATGCATGGTATGCGAGATGAATCTGGATGATGCGGGTAATTTCCGGGATTACCGGTTTTTTCCCGCGGTGATGCACTCCCAGGCCCGGCTTACCTATACCAAGGTGGCCGCCATGCTGGGCAATTCCAAAGGGGAGGAAGCCAGGCAATACGAAACCCTTCTCCCTCATATCCAGCTTCTTTACAAATTGTTCAAGGTATTGCTGAAAGTCAGAAAGAAGCGCGGAGCGATTGATTTCGAGACCGTCGAGACCCAGATGATTTTCAACGATCAGGGAAAAATCGAGCGCATCCTTCCGGTAAAGCGCAATGATGCCCACCGCTTGATCGAAGAATGCATGCTTGCAGCCAACGTATGCGCATCGGACTTCTTGCAGAAGAATAAACAACCCACGCTCTATCGCATCCACGAAGGGCCTACACCGGACAAGCTGGTTGCCTTGCGCGATTTTCTGAAGGAATTCGGCGTGCAGCTAGGCGGGGGAAGCCAGCCCAGCGCCAAGGATTACGCCAGAACGCTGAGCAAAATCCGGGACAGGCCCGATGCGCAACTGTTGCAGACGGTCATGCTGCGATCCTTGAGCCAGGCGGTTTATAGTCCCGATAACGTCGGTCATTTCGGGCTTGCCTATGAATCCTATACCCATTTCACATCCCCTATCAGGCGTTACCCGGATCTGCTGGTTCACCGTGCAATCAAGGCAGTGTTGAATGGTAAAGAATATTCTCCCGGCAACTGGCATGAGCTGGGGGCACGCTGCTCACAAACGGAGCGCCGGGCGGATGATGCCAGCCGCGACGTGGAATCGTGGCTCAAATGCTATTACATGCAGGATAAAATCGGCGAAGATTTCGATGGCGTTATCAGCGGCGTAACCGGTTTCGGACTTTTTGTGGCACTGGATGGGATTTACGTGGAGGGCTTGGTTCATATCTCCGAGTTGCCCAGTGATTATTTCCGTTTCGATGCTGCCAAGCACATGCTGTTGGGCGAGCGCAGCGGCAGGCGCTACCGTCTCGGCGATCGTATCAGGGTCAAGCTGGTCCGAGTCGATCTGGAAACCAGCAAGATTGATTTCGTGCTGGCGTCAGATAACGCCAAATAACCTGGGATGTCCAACCGCCGCCTTATATTCGGGTTCCATGCAATCGTGAGCCGTTTGCGGCAGAATCCAGCAAGTATCAAGGAGATTTTCCTGGACGCTGCCCGTCACGATCAGCGTGCACGCGACTTGTCGAAACTCGCCGAAGTTCAGGGAGTCCGCTTGATCCCTTGCGATAGCGCAAGGCTGACGGGCATGGCTGGCGAAGCCCGCCATCAAGGCGTGGCGGCAAATATAGATCCCGCCCGCAGCTATATCGATATCGAGGACGTACTGGATACCCTTACCGAGCCCGCGCTGCTTCTGGTATTGGATGGAATACAGGACCCGCATAACCTGGGCGCATGCTTGCGGGTGGCGGATGCTTTTGGCGTTCATGCCGTGGTCGCGCCGAAGGATCGCGCCGTTGGGCTTACGGCTACGGTACATAAAATCGCAAGCGGAGCTGCCGACGCGGTACCGTATATTTCCGTGACCAACCTCGCCCGTACGTTGCGGGACTTGAAACTGCGCGGCATTTCGATAATCGGGGCGGCCGCTGACGCGGATAGCGATCTTTATTCCGCCAGGCTCGAAGGCTCTATCGCATGGGTATTGGGCGCCGAGGAGAAAGGCATGAGGCGGCTGACCCGCGAGATATGCGATCGCCTTGTTTCCATTCCCATGCTGGGCAGTGTGGAAAATCTCAATGTTTCAGTCAGCGCCGGGATATGCCTGTTTGAAACGCGGCGGCAGCGCTCATCGCCCGGCAAATCGTAGAGAAACGACCTGTATTCATTGCTGTCGATTGATATTTGCTTCCTGGTTCAGTATCATACCGACCCTTCAACCTCGATCCGGTGGTTGAAGTATTAGCAGCGGCCGGATTCAGGTTCAACCCTTGCCTCACCGCGTCCGCATTGCGGGAGGCTCTACCCATAAGGAAAACTGCATGCGACATTACGAAATCGTTTTCGTTGTCCATCCTGACCAGAGCGAGCAGGTGCCGGCAATGATCGAACGATACCGCGGTATTGTGACCGCAAGGAATGGCCAGGTTCATCGTTTGGAAGACTGGGGGCGTCGCCAGTTAACATATCTCATCCAGAAGGTACATAAGGCGCATTATGTAATGATGAACATCGAGTGTGATCAGGAAACATTGGATGAGCTGGATCATGCCTTCAAGTTCAACGATGCGATATTACGTCACCTCACCATCAGGATGGACGGACCGGTGACCGCGCCTTCACCGATGATGCGCGACGAAAGGAGCAAGCCAGCCGCGCCGCAGGCAGAGGATCTGAGGGAAACTACGCTCGCCATAGGCCAGATAAAGTAATTGAACTGCAACCAGACTGCAATTTGCGGCAAAATCATCGAAATTGGGGGCCTGCGTTACACCCCGGCGGGCGTTGCGGTGACGGAGTTCAAAATCACCCATGTATCGCGTCAGATCGAGGCGGGTAGATCACGTCAGGTCGAGTGTGAAATTGCCGCGGTGGCATTAGGACAAATGGCTGAAATCATTTCGGGAATAGCAGCGGGAACCGCGGTGAAGCTCGCCGGTTTTCTGGCCAGAAAGAGCCGCATGAGTATGCAACTGGTATTGCATGTGAACAATATCGATTCCATCTAATAGCATTTTCAAGAGGTAACAGGAGGTAAAGGATTATGGCTCGTTTTTTTTCAAAACGGAAAGACGTCAAGGACAAAGAGAAGGACAAGAAGCTTGGCCGCCCTCTGTTCAAACGCAGAAAATTCTGCCGCTTCACCGCGGAAGGTATCAAGACAGTGGACTATAAGGATATCGATTTATTGAAAGATTTTATCAATGAAAATGGAAAAATCATTCCAGCTCGCATTACCGGCACCAAATCGCGTTATCAGCGCCAATTGGGGGTTGCCGTTGAACGTGCACGCTTTCTCGCATTGCTTCCCTATACAGATTTACACTGAGCCGACTTAACCGAGGAGCAATAAATAATATGCAGATCATATTAATGGAAAAGGTTGTCAATCTCGGCCAGTTGGGTGATGTGGTCAAGGTAAGGAACGGTTATGCCCGGAACTTCCTGATCCCCAAGGGAAAGGCAAAGCGGGCAACGCAGACGGCGATAGCCGAGTTCGAAGCCAAACGTGCGGAATTGGAAAAAACCCAGGAAGATATTCTGGCAGCCGCACAGGCTCAGGCAGCCAAGCTGGATGGATTGATGGTCCAGATCAGCCAGAAAGCGGGAGTGGACGGCAAGCTGTTCGGTTCGGTTACTAACGCCGATATTGAGGAAGCGCTGAAGGCTCAGGGTTTTGCCATTGAGCGGGCAATGATACGCATGCCGCAAGGATCCCTGAAGCAGGTGGGCGACTATCCGGTCACTATTTCGTTGCACAGTGACGTACTGGCGCATATTGTGGTGTCAGTTTTGGGAGAAGCCGTCTCCTGAACGCTTTCTTGATTCAACCCAAACAAAAGGGCTGTTTATTGTTAACAGCCCTTTTTTAATTTTTTCAACCATGCGGATGGTAGAATCTGTCCGATTCTCATAGGCGCCGCATAGAGCCCATGGCTCAATTCCTCACCGCAACCAGCAGCGATCCGTTGCTTGAATCCTATAAAATGCCCCCGCACTCCGTTGAAGCGGAGCAGTCCGTGCTGGGTGGGTTGATGCTGGACAACCATGCCTGGGATAAGGTCGCCGACGTCATCACCGAGGATGATTTTTACCGGCAGGACCATCGGCTCATTTATCGTCATATTTGCAAGCTGGTTGAACATAGCAAGCCAGCGGACGTGGTGACCGTTGCCGAGTCGCTCGAAATATCAGCCGAGCTGCAAAACGTGGGCGGACTCGCCTATATCGGCGTGATGGCCCAAAACACGCCGTCCGCAGCCAATATCCGCCGATATGCGGAAATTGTGCGTGAACGATCGGTCATGCGCAGGCTTGCTCAGGTTGGCTCGGAGATCTCGGATTCAGCCTATACCCCCGCAGGGCGCTCCGCTGCGGACCTGCTGGATGAAGCCGAAGCCAAGGTGTTCGAAATTGCCGAGGCCGGGGCACGGGGTAAGCAAGGCTTTGTTGATATCCAGCCGCTCCTGAAGCAGGTCGTCGAGCGCATCGAGACACTCTACAACCAGGACAGCCCGAGCGATGTAACCGGAATTGCTACCGGATTTCCCGACCTCGATCAGAAGACTTCCGGCTTTCAGCCGGGGGATCTGGTCATTATCGCGGGCAGACCATCCATGGGCAAAACCGCATTCTCACTAAACATAGCCGAGCATGTGGCGCTTATATTGCAAAAGCCGGTCGCGGTATTCAGCATGGAAATGGGCGGGACGCAGTTGGCTATGCGGATGCTGGGCTCGGTGGGGCGGCTGGATCAGCACAAAGTTCGTACCGGCCGTTTGCAGGACGAGGATTGGTCCAAGCTTACCCATGCTTTGGGAAAGCTCAGCGATGCCCCTCTCTTCATAGACGAAAGCGCCGCGCTGAACGCGCTGGAGCTTCGGGCGCGGGCACGGCGGCTTCATCGCCAGCATGGAGAGCTGGGACTGATCGTAGTGGATTATTTACAGCTTATGTCCGCCAGCGGCCAGGGGGAGAATCGTGCAACCGAAATCTCGGAAATTTCGCGTTCGCTAAAAAGCCTGGCAAAAGAACTGCGCGTTCCAGTAGTCGCGTTATCTCAATTGAACCGCAGCCTGGAGCAGCGCCCGAACAAGCGGCCGGTGATGTCCGATTTGCGCGAATCCGGCGCCATTGAACAGGATGCGGATCTGATTCTTTTTATCTATCGGGATGAAGTCTACAATCCTGAGACACAAGACAAGGGAATTGCGGAAATCATTATAGGCAAGCAGCGTAACGGCCCCATCGGTAAAGTTGATCTGACCTTCCTGGGGGAATACACCCGGTTCGAGAGCTACGCCAAATCCGGGCACTACTAGGAATTTCAGCTATCCCGGGGTCATCTCGGCGTATATACCTCAGCTCCTTTACCACCTCGGCCTCCTTATAGCACCTCAGCCGCGTAATCCGCGAGTCTGGAGCGCTCGCCACGTTGCAAAGTTACATGGCCGTTATGATTCCATCCCTTGAAGCGGTCCACCACGTAAGTCAAACCTGAACTTCCTTCGGACAAATAGGGGGTATCTATTTGCGCGATATTGCCCAGGCATACCACCTTGGTGGCGGGGCCGGCGCGGGTGATAAGCGTTTTCATCTGCTTGGGCGTGAGGTTTTGCGCCTCGTCGATTACCAGGAATTTACTGATAAAAGTGCGTCCCCGCATAAAATTGAGCGATTTTATCTTGATACGGGAGCGGATCAGGTCACGGGTCGCGGCGCGCCCCCATTCGCCCGCATCGGCATCGGTTTTGTTGAGTACATCCAGATTATCTTCCAATGCGCCCATCCATGGCGTCATCTTCTCTTCTTCGGTTCCGGGCAGAAAACCGATGTCTTCACCCACGGGAACAGTGACGCGGGTCATGATGATCTCGGAATAGACCTTGTGTTCGAGTGTTTGCATCAGGCCGGCCGCCAGCGTGAGCAAAGTCTTGCCTGTGCCTGCCTGGCCCAACAGCGTGACAAAATCGATTTCGGGATTCATCAGCAAGTTCAGTGCAAAGTTCTGTTCGCGGTTGCGCGCGGTAATGCCCCATACATTATTTTTTTGGTGAGTATAATCCTTGAGTGTTTGCAGAACTGCGGTTTGTCCATTGCGCTCCTTGACCTGAGCATAGAAGGGCTTGTCATGCTCCAGATAAACGAACTGATTGACCAGGAAGTTTGTGCATAGCGGACCGTGCACGCGGTAAAAGGTGTATCCGGACTGCTGCCACGACTCCATTTCCTGGCCGTGTTTATCCCAGAAATCCACCGGCAATTCCTGCATTCCCGAAAATAGAAGATCAGTATCTTCAAGAACCTTATCGTTGAAATAGTCCTCTGCCGCGAGTCCCAGAGCCCGCGCCTTGATACGCATGTTGATATCTTTGGAAACCAGCGCAACCGTGCGGTTCGGGTAGGTTTCGTGCAAAAACTTTACGACACCAATGATCTGGTTGTCGGCACTGCCGCTGGCGAGCCGCATTGGCAGGACGCTGCTGATAGCCTGCGTCTGTAAGAACAATCTACCGGTCGCGTTTTTGCTGCCATGCGGTTGCAGCGAGATGCCCTCGTCAATATCGCTTATCGCGCTGCTGATGATTTCATCCAGAAACCGGCTGGTCTGGCGCGCGTTGCGAGCGACTTCCGACATCCCTTTTTTATTATTGTCGAGCTCTTCGAGCGTGACCATAGTGATGTAAACATCGTGCTCCTGAAAGCGGAACAGGCTCGTCGGATCATGCATCAGCACGTTGCTGTCCAGCACAAACAGCTTGGGAGTGGTGCGTAAACGGGTGACTGTCGACACGGAAGACGTCGGGGAAGAAGCTGACTTTCTAGGCCCCACGTTGCTCTCTCGGCAGGGTTTTCACATACTCCAATACTTCCTGAACATGACCGGGTATCTTGACGCCACGCCATTCCCTGCGCAGTATTCCTTGCCCGTCGAGCACGAAGGTGCTGCGCTCTATGCCTCGAACCTGCTTGCCGTACATGTTTTTCATCTTCATGACGCCGAATAATTCACAGATGGACTCGTCGGTGTCGCTCAATAATTCAAAGGGAAAGTCCATTTTCATCTTGAATTTTTCATGTGACTTAATATTGTCGCGTGAGATGCCCACTATATCGCAGCCGAACTGGGTGAATTCCTTATAGGCATCGCGAAAATCCTGACCCTCGGTAGTGCAGCCTGGTGTATCGTCCTTGGGGTAAAAATAAATGACCAGGTTTTTACCGGAGGCGGCCGATAACCGGAAAGTCTTATTATGCGTAGACGGAAGCTCAAAATCAGGAACAGATTGACTTAACATGGAAGAGAACTCGTTCATTTTAAGGATTTGCATACTGAATTTTCATTTTGCATGTTAGGATGGCATAAAGCAGACCGGGCGTAAAGGCGGAAGCCTTCAATTGGGTGTAAGAAGCTTGCCATGCAAGCCGAGGACAAGAACTCAGGATAAGTGTGTTCCGCCGCCAGCTGCGTATGGGGTGGTTCTGCATTAAGCTCGACTCGCTGTCGAAGGTTTTGCTGCCGAATTGCCCAGTAACGTAAATTTGTTTATACGGCTAAAGTTCTACAAATCTGTTCTCGCACTGCGTCAGCCCAGCAATTAGGCGTTTCAAACAAACGCACCCGTTCCAGCCTGAGGTGGTTGCCATAAATATCCTGATAGGCGGAGTCCAGTATCCGGAAGGCGGTAAGCGCAAGATTTTCCGCGGTGGGTGGGGCATCCAGCACGACCGTTTTGTGATTTTCAAGAGATTGGAGGAATTGCAGTACGGCGGCGTCTTCTGAATGTACCAGAAAGGCATGGTCCCATTTATCCACCAGTTCAATGCTGGCAATGCGTTTTACTTCTGAATAATCCATCACCATCCCTTGCTCGGCGGCGCCAGCCTCGGTGATAATGTCTCCTGACAAGGTGATTTCGACAGCGTAGCGATGACCGTGCAGGTGGCGGCATTTGCTGGTATGAGAGGGAATGCGGTGACCGGCGTCGAATTCCAGCCTGCGTGTGATTAACATCGCCAATATTATAACATTTGCGGCAAACTTCCAGACTACTGAATATCACTGACCACAGCCGTGACAGCGCGGGGATGACTTATATCTATCCCGTAGTGTCACGCCGCGCAGGAGGCGTGTCGATCGGGGTCAACCTGAATCCCAATAACGCCTGCAATTGGCGGTGTATTTATTGCCAAGTCCCCGAACTCAAACGGGGTACCGCGCCAGCGATCGATCTGGTCAAACTCGAGGCAGAGTTGCGGGCGTTTTTGCTGGAAATTCTGCATGGGGATTTCATGGATGCTCAGGTGGCGCCGGAAGCCAGGCGCATCAATGATATCGCGCTGTCAGGCAATGGTGAACCCACGAGCGCCAGGGAATTCGAACAGGTGATTGAACTGATCGGGAACATAAGGGCCGATTATGATTTGCCCGGTGAGCTCAAACTGGTGCTGATCACTAATGGTAGCCTGATCGATCGGCCTGGGGTCCAGTCCGGGTTGCGACGGATGTCGGAGCTTAACGGTGAAGTCTGGTTCAAGCTGGACAGCGTAACCCGCGAGGGGAGGCAATCCATCAATAGCACGAAGATGAGCTTGAGGCAAATGCGTGAGAACCTGCGGCTGGCCGCATCGCTGTGCCCAACCTGGCTGCAAACCTGCGTATTTCAAATAGACGGCGCCCCGCCCGCCCAGGCGGAGTCCAACGCTTATTTAAAATTTTTAGAGGAATTTTTGCGAGAAGAAGTACCTCTTAAGGGGGTGCTGCTATATGGGCTCGCGCGCCCCTCCATGCAACCGGAGGCAGCAAGGCTCTCAAAAGTCAGCCAGGAGTGGATGGATGCGTTTCAGGTGGAAATCCGCGCTCTCGGGCTCCCCGTCAAACTCAACCCATGAGGTAATGAATTAACCCTTGGGTCCACGCAGGTCATACTCTTCCATTTGCGCATCACTTTGAGGCATGTCTTCAAGCGATTCGATAATGCCGATGCCCGTAGCCTGAACCAGTCAGCATTATTTATTTTGCTTGGCAGCCTTCTTCAGGCTCTTGTATCGGTCGGGATCCTGACTTTTAAGCAACGCGGCGACCAACAGGTCATCCTTTTTTATCTTGGTCAGGTCGACGTGCTCAATATGCACCAGCCGTACGAGCTCCCTCACCGGTCTGGGCATGTTTCGCCCGCTCTCATAACGAGAGCCGCCGCTTTGGGTAACGCCGACTTTGCTCCAGAAATCATGCTGATTAAGGCCCAGTTTGCGCCGGATTTCACGAGGATTCGATATTTCTTCAAAGAGTTTCATGAGTCAGCTCTCAAAGTGAGATGGTTGAGTTTATGGTTGGGGTTATGTTATAGGATTATTGCACATACATAAATTTAATTTGTTTTATTATTCTATGCAAGTATTTTCAATACACGCCGGCTGACTTTTGACAACTATTCCCAACGCGGGCAAGAGGCTCTCGGAGAACTTTTGTCATGCCTGCTCCCAAGCATCCTGCTTATCATATTGCATAACTCGGAAACACGGGCGTTAAAAGCACCGGCGCGCGCTTCATGCGCGAAGGTGCTACCCGAAGCACGACCCAGGTATTTCTAAACAACAATGGCCGTGGATGGGCCTGGCGTTCCCCTTGATGATCGATACTTCGACTTGGGCAATTCGGATTCAGCTCAGCAAAAATCTGAAACCACGGCTCGGCGTCACAATCGTTTTGGTGGATTTGTTCGACGGTTCCTTAGTTTTCCTTCATTAATGAGGTAGAATTACGGGTTAGCATCCTGCATGCATCCTTATTCTAAGTATCCTCCTTGGTATCCGGATTCCTTGCGGCCAAACCTTTCCTGCACCAGCAGGAAGTGATTCCGATATGCGGATCCTTTGCTTGCTTGAAGCCTGTATTCTGAGTGTAGAAGAAAGTATCGAATCGTGACGCTTATTGTTCAGAAATACGGCGGTACATCGGTGGGCAGCACCGAGCGCATAAAAAATGTTGCGCGCCGCATAGCAAAATTTCAATCTCGTGACCAGCAGATCGTGGTGGTGGTTTCCGCCATGAGCGGTGAAACAAATCGCCTGATTGCCCTGGCCAAAGAGTTCCAGGCGCATCCCGAACCGCGTGAACTTGATGTCATGGTTTCGACAGGCGAGCAGGTTTCTGTCGCCTTGCTATCGATGGCACTGATGGATCTGGGTATCAAAGCGAAAAGTTATACTGGTCCACAGGTGCGCATCCTTACCGATAGTGCATATACCAAAGCCCGCATCCTGAAAATTGATGAGGATAAAATACACGCCGATCTCGATGCCGGGTATGTTGTAGCGGTGGCGGGGTTCCAGGGCGTGGACGAAGTCGGCAGCATTACAACACTGGGCCGCGGCGGATCCGATACGACCGCTGTTGCGTTGGCGGCTGCGCTTGGCGCCGATGAATGTCAGATTTATACCGACGTGGATGGGGTTTATACGACTGACCCGCGCATCGTGCCGGAAGCCCGCAAACTCTCGACAATTACTTTCGAGGAAATGCTCGAAATGGCGAGCCTGGGTTCAAAGGTATTGCAGATCCGCTCGGTCGAATTTGCTGGAAAATACAAAGTTAAATTACGGGTGTTGTCCAGTTTCGAGGAAGAAGGCGAAGGCACCCTGATTACTTTCGAGGAAGAGAGAACATGGAACGCGCGATTATTTCGGGTATCGCATTCAATCGTGACGAGGCCAAGATTACCGTGCTGGGTGTGCCGGATCGCCCCGGTATCGCTTATCAGATTCTTGGCCCGGTAGCGGACGCAAACATTGATGTGGATATGATTATCCAGAATGTCGGCCATGACGGAATGACCGATTTTTCGTTTACCGTCAATCGCAGCGAATTCGCGCGAACCATGGATATTCTAAAGAATCAGGTCCGACCTCACATCGGTGCACGCGGCGTGATCGGCGGCGACAGAATAGCCAAAGTATCCGTAGTGGGCGTGGGGATGCGCTCGCATGTCGGCATCGCCAGCACGATGTTCCGCGCGCTGGCGGAAGAAGGCATCAATATTCAGATGATTTCCACTTCTGAAATAAAGATATCAGTCGTGGTGGATGAGAAATACATGGAACTCGCGGTGCGCGTACTGCACAAGATATTTGAACTGGATCAGGTATCCTGACAGTTCGCTGCTAGCCGGAACGCATCACTGCTTCCAAACGTCTCATCGTTTGACCGGGAAGGGGTAAACCGCTATTCTAATGCGGCATTGTGGAGAGATGGCCGAGTGGTCGAAGGCGCTCCCCTGCTAAGGGAGTATAGGCTCAAAAGGCTTATCGAGGGTTCGAATCCCTCTCTCTCCGCCATCAACCTGCCAATCTCGTTGAGTCGCAATCTCCGGCGCATGGCATCTGGCGCTGGACTGTTTATCAGTTTCTCAATTCAATTTCTGCCCGCTGGATATCGTCGGCGCATCATTCGTGTAAACCATGGCTCAGATACGTATGACTATAAGAGCTGCTCCGAGTATGGCTGCAATGTCTCAAAAGGAGAAATGCATTGGAGTTTGCCTATCCCCGCCCCCAGATGCAGCGCTCGAATTGGACTTCGCTCAACGGGAAATGGCGTTTTTGCTATGACGATGCGTGCGAGTATCGCGCTTCCGTCTCAAATCAAGTCGTGGCCAATGGAAATCAAGGTGCCCTTCCCGCCCGAATCCAAGGCAAGCGGCATCGCCGATCGCGGCTTTCATCCATTGTGCTGGTACCAGCGGGACTTTGAGTGTTTACCCCCTTCCGGGCGCGTGATCCTGCGTTTCGGGGCGGTCGATTACTGCGCGCGGGTCTGGGTCAATGGCTGCCTGGCAGTGACTCACGAGGGTGGCCATACGCCCTTCTGGGCCGACATAACCAATATGCTCGATCCGTCTGGCAAGCAGACAGTGACGGTGCAGGTGGAAGACGACCCGCATGAGCTGGCCAAGCCGCGCGGCAAGCAGGATTGGCAGCTGAGCCGCACTGCGATCTGGTACCCAAGGACAACCGGCATATGGCAGACGGTCTGGCTTGAGCGCGTGCCGGACAACTATATTGAAAAGATACGTTGGACGCCCGCACGTCGAAACCTATGCTATCGGCTTCGAGGCCCGGGTCATGGGCGAGTCGAGCGAACGAGCTTACGTGGATATTGCACTGCGGCACGGAGAACGGCTGCTCGCGCATGACCGCTACCAGGTAGTGGACCGGGAAGTCGATCGCCTCATCATGCTGTCAGACCCGGGAATTGATGATTATCGCAACGAATTGCTGTGGAGCCCGGAGCGGCCGACCCTGATTGATGCGACGGTCCGGCTCATGCGCGGCGAGGAGGTGGTGGACGAGTTTACTTCGTATACCGCTTTGCGCTCGGTGCACATCCTGCGTGACCGTTTCATGCTCAACGGTCGGCCCTACTTGCTCAGCTGGTGCTGGACCAGGGCTACTGGCCGGATACGCTGCTGGCCGCGCCCAACGATGATGCGCTCCGGCGTGACGTGGAGCTTGCCAAGGCGATGGGTTTCAATGGCGTTCGCAAGCATCAGAAGATCGAAGATCCGCGCTATCTCTACTGGGCTGACAAACTGGGACTGATGGTATGGGAGGAAATGCCATCCGCCTATCGCTTCACGCGCAGCGCCATCAAGCGAACCGTGCGCGAGTGGACCGAGGTCATCGAGCGGGACTATAGCCACCCCTGTGTCATCGTGTGGGTGACGTTCAACGAATCGTGGGGCGTGCCAGAACTTGCCGCAATCGGCAAGCAGCGGCATGCGGTCGAAGCGCTGTATCACCTGACGAAAACGCTCGATGCCACCCGTCCGGTGATCGGCAACGACGGCTGGGAAAGCAGCGCCACCGATATCATCGGCATCCATGATTACGACGCCAACGTAGACCACCTGCGTCAGCGTTATGGGCCGAAATCAAGCCCGAGCAGCTGTTCGATCGCCGCCGGCCGGGTGGGCGGATCCTGACGCTGGATGGTTATCCGCACCGCGGCCAGCCGATCATGCTGACCGAGTTTGGCGGCATTGCATTCGCACAAATGTCCCGAGGCCGGGTGTACAAGCAGACCTGGGGCTACACGGTGGCCAAAGACGATGACGAGTTCGCGCGGATGTATCGCCGAACTGATACAGGCAGTGATCACAGCTGGCGCTTTTCAGCGGTTTCTGCTACACCCAATTCGCCGATACCTTCCAGGAAGCGAACGGCCTGCTCTGCGCCGACCGCACGCCCAAGATCCCCATCGAAGATATCGCAAAGGTGACTGCGCATGTCGCGCACACATATTACCTGGAGGGCGTTTGATGTATGCGCTGCGAACTCACTAAACCAGATGGCCGGCAGCTCACTCTTATACTCCCGCCGGCCGATCGACCCGGGATCACCGCGCCGAGCCCGTTCGCCGAACCGCTGAATGGGAGTCCTCATTTGCGCTGGCATCCGCTGCGTGGCGAATGGGTCACTTACGCGGCCTATCGGCAAGGCCGTACGTTTCTACCACCCCTGAATATCAACCCGCTTGGCGGTGACTACCGATCCGCTCCATCCGACAGAGGTGCCGGCTGGAGATTGGGACGTGGCGGTATTCGATAACCGTTTCCGTCTCTCAGCTGACCGAGTGCGGAGCCTCCCGCCCTGATCGTGCCGAGCGCACCGGCTGAGGGGCCAATGTGACGTGGTCGTATTCACACAGGATCCGAAGGCGTCGCTGGGCGCACTTCCGCTTGCTCACATCGATTTGCTGCTGCAAGTATGGGCTGACCGCACTCAGAAGCTTGCGCAGCGCGAGGAAATCGCCTATGTGTTGCCGTTCGAGAATCGTGGAGCGGAAGTCGGCGTGACCATTCATCATCCTCACGGCCAGATTTACGCCTATCCGGTCGTGCCGCCGGTGCCGGCGAAGATGCAATATGAAGGCGCGACTGTATCATCAACGGAAAGGCCGGGGCGTGCTGCAGGATCTTATCGCTACAGAACGCGCGATGGGTGCGCGCATGATTTACGAAGGACCTCATGCAGTGGCTTTCGTCCCGGTATGCGCACGCTATCCTTATGAGGTGTGGGTTGCTCCGATCGAGCCGGTAGAAAGTTTCCATGCGGCTGGACCCGGACCAGCGTGCCGACCTGGCGCGGGCAGTTGAAAACAGTCCTGCTGAAATATGACGGATTATGGCAGCGGCCCTTTCCCTACTTAATGGCATGGTACCAGGCTCCTACTGATGGTGAACCTCACCCTGAATCGCACCTGCACGCCGAGTTCTATCCTCCTTATCGCACGCGTGACCGGCTCAAATATCTGGCTGGAACGGAGATCGCGGCGGGATTTTTTGCAATGGACGTGCTGCCCGAAGACAAGGCGCGCGAGTTGCAACAAGTGGAGGTCACGATCGAATGAGCACTGTCGAATGAGCGTCTGTCAATGAACGCTTCCTTGATTTCACTGTTGACCGGGAACGAGAAGTGGGGAGATGGCTAATTTTTTCGCTGTAAGCCTGTGAGCAGTTTTGAGGCAGTATTTGGCGGCATGCCCGAGGTGGTCGGGCAAGCGCCAGGCCGTGTCAACCTGCTGGGCGAACACACCGATTATAACGATGGTTACGTGCTGCCGATCGCTATCGAACAGAAAACGAGCGTCAGCATGAGCCGTAATGACCGGAGCGAGTATGCATTGTGCTCCGATGAGTTCGGCAGGATGGCCCACTTTACCTTGGCCGAGCCTCCGGCGGAACATTTCGCCGCTTATGTATATGGATGCCTCATGGAAGCGCGCGCCAACGGCATCGAGACTGGACCATTGGATATTTATGTTCAGTCAGACGTACCCATGGGTGTTGGCCTCTCCTCCAGTGCAGCGCTTGAGGTTGCCACCCTGAGGGCTTTGAGGACATTAACCGGAAGCGCCATTGATGATGTGAATATAGCCCAGCTCGCGCAGCGCGCGGAAATCGAATATGCCGGCGTGCGCTGCGGAATTATGGATCAGATGGCGTCCAGCCTTGCCGGAACAAAGAGTGCGCTATTCCTCGACACGCGCACATTGGAACGGCGACTGGTCCCGTTGCCACCGGACTCGGCAGTCCTGGTGCTCGATTCGGGCGTGGCTCGTACCCTGGCGGGAAGCGGTTATAACCAGCGGCGTGCTGAATGCGAAGAGGCAGCCCGGCGCCTTGGGGTGCCCTCGCTTCGAGACGTTAACGACATCTCGGAAACGGATAGTCTCCCCGAGCCGTTAAGACGCCGAGCGCGCCACGTTGTCAGCGAAAACGCTCGCGTGCTGCTTGCGGCCAACTGCACCAGCGCGGAGGAATTTGGCATCCTGATGAACGCCTCCCACGCCAGCCTGCGCGATGACTACGAAGTTTCGATACCACAGCTTGATCGGCTGGTTGCGTTGCTGCAGGCGCAGCCCGATGTATATGGCGCCCGCCTGACCGGGGCGGGATTCGGTGGCGCATGCGTTGCCTTATGCAAACCGGAGGGACTGCAGGCAGCCGCCCGGACGGTATTGCGCGAATATACCGCCGCAGGGTTAAATGGCCGCATGCTTGTGCCGCCAGTTGATGATTCCTGACAGTTCATCATTGAGAATAGCCATCAATTCCTTTCTGAGATGACATCCGACCCGGCAAAGCCAGCTCATTCAATGCACGCCATGGTGCTGGATGCGCCGGGCAAGATGTTGCAGTCGCGCTCCATCGCTATGCCAGAGCCAGGGCCCGATCAGCTATTGGTCAAGATCGCCGCCTGCGCTGTTTGCCGCACGGATCTGCATGTGGTCGATGGCGAGTTGCCCGATCCGAAACTGCCCATTATTCCCGGCCATGAAATCGTTGGGCGCGTACAGGCTTTTGGAACGAATGTCCGGAATTTTTCTATTGGGGAACGGGTTGGAATTCCCTGGCTGGGCTGGACTTGCGGCCATTGCAGATATTGCCTGAGCGGCCACGAGAATCTGTGCGTAAATGCGAAATTCACGGGCTACCAGATAGATGGAGGCTATGCGGAATATACGGTCGCGGATGCGCGCTATTGCTTCAGAATTCCCGATAGCTTATAGCGATGCCGAGGCGGCTCCGCTGTTATGCGCGGGGCTGATCGGTTATCGAGCGCTCAAGATGACCGGCGATGCCGAGCGCGTCGGCATTTACGGTTTTGGCGCCGCAGCGCACATCGTGGCCCAGATTCTGCGTCATCAGGGAAAAAAGCTGTTCGCGTTCACCCGGCGTGGTGATACAGCCGCGCAGGAGTTTGCGATCAGAATGGGCGCTGCATGGGCTGGCGATTCGGATATTACGCCACCCGAAGAGCTCGACGCGGCAATAATCTTCGCCCCGGTAGGCGCCCTGGTGCCCGCTGCGCTGCGCGCTATTCGGCCCGGCGGAACTGTCGTGTGTGGAGGTATCCACATGAGCGATATCCCTTCGTTTCCCTATGACATTCTGTGGCGGGAAAAACGCCTGGTCTCGGTCGCCAATCTTACCCGCAAGGATGCAGAAGAATTTCTGGCCCTCGCGCCTCAGGTACCGATCAGGGTGACTACCGAACTTTTTCCCTTGAGCCAGGCCAACACGGCATTGGAGAATCTGAGAAAGGGGAATCTGACCGGGGCAGCAGTGCTTATACCTGAGCAATAAACATCTTGTCGGAGGCATATCCTCCCTATTTCCTACTGAGCAGCCAGCAGGAACCGAACCGGTTGTCAGAAAGCCACGTTTTTCTCACGCTCGGCTACGGCCTTGATGTAATCTCCCATAGTCTTGATGACCGCTCCTTGTATCAGATCGGATGGCTCAACCTTTCTTGCCGCCGCGCAAGCACCGCATACCCATACCGGAATGCTGGCGGCCTGAATCGCGGCCAAAAGATCCTTCAACGGCGTCAGGTTCACCCCGATTACATTGTCTCCGATGCCCGGACGGGCAAGCGTTACCGCTTCATTCCATAGGAAGAGAATCACATCGTGGCCTTGCTCCCGGGCAACCTTGGCAGCCATAAAAGGCAGTGTTGCCATCGTAGGGTCGTCTGTTCCATGGCTTCCGGAAATGATAAATTGCATAGTGACGTTCCTTTTCAGATAGGGAGTGGAAATGATGAGGTGGTGTGGGGCCGGGCAACACCTGGCCGATGAAAGCGGTTAGCTGTCTCCCATGGTACTTTCACACGAGCACATTCGCAAGCCGATAAGAACCCGGCCAAGAACTCACCCTATCCCGACGAAAACCATTACGGCCTATAGCTCTTGTTTGCTTCTATAGTTGAGTCATAGCTATATCGTAAGTTCTGGAAGTCAGCAGAGCCGTGGTTTCCTCCGACTTTTTGACTTGGCAGGCTACCAGTCTGATATAATTACGAGCGGAAATTTGCTTAATTAAAGTCAGTAGCAGTTGATCAGCTTTAGCGCCCGTAGCTCAGTTGGATAGAGTACTTGGCTACGAACCAAGGGGTCGTGGGTTCGAATCCTGCCGGGCGCGCCACTATATATATCAAGGAGTTAGACAAATACGTCTCAGCTCATTTTTCTTGTGCGCCCAGCATGGGCGCACTCTTGCGGGTGCAAGTCCCGCCGTAAGTTGATCACAACGAACGAAGCGAAGCGCAACTGCATGAGGGCGACCGAGTGTGGGAAGGAAGCGTGGAGCAAAGCCGCGAGCCGATGAACAAGAACCGGATAGCAGGCGTTGCCGAGCAGGGTGAGCGGGGAAGAAACCGCAAAGCTCTCGTGATCAAGGCAAGCGGCGTAGATCCGGCGGTTGTGCAGGGCAGGAGTGCGTTCTTACCTGGGGAGATCTCGCGTCATGCCTGAAAGGGCGACGGTGCAAGCCGGAGCGAGAAGTCAGCCGAGGCCGTAGTAGCTGCCTGTTTGGGGCGAAGGGCCGAAGGAGTAGGAGAGGAAGCCCTCTGGTTATTGGAACTGGACTGTCTCAGATGTTCGCCCAAGCGAAGCTCGCCAAAACGATGGATAGGGTGAAGCCCGAAAGGCCACGGCAGCGAGAAATCGGTTTCGCCGAACCAGATACCGGTGACCTCGGGTGTCGGGTCGGTAGGGGCACAAGCCCGGCGGCCTCAACTATTCCAACCGCCCGGTGCGGACCCGCATGCTGGGTGGTGTGGCAGGGGTCGGCCAGTTATACTGGCTGCCCCTATGCCAATTACTCCTGACTCATTCTCGGAAATGGCCCCCCACAATGGCCCCCACAATTTCCCAGGCTGTAACAGAACAGGGGTACTCATGAAATTCAAACTCTAGATAATTTCCAGGACTTCCACAGCCATTGAGCCAGTGATACTGTGCAGGTCAGAAGGGCGGATGGGACCAAGCACTTGACCCCCGCGCCCTTGCTGGAGTATTGCGCTCATAAAAATTTTAGCAAATATGATATTGACATAAGTAAGCTCCACTGAAATCATGCATGTAATTTCAGCTGACGAAAAATATTACACTCCATAGAAGACGAACAGGTAAGGAATTGAATCTTTTAATAATTTAAATGGGCGTGGTTTTTGCTAGGAGGGAGGTAGCTCAACAATAAAAACTATCTCCTATTAAAGGTTATCAATGCCCCAAATGAGTGTAGAACAATTCGCTAATGAATTGGGCGTGCTTCCTACGATACTGCTGAAACAGCTTCAGGCTGCTGGCGTCAGCAAATATCTAATTAAAGAGAGCCTGACTGAAAAGGACAAAAGTCAGCTTCTGGAATATCTTCGAAAAATTCATGTGTCGACTCCCCAGCTTCAAACTTCGCAAACCAAGAAACCAGATAGCACGAGTAAACCTCGCAGCATTCAGCTTAAAGCTAAGGTACGCAAGAAGCGAGCCCATGGCTCAAGGCAATTTTCGGGGATTGTCGCAACTCAAGTTGCCGCTCTTCGCCTCGAAGAACCTTTACTGCCATTTCTGTAGAACAGGGGCAGTGCACGGGGTGCTTGGAAGTGGCTTCACGAAGAATAGTGAATACCAATCAAGGTGCACTTGCTCTGTGTTCAGAATGCATACGTAAGGCAATGGGGCGTTATAAGAAATTAGCGGCGTCAAAGCATCTACTACCTAAGAAGAAGACAAGTTGGACACGCAGAAAATCTTTCGCCCGACTCTTGCAAGGGGGCGCACCAGGGCTCGGGAAGAGATCATCGTGACTTTATGCTGATCCTCTTCTAGGCATCGTGCGAAAATTCCTCTATGAAATATGGCCTACTGCCGCCTTCGTGGCATCTCTGATAATAATAGGTGATGCCCTAGGAAATCCTGCTTGGCTTACCAAGGTTATTGACGATTTCGGCTTATTGGTGCTGATCGTATTTCGGGCGGTGGTCGCGCACATCCGAAGAGATTAATTAGTATTCCCGAGTTTACTCAGTTCCCATTATGCATGTGTTTTCAATTGGATGTTTTCAACTGGACATGGTCAATGAACGAAAAGCGGTGTTCCGTTCCAGTTTGAGCAAATGGAATGCATCGCCACGCGTATGCGGTCGATGCAGGGCAAAGCAATCGTGAGCATAAATGATCATCCGGAGATCCGGAGCCTGTTTGACGGACTATCTATGCTGGAGCTCAATATTCAATACTCGGGACGCCGGGCCGGTGAGCGAAAAACGAGCGGCGAGCTAGCGGTGACAAATTATGTACGGAGACAGCGGGGGGATTATTTTGCTAAGCATCAGCAAAGCTACTCTGTAGATGTTTTAGGAAGGAATCGCTACCATCCGACTTTTCGGACTACTAGGAGGGGCAGTGGGAACTCTTCCTCACGATTTTTGCTGGGGTAACCGTAATCGTAATGGGTCAAATTATTGTGAAGTTGATTATTGATCCTGTGCAGCAATTTTATAAAGTTATAGCGGATATCAGCCATGGCCTGATTGAACATGCAAACATTTATTCTAATCCCGGAAGTGCAGGCAGCGACCGTGAAAACACCGTTTCTATCGAACTTAGAAAATTATCATCTCGCTTAAATGCTCAGATGTATCTCGTGCCCTCTATGAACGCACCGCGCAACTATTCAGGTTGCCGACCCGCAGCAATGT
>CAVUXR010000022.1:0-57210 GCA_963745455.1 uncultured beta proteobacterium
TCTTTGGAAAATGCTTAGCTGGCAACCAGCTTGGCGAAAATGCGGGCTATTAAAAATGCACCAGCATATGGCGCAAAGCGCTTCGCTTTATTGGCGCCCTACGTGTTATGTGAAAATCCTCTCTACTGCAAGGCCTCCGTTAGCAATACCGAAATGCCTTGCATAACCTTGGGATTTTATCGTCATGAGGCGCTTTCTTCTCATCAGTATTGATCCACTATAAAAAGACCGACTCCAGGATCAGTGCTGAATCCAGTCCAGGGGGTAGGGCGCAATAAGCGAAGCGCGACCGCGGAGGGAAGAGCAGTGTCTTCCGTAGGAAGATGCGACCCCGTAGCGGATGCGGACGAATCGTGGTAATTGATGCGGTCGTGGGCGTCTCCTTCGCTGCCCAATCCCCTGCTTCGCCGGGACCCCTCTTGCAACGCTTCGGGGCGCATTGCGCCGTATGGAAATGTTCTATCGCGTGCTATTGCAATACCGGGAAGTGCGCCATGAATTACAAAGATTCTCATTGATCATCCGACGTTCCCTTATCGTCAGTATGATCCACCATAAAAAGACCACGATTGCCAGCACGAGTCCAAGGCCCAAGATCGCCTTACAAATTCCCTGACAAACCATAACAGCATCGACTCATATAATTCCAATTTCATCCTCTTTTCAAAATTTTTTAGGGATTATTTCCGGGACCACCACCATAGCAGCAGCGACAGGACCAGAGATACCAGCAGGCCCGTGGTTATGGGAAAGTAGAGCCTGAAATTTTCGCGCTCGATGATTATATCTCCCGGCAGCCGTCCGAGCGGCAATTTCGACAGCCAAGGCCAGGCGAGTCCCACTACCAGCAATATCAAGCCGATCAGGATGAGCAGGCGCTGCATAGGTCTCTCTTGAATTGATGCCTGGTCCGACAATAATCTCCAGTTTAGTTTAAATGCTTATTTCGGTGCAGATCAATTCGCTGTGCGGCGAATCTCGATCGCATTATGCCTCTATCACATCCTTAAAACTTGGGCATTACCCGCGACACTGCTGTCGCCGTACTGCTGAACCTGTAACTTCTTCAAGAGTTTTGTGAGATAAGTATGCCAGCGTACAGAATGGTTTGGAAACTGCCCACTATCATCAATGGGACATTGTCACCCGAGCACCTGGTAACGAGCAATCCCAATAACGGCTCAATTACCAATGGTACTGCCATGGGGATACCGTAATCTCATCTGCCGCATGCGGCCAATCTGGCATCGGCAGCAATCTTCAATTTTTTCTGAGGAGCCTGTCATGAATATTCTAAGAAAGATCTTCGGCAATGCCTTTGCAACTATGACAGTATTATCGTATTTGCGGGGACCGGCACAGTTTACGCGCAACAGTCGGGCGATAAAGCGAAGGCGGCGGATAAGTCAATGTCCGGCGAAAAAAGCAGACCATCTTCACAGACAGGAGCCAAAGAGGGGCAAATGGTTGAAGTCCCGGTCATCATGATGGTTCCAGTAGAGATATCGGACAAAACGGCGATGGAGAAAGGCTGCTGGGTGAAGCTTTACGATAAAAAGAACTTTAACGGCGATAGCTTACTGATCGTAGGTCCGGTAAATCTCGGGCGGATGATCGGCCCGTTCGGGGTCAATTGGGAAAATAAAGTGCGTAGCCTTGAGACTGGCCCTAACACAAACCTTACTATTTTCGACAATCGCAATTTCAAGGATGAGGACAAGTTTATCGATCCAGGTAAAAAAATTCCTGATCTTTCCAAGGCAATGGGATTTTTTGACGACTTCCGCTCCATGATACTTAACTGTATTTAGGGCGCCCCGAAGCGTTGGACGAGGGACCCGCGAAGCGGGATCGACCCGCGTAGGGGATGCCACGACCGCATTAAACTCACTTTCGGGCATCTCTTTAACTTCTTGCGGTCGCGCCCCGAAGCGTTGGGCGAGGGACCCAACGGGTACGTAGGGGATGCCACGACCGCATTAAACTCACTTTCGGGCATCTCTTTAACCTCTTGCGGTCGCGCCCCGAAGCGTTAAGCGAGGGACCCGCGAAGCGGGATCGACCCGCGTAGGGGATGCCACGACCGCATTAAACTCACTTCCGGGCATCTCTTTAACCTCTTGCGGTCGCGCCCCGAAGCGTTGGGCGAGGGACCTGCGAAGCGGGATCGACCCGCGTAGGGACTTGACTACATTAGCCTGTAGGGTGGAGCGCAGCGTAACCCATCGGACGATATGATGGATTACGGCTTAAAGCCTTCATCCATCCTACCGTTGAGCTGCGTGTGATTTGAATGATTTGAGACACTGGGACATGTAGGATTGCTGCCATTTTTGTTCACAGGCAGCGGTGGCTGTATCTCAATTTTGAATACAGCCTGACGTCTGGCCGTGCCTGTACAAGTGCTTTAAGGCCGGCACCAATCCGCAACGATGCGCTTGAGCATATGCAGCCGGCCGTGGAAGAAATGCTCGGCGCCGGGGACCACGACTACTGGCAATTCCTGCGGTGCGGCCCAGTCCAGGACGGATTTCAGGGGCACTACGTTATCCTGATCGCCGTGAATGATCAGAACGGTGGGAGCATTTTGAGCGCCGTGTTTAACACCGGGAGAGAGGATGGGAGGAGCGCTAAGCCGCTCAACCGCTGGCGCCACCATGATTATTCTTTGCGGCTTGAGCCGTTGCGCGGCATATGCCTGAATGGCTCCGCCAAAAGAAAATCCCGCCAGCAATAATGGGGGAGGGCCATTAAAGCGGGTGGCAAATCGGTTTTTGATGGTTTCGGCTACCGCAAGCACATCTTCGGTTTCGCCTGCGCCATTCTCTCCAGGATTGTGGGCGCCCCCGCTTTGTCCCACACCTCGAAAATTAAATTTGACGGCAATAAAGCCCAGCTCCAGCAACGCCTTGAAAAGCGTATAGACCACTTTATTGTTCATGGTCCCGCCGTAGAGCGGATGAGGATGCGCGACAATTGCAATACCGCGCGGATGACCGGAATCCGGCTCGGCTAGAACAGTCTCCAGTTTTCCCGCCGGTCCGTCAACCAGAAAGCTGTGGGGAGTGAGGGGGCTACCGGTGCCCTCCGCGCTATTGCCGCCTTCGGTATCTGAGGAATTCAACCCTGGATTCTCAACCGGTTTAAATTCTCAACCGTTCTACCACACGGCCGTTTTTCAAATGCTCTTCGATGATTTCATCGATATCTTCCTTATCCACATACGTGTACCAGACATCTTCCGGATACACCACGATGACGGGGCCTTCGTTGCAACGATCAAGGCATCCCGCATTATTGATCCGTATCCGCTTGGTCTTGCTGTCCAGCCTGAGCGCCTTCACGCGGGCTTTGGCATAATCCCGCATGGCCTGGGCGCCATGATTGTTACAGCAGATGGCGTCCGGTTCTCGCTGATTTACACAGAAAAATACGTGCCGTTGATAATAGCTCATAGAAATTTTGGATTGGGTTGGGTAAAAGCTGAATGTAAATTATGCCTGAAACAGGCGTCCGTTTTCCTGGGGGAAGATATATCTCATCAATTCGTGATGCTATCTTAATTTGATTTCGGTCCACAACCGGCTCATCAACCGCCGTTGCTTGCGGTCCAGGTCCCGCAGCATTTCCAGCCGGGCCAGCAGTTCGGGATCCGGAAATATGGCTTTATTTTCGGCGATTTCCGGCTTGATATATTGCATCGCATCCATATTGGGATTGCCTGAACCGATGAGATTGGTCAGCTCGGCGGCATTCTTTCCATCCAGCATGAAATTGATGAATTGATGGGCAAGATCGGGTCGGTTTCCGCTTCGATGCAGCACCATGCTGTCAAGAGCGAGGACAGCGCCCTTCCTTCGGCGTGGAATAGCCGATGGTGAACCTGCGCCCGGTTTTTTTTGCGTCAAGCGCAGCCTGAAACATGTCATTGGAATAGCCGTGCGCCAGCCACAGATTGCCTATCGCCAATTCCTTGATATAGCTGGTATTGCTGAAAGCTGCCCAGTAAGGCTTGGCGCGAACGATCAAGTCTGCAGCCTGTTTCCAGTGCTCCTCGTCGGTATCGTTGACCGAATAGCCCAGGTATTTGAGCGCGGCAGCCATCAGTTCGCGCTGGCTATCGAGCACGGTTACGCGGCCTTTTATTTTTTCCAGATATTTCGGCTCAAAGATGATTGCCCAAGTGTCGGTAGGCAGGCCGAGCTCTTTTATTTTTTCCTGATTGAAGCCGATCAGGGTAAGCGTATAGGCATAAGGGACGGAATATTTATTGCCGGGATCGAAGGCGGTATCAAGGTATGCAGGATTGATGTTCCTGAGATTGGGCAGCAACGATTTGTCCAGCGGCTTCAGCGCGCCCTGCCGGATAAGGGTATCCATGGCATTGCCGGTGGGAACGATGAGATCGTAGCCGGTCGCGCCTGCCGCCAGTTTCGCCAGCATTTCCTCATTATCGGAATAATAATCCTGCGATAGCTTGCAATTGCAGAATTTCTCGAAGTGCGTGACCGTTTCCGGGGCGATGTAGTTATTCCAGTTGAAAAGATGCAGAACATTTTCCTCTGCTGGAGTACGCCGCGTGCTCATCCTGCCGGGCGCAGCCTGCGGTGAACAACACCGGCCACGCCAGCAGTAACAACGAGCGATGCCAAGAGCGCTCGTGCCGTCGACCGAAAATCTACCGTATAGATCACTTACTCGCTCATTGCTCGCGTCGTTGCTCTTTTTCCGTCTGCCGACTGCGGTCGCGCGCTTCGAGCTTGGCGGCGATGATGATCATGACCAGCGTGAGCAGCATCAGCAACGTGGAAATAGCATTCACTTCCGGCGTAACCGCGACCTTTATCATGGTATAGATCTGGATGGGCAGAATGGGTTCGCCCACGCCCTTGGTAAAGAAAGTAATGACAAAGTCATCAATGGACAGGGTGAACGACATCAATGCGCCCGCGACTACCGCTGGCATGATAAGCGGCAACGTAACAAGGCGGAAAGTTTGCCACGGGCGATGCGCCAAGATCGCGCGCCGCTTCAAAGATGCTCTCATCCATGCCCTGAAGCCGTGCCCGCACGATAATGGCGACAAAGCCGATACAGAACGTGGTGTGCGCGATAATGATGGAGACCATGCCCAGCGTTAAATTCAGCACTTGCAAAAAGAATAACAACAACGATACGCCCAGCAGAATTTCGGGCATGGCCACCGGCGTAAACACCAATACCGGCAATACCTTAAGTTTGTACCGGTGTATCGCCAGACCGGCCATGGTACCAAGCACCGTCGCGCTGAAACTCGCGCTGAGCGCAATAATCAGCGAATTGCGTGCGGCAATGAGCATTTCCGTGTTGTTGAACAGCGCCTTGTACCAGGACAAAGTAAATCCTACCCATTCCGCATTCAGTCTGGAATCGTTGAACGAATACATCACCACGATGGCGAGCGGAATATACAGAAAGGCGTAAACCAGCGCCGCCGCGGACCATAGCCAGCGATTGCTGCGGCTCATACTATATGCGCGCTGCCCGATGGCCGAGCGTGCGAACCATGTAGCCAGCCCGGCAACGGACAGCACCGCCAGCGTCAGCATGATCGATAGCGCTGAACCAAAAGGCCAATCGCGGGTGCCGAGGAATTGATCCTTGATCAGATTGCCGATGAGAATATCGCCCGTGCCGCCGAGTATATCGGGAACCGCGAACATGCCGAGTACAGGGATGAATACGAGCGCGGAGCCGGAAAACACCCCTGGCAGGGATAGCGGCCAGGTAACACGCCAGAAGCGCTGCCATCCGGTGGCGCCCAGATCCTGCGCCGCATCCAGAAGCGACGGATCATGTTTTTCCAGATTGGTATAAAGCGGCAATACCATGAAGGGCAGGTGCACATAGACCATGCCCACCAAAACCGCGAATGGCGAAAACAATAACGTTACCGGGGCGATTCCGAACACGTCCGAGAATGGCATTGATAAAATGGCTGAGCCCCGATTCCGGGCCCAAGTATGATCATCCAGGCATAAATCCGGATAAGGAAATTGCTGGCGAAAGGCAGTACGACCAGCAGTACCATCAGAGTTACGTAAATGTTTCTTGCTGCGCGCGATCAACAGGGCCAGCGGATAGGCCATAATGAGACAAATCAAGCGTCGTGGCTGCCGCAACTCCGAACGATTTCAGGAAGATTTCGGCGTAAAGAATATCGCTGAAGAAGAACTGATAAGCCTCCAGCGTGAAGCCATATTCGCCATGAGCCGGTCCCGCAGGCACGGCAATGGGCGCCAGCCCTCCGAACTCGCCCGGAAAGCGGAGCGAGGTTAAAATCATGATCAGGCTGGGGACAACGAAGAATACGACCAGAAACAGCAGCGGCGGACCCGCCACAAGCAATTTTGTCATGCGTGGCTCTGCCGTTCCTCCTTGGGGGTACCGTGCAGTTTGTCCTTTTGCCGCGTCCTTAGTCATGGAGGAAGATACCCGCATCATGGCGCCATGACACACCGACCAGGTCTCCCACTTCAAAAAAGGTGGCTCTTCCCGGCGCCGAGTTTGGCAGCAAAGCCTCAATATAGGCGCCATTGGCGAGTTCCACGATATAAGTCGTTACATCGCCGATATACAGAAAGTCATGCACTTTACCCAGAAAATGGTTTTTCAACTGCTGGCCCATCCGATGGATGGGAAATCCGGACCTGTTCAGGGCGAATCGCCATTACGCCTTTATCCCCGGCTCTTACGCCTTCTTTCCCGGCGGTTGATGACTTCCCCCAACTCTCCTATATCAAGTTTTAAATGTGAAGGCGCGGCTTCCATTACTTGCGCATCGATCATGCTGATCTTACCGATGAAATCGGCAACGAAACGGTTTCTCGGGAAACCGTAGATCTTGGAGGGCTCGTCAATTTGTTCGACATTGCCCCGATTCATCACAGCAATCCGATGTGACAGTGCCAGCGCTTCATCCTGCGCATGGGTGACGAACACGAACGTGACCCCGACTTCCTTTTGAAGGCTGATGAGTTCGATCTGCATTTCCTCACGGAGCTTGGCATCCAGCGCGCCAAGCGGTTCATCCAGCAGCAACAGCCGTGGGCGGTTGACCAGCCCTCTGGCGAATGCTACGCGCTGTTTCTGTCCGCCCGATAACTCATGCGGAAAACGGTTGCCAAAGTTCGACAAACGTACATCGTCCAGCGCCTCTGCCGACTCTGGCTTTTATTTCCTGAGGCGTCTTGCCTGCCATCTTGAGCGGAAACGCGATATTGTCCGCGACCGTCATATGGGGGAATAGCGCGTAGGTTTGAAACACGGTATGGACGGGACGCTTTTCCGGCGGCGTACCGACCATATCCTCGCCATCCAGCAGAATCTGGCCGGAATCAGGAAGATCGAACCCGGCTATCATCCGTAAAAGCGTCGTTTTTCCACAGCCGGAGGGCCCGAGCAGCGTGAAGAATTCGCCTGCTTCAACGCTTATGCTGACATCATCTACCGCAATATAGTCGCCGAACCGCCGTGTGACATTACGGATTTCTAGTAGCGCCATTGTCTGCTAACTAAAAAGCGGGGATTTTACCAAAGTTCAACCACTGGTAGCTGCCTCAGCCGGCCTGGTTGGTGGCAGGCATGACGCGACACCCGGGTCAGGTAAATTGTGGAATGCGGCCGGTATCGCCCGGAAACAACGGATGTTATTGGGACTCTTCGAAAGCAGCCGCTCAAAGTTAATTCAAATTGGCGTTATCAATCCGGTGGACAATACATACGTAAGCTCTATATGCGTAGCTCGATCGCCATAACAAGATTAATCAATAATAGAGCCATAACTGCCATAATGACGCCACTGTCAGCAATATCACGAGTATGGAAAGAAGATGTTCTGGCGCCTTTTTTCCCTGACGAATTCGCTCATTTTCTGATCTATCGTTTGCGAGCGGATTTCATCCAGGGCCTGATGCATCAAGCGTGGAAACTGCGGCAAAATTACCGCCCAGCTCGACGCTTCCTTGCGGAGCCGGCGAGTGAGCCCGCGCCAGCCAAGCTGGTCGGACATCCAGTTTTCCAGATATGGTTTTGCAGTCG
The DNA here is from genome assembly GCA_963745455.1 of uncultured beta proteobacterium. GTDB lineage: Bacteria > Pseudomonadota > Gammaproteobacteria > Burkholderiales > Nitrosomonadaceae > Nitrosospira. The sequence continues at coordinate 8,080 of CAVUXR010000022.1, forward strand.
TCCAAAGATCGAGATCGGGGTCGAGGTCGCGGCCGAGTCCTTCGATATTCAACAAGGTTTTTTGCAGCATGACCAGTTGCGGCTGGATCTCCACATTGAATTCGCGCGAGGTCTGAAATAGTCGCAGCAATACGCGGCCAAAGGAAATTTCCTTCAGAGGTTTATCGAAAATAGGTTCGCATACGGCGCGGATTGCGGTTTCGAAATCATCAACGCGGGTATTTTTCGGCGCCCATCCTGCCTCGACATGGGCTTCCGCCACACTTTTATAGTCGCGCCGGAAAAATGCAAGAAAATTTTGTGCGAGATAATTCTTGTCCTCGTCGGTGAGGGTTCCCATGATGCCGAAATCGACCGCAATATAGCGGCCATCGCTTCCCACGAAAATATTACCGGGATGCATATCGGCATGAAAATAACCATCGCGGAATACCTGAGTAAAAAAGATTTCCACTCCGACCCTGGCAAGCCTCGGGATATCGATACCCTGTTCGCGCAGCTTGGCCACCTGGCTGATGGGCGTCCCTTCACACGCTGCATGACCATGACTCCTCGAATAGCAGTAATCCCAGTAAACTTCGGGTACCAATAACAGCGGGGAGTCGAGAAAATTGCGCCGCAACTGGCTGCAGTTGGACGCCTCGCGCATTAGATCCAGCTCATCACCCAGATGCCGTGCAAATTCGCTCACCACTTCGCGAGGTTTCAATCGCTTGCCGTCGGGCCATAGGGATTCAACCAGCAGGCGCCGGTTTCCATTAACGCTATGTCATGTGCGATCACGGGCGCGATTCCCGGGCGCAGCACTTTTACCGCCACTTCCGTGCCATCATGAAGCACTGCCAGATGGACCTGGGCAATGGAGGCACTGGCTACCGGCTCGGCGTCAAATACCAGAAAGACTTCGTTGACGGTTTTCCCATAGATCAGTTCCAGCGATTTAATGGCGAGATTGGAGGGAAACGGCGGAACCCGGTCTTGCAGTTTTGCCAGTTCGTCAGCAATATCCTGCGGCAGGAGATCCCGCCGGGTGGAAAGCATCTGGCCAAATTTGACAAAAATGGGTCCGAGCGCCTCCAATGCGAGACGAAGCCGCTCGCCGCGAGCCTCTATCCAGCCGCCGCCAGAATGTGGCCGCTTTGACGATAGGCCGTACGAAACGTAACCGCTCATGGCCCAGAAAAAATTCATCCAGGCCAAAACGAAATGATACAGCGAGTATTTTGAGAAGACGAAAAAAACGCATTTATTCTTATGAACGGTTAATTCGTCCGTAGTGAGCCGGCGAGTCCACCAGCAGGGACAATGAATCCTAATGGATGAGATGAGAAACGGATACGAGGTTGCCCATCCTTGCCTCATCCTCGCCTCGGAATCCCTCCCGATAATCCTCTATCTATTGGAGAGCCTGCTATTTCGCGATCAGCGCATTTATTCGCTGTTCCAAATGAGCCGTTTCATCCTGTAACGCGTCCACTTCGCGTATAAATTCATGAAGATTGGCGGGTTTCGCGAGCAGAGGCTGCTCTTCCGTCCAATATTCCATCAGTGTTTGCAATAAGTTGAGAAGCGTTTCAGTATGCCAATGCACCAGATTCTGGCCAGCCTGCGCTACGCGGTGCGCGAGAATGTCACCCATTACGCCGCTCAAGTCCTGCTCCGCATCCCAGTGCAGATTCTTTCCTACGCGGATGATTTCTTCAGCAAACTCGCTATCGCCGGAAATACGGATTTCGTGGTAGGCAGCTTCCTCACGGGCAAGCAACCGCGGCAATAAACCAGGAACGACCGTAACGATAGCGTCATCCGGCGTGCCTCTCGCCGCAGGGAATACCTCGCCGCTGGCCTGGACGGTCAGGGCGAGATCAGGAAACGGGGAAAGCCGAAACCGGGCGGTCTTGCCCGCGCAGGACTGCAGCCGTTTGCGTGCCCAGCTTTCCCCACGCAACAGGTGGTTAAACGGGGCTACCGCAACGGATGCGAGCATGGGCAGCTGGAAATTCAGGAACCTTGCTGGATACCTGCCAGCAGCCAGACAGCCTCGGGATCCTTGAGATTTTTCTGCACATGCCAGATTTCATCGAATGCCTCCGGCAAGGCGGTGGGCGATTCGCGCAACTGGCCGTTAAACCGGACACTTGCGATTGCAGTGTCCTTTTCAGTAACGACTTCAAGCAAGTCCGCATTGATGTTAAGTACCTCGGTTTTCTGAGGTTCATTGCCGCGTTCGCTGATCTGCATGCTGATTTCGGCAAACATTTCAGGAGTTGTGTACTCGCGGATATCGCTCAGGTCGCGCGCATCATTGGCCGCCTGCAAGCGGATAAAAGAAGTTTTCGCGTTGCGCAGGAAAGGCTCGACCTTGAAGTCCGCGGGTATATTGGGGACACTGCTGGTAACAGGCGCAACAGGCGTGGTCTGCTGTGCAGTCGCCGACGAACTGCCCGAAGTTCCGGTGGGCGCCACCGCAGGTCCTGATGCAGGCGCGTTTCCGGCGCCCATGCCCGAATACTGCATCGGGCGCGCTGAGTGCTCTTCCTGACGTGGCTTACGCAGCATGCGAACTACAAAGAAAATTGCAGCCATCAGCGCGGCAAGCATCAGCACATCCATCATTTTAATACCTTCGAACGCGCCACCCATGAAAAGGGCGGCCAGCAATCCTCCCGCGGCCAAACCGGCGAGCGGCCCCATCCATTTGTTGCCTGCCGCGGCTGCGGGCGCTGCGGAAGGTGTCTGCGCCTGTTTCGGCGCCGACTGCGGGCTTATGGATTCACGTTGCTTGCCAATAGATTGGCCGCCCCCGAAGCGCTTGGCTTCCGCATCAAAGGCCGCCAATCCGAAGCTAAAAATGGCCAAGGTGAACAGGGTCAATATTTTCTTCATGAGGTCTCCAGAGATAGGGGTTAAAGTGGAAGTATAGCACCATCGGATTAGTCCGAATGGGTGAAGAGTATCATGAAATTTGCTTCTACAAATCAGAAGAATACTATTTATTAAGCCGGTAAGCACATCCGCCGACCGGCGGAGAAGCATCATGTGCACTATACTGATTTTCGGCATGTATTAAGGCTAACGCGCAAGTGATATCCAAGTGATATCCATATCATCCATATTTGTAAGCGAGCGAAATCCCTGCTAATCGATCTATATCGGATCGAGGTCTGATCGAAAAAGATACATCTGCCCCTCAGGAGGAATGGCCGGTGGAAAAAATTCAACGAATCCTTGCCACAACGGATTTTTCGCCACGCGCCGTCAGGGCGCTGCAGCGTGCTGCTCAACTGGCGGCGGAGCATAAGGCGGAGCTGTATCTGTTACATGTGCTTCCCGCTTTTCCATTTGAGGCCTTAAAGCGATTAGTGGTCGAAACCCCGCCGGAGACCGAGCAGAGGCTTCACGACAAAGCCAGGACAGCACTGCAACGAGAGGCGCAGGCATTGGCAAATTGCGGCATTTCGGTCAAGCACCACGTCGCGAGTGGCAGGGCGCACATCGAGATCAATCGCTATGCGGAGTCCCATCAAGTCGATCTGATCGTTATTGGCGACCAGGGTGAAACGTTCGTTCAGGAACTCTTTTTGGGCACTACCGCGTCGAAAACGCTCCGCACGGGACGTCATCCGTTGCTGATAACAAAACAGGAGCCGAAAGGTCCATATAAGCACGTGCTGGTGCCGGTAGATTTTTCGCAGCCTTCCCTGGATGCGTTGAATGTGGCGCTAAAAGTGGCGGCGCAGGCGTCCATTCATGTGCTGCACGCGGTTGAGACGCCGTTTGACCAGAGAATGAAGCATGCGGGTTTCTACGAGGAATGGGTCGATCTCCACCGTGACAAAATATTAAACCATGCCCTTGAGGGAATGGAAAAGATCGTCGAGGATCATGCGCGCGATCATACCCAGGTGACGCCTATCATTGAGCATGGCCTCCCGTCTGCCATCATTCGGGAAAAAGTGCGATCTCTCGATATTGATCTGATTGTCATAGGGAAGCGCGGCGAGACTGAATTGGATGAAGCATTGCTCGGATCGGTAACCAAGCATGTTCTCTACGAGAACGCCTGCGATGTGCTGGTGGTCAGCCCCAAACCATAGTTGATGACGATTTTAACGGTCAACGCGGGCAGCTCATCGGTTCGTCTGGGGGCATTCACTTGCGATGGCGGCACGCTAACGGAAGTGGCGAACGCACGCCATGATCTTTCTACCCGCAAGCCCAAGGCCATGCTCGACAGATTTCTGAAAACGCACGGGATCGGGCATATAAAGGCTGCAGTGCATCGCGTCGTCCACGGCGGGAGTAATCTGACTGCGTCTTGCCTGATCGATGACAAAGTCGAGCAGGAGATTGACCGGTTGTCCCCGCTTGCACCATTGCACAATCCTGTCTCGCTGCGCTGGATATGCGCAACACGCGAAGTGTTGGGTGCGGACATTTCCCAGATTGCGGTATTCGATACCGCATTTTTTACGGCTTTGCCGGAAATTGCGCGGACATATGCAATCCCGCATGAGCTTGCCCGGAAGCACGCCTTGTACCGCTACGGTTTTCATGGATTGGCGCATCAGGCCATGTGGCTGGGATGGTGTAACCGTAACCTGAAGCCGGACACTTCCACGCTGGATGCGGACCAGGAGCCGGACGGAAGAGAAAGGATCATTTCAATCCAGCTCGGCTCTGGCTGCTCCATTACGGCGATTGAAAAGGGGGTGCCTCGCGATACCTCGATGGGATTTTCGCCTCTGGAAGGATTGGTGATGGCGACGCGTTCAGGCGATATCGATCCCGGTCTGATCACCTATTTGCAGCGCCAGGAAGGTCTGACCACGGAGCAATTGGACCAGTTGCTGAATGAGCAATCGGGTTTGTCGGGAGTGTCTGGAAGGAGCGGCGACATGCGTCAACTGCTGGACTCCCAGGATGGGCAATCGCGGCTCGCGGTAGACCTGTATTGCTATCGGGCGCGCAAGTACCTGGGCGCTTATCTCGCGGTGCTGGGCGGCGCCGACGCCATCATTTTTGGCGGGGGAGTTGGCGAGAACGTTCCGGCAGTCCGCGAAAAGATTCTGACTGGCATGCAGTGGTGCGGAATCGAAGTCGATTTGAAGAGGAACCGCGACTCAAGCGGTATTGCGCGCATCAGTAGCGAGGGAAGCGGTGTTGAGGTTTGGGTTATTCCGGTAGACGAGGCAGCAATCCTGGCGGGTGAAGCAGCAAAGATATTGAACCCTTCCAGGTAATCCCACGCATACGAGCCCATTTCACAGTTTTTTGGCACGAAAGCGACGAAAGCGGCTGGATACTATTGTTTTTGAGGAGATTCTCATGAGCCAGGCTGAGCAGGTAGCTGCGACTGAAAACGCCCCATTGGATTCCGACGAGTTGCGCAGGATAAACGCATACTGGCGCGCGGCAAATTACCTTTCGGTCGGGCAAATCTATTTGCTTGATAACCCATTGCTCAAGAAGCCTCTTAAGCCCTCGGATATCAAGCCGCGTTTACTTGGTCATTGGGGAACTACACCCGGGCTTAATTTTATTTATGTGCATCTGAACCGCATCATAAAAAAATATGATCTGAATATGATCTATATAGCTGGCCCCGGCCACGGCGGACCGGCGATGGTAGCCAATACCTGGCTGGAGGGCAGCTACAGCGAGTTTTATCCGCGCATTTCCCGGGATGAAAAAGGAATGCGGCGGCTATTCAAGCAGTTCTCCTTTCCGGGAGGAATCCCGAGTCACGTGGCGCCTGAAACGCCGGGTTCGATTCATGAAGGTGGAGAGTTGGGCTATTCGCTCGCGCATGCTTTCGGGGCGGCTTTCGATAATCCGGATCTGATCGTGGCATGTGTGGTAGGAGATGGGGAAGCTGAAACAGGGCCGCTTGCTGCTTCTTGGCACTCCAACAAATTTCTCAATCCGGCTCATGACGGCGCCGTATTGCCCATTCTGCACCTTAATGGATACAAAATCGCAAACCCGACGGTACTTGCGCGCATCAATCAGGAAGAACTGGAGAATTTGTTACTGGGCTATGGTTATCAGCCCTATTTCGTGGAAGGCTCTGATCCTGAACTCATGCACCAAAAAATGGCGGCCACCTTGGATACCGTAATCGAAAAGATCCGGTCTATCCAGAGTGAAGCTCGTGCCGACAGCACATCTTCTCGAACATATCCCCATTGGCCCGTGATTGTCCTGCGCAGTCTCAAGGGATGGACCGGACCGAAAGAAGTTGACGGTAAAAAGGTCGAAGGGTTCTGGCGGTCGCATCAGGTGCCGCTCGCCGGGGTCCGCTCCAATACGGCACATCTTAAGCTTCTGGAAGAGTGGATGAAGAGTTACAAGCCAGAAGAGCTATTTGACGAGAATGGCGCCTTAATGCCGCAATTGGCCGCGCTTGCGCCCGTGGGAATTCGCCGCATGGGCGCCAATCCTCACGCCAATGGGGGCCTGTTGCTGAAAGACCTCGAAAGGCCGGATTTCGGCGATTATGCTATCGCTGTGCCAAGCCCCGGGTCTGTGCATGGGGAGGCAACCCGGGAAATGGGTAAATTTTTGCGTGACGTGATGAAGCTTAACCTGGAGAGTCGCAACTTCAGGGTAATGGGACCCGATGAGACGAGCTCGAACCGGCTCGACGCCCTGTTCGAGATAACGCCGCGAACATGGATGGCAAAAATCCTGCCCGAGGATGAGCATCTTTCTCCAAATGGACGAGTAATGGAGATTCTTTCCGAGCATATATGCGAAGGTTGGCTCGAAGGCTATCTGCTCACTGGCCGCCACGGCCTGTTGTCATGCTATGAGGCGTTTATCCATATCGTGGACTCCATGTTCAATCAACACGCCAAGTGGCTTAAAGTAACCACGAAGGAGGTTCCTTGGCGGGCTCCGATTGCCTCGCTCAATTATTTGCTGACGTCGCACGTGTGGCGTCAGGACCATAACGGTTTTTCTCATCAGGATCCCGGGTTTATCGACCATGTGATCAACAAGAAGGCCGACATCATCCGCGTCTATCTGCCGCCCGACGCCAACACGCTTCTCTTCGTCATCGATAAATGCCTGCGTTCACGTAATTTCATCAATGTTATCGTGGCGGGCAAGCAGCCCGAACTGCAATGGCTTGACCTTGACGCCGCGATCAAACACTGTACCGCCGGCATCGGTATCTGGAGCTGGGCCAGCAACGACCAGGGCGATGAGCCGGATGCTGTGCTGGGCTGCGCTGGCGACGTCCCAACCCTCGAAATGTTGGCGGCGGTCGACCTGTTGCGCCGCCACGTGCCCGAGCTCAAGATTCGGGTGATCAATGTCGTGGATCTGATGACATTACAGCCCCGGCAGGAACATCCGCATGGGCTCTCGGACCGAGACTTCGATACCTTGTTCACGACCAATAAACCGATCATTTTTGCTTATCACGGCTATCCGTGGCTTATTCATCGCCTGACTTACCGTAGAACGAATCACGAAAATCTGCATGTGCGGGGATATAAGGAAGAGGGGACCACTACAACTCCATTCGACATGACCGTGCGAAACGACCTGGACCGCTTTCATCTGGTAATGGATGTGATCGACCGCGTGCCCAAGCTCGGCTATAAAGCGGCCTATCTCAAGCAACTGATGCGCGATAAGTTGATCGAGCATCAGCAGTACATTACTCAATATGGCGAGGATATGCCGGAGATCAGGAATTGGCATTGGTCCGATTCATGACCGGCAGACAATGATCAAGCTGTGCCTGGGCCTCGCAGGAAACAAGCCGCCACGGGTGCAAGCCGTCGATCTCCAGGACATCTTGTCATTACCGGCAATTTGCATCAACATCGCTCCATCCGACTGGAGATAGAGACCCCAAGTAGGCCCCAGGCAGGGTTACCGGGGCAGGTGACAGCCATCGTGGAAGCCCGGATTAAGCCAGGTTGATCCGGATTTGCCAAGATGAAATGGAACAATACAAGCTAGCCGCTATGGAGGAATATTGATGATATTCATCATCAATGCGATTGCAATTTTCGCTTCATTTTCATTGAACCATATGAATGCCATATATTGGGGCGCCGTGCTGCCTGCATTGTATGCGCTCGTTGTCGCTCCCCAGGCACTGATCAACAGACCCGGTATGCCCCGTACGGCAATAACAAAAACACTCATTGCCAAGTGGAACAATGCGGAAGATTTAACCTGGTATATCATTCAGTACTGGATGGCGCTGGCTTATCCCGTCACTTCCTGGAAAAAGCGCCGTAACAGCGTGATCTTATATCTCACAGCCTTTTTTCTGTGCGCCTGCTACTTTATCAAGGAGTTATTCATAGGCGGCCTGTTCATGTTCGCCGCTGCATATGTTCTATACCTGATGAGCCTCAGGGTGGACAGGCCAAGGCTGGTGTATGCTAACCCGCAATTCAGGGCCGCCACCAATGACGAGCACGGCAGGAGAGAATGGGAACTGGCGGCCATGTCGATTATCGCATTCGCCGATCTGTATCCTGATGATTGTGCGCTGAAGCAGTCCGCGAATGAGATTTCAGAGGATCGCGATGTAAAATTTTTACTGGCACATCATCGCTATGACCACGGTGCTGGCTGGGTAAGTTAATAGAGCCGGAACGAATTCAAACAGGAGCGGGAATGGCCGATTCACCGTATGTGATAAAGTTTGACAAGCTGCGCATGACCGATGTGAGCAGCGTCGGCGGCAAAAACGCGTCGCTCGGGGAAATGATCAGTCAACTCACCCAGGCTGGCGTCCGGGTTCCCGGCGGTTTTGCCACGACTGCCGCTGCCTACCGTGATTTCCTCGCTCACGAGGGTTTGGCGCAGCGGATCGAGGGCATATTGGGGGGTCTGGATACGGGTAATGTCGAGGCCCTGGCTAAGGCCGGGGCCCAGATACGTGCATGGATAAGGGAAACACCATTACCCCCGAAGCTCGAAAAAGAGATCAGCGCTGCGTACGAGAAGATTTTGAGGGAAGCAGGAACCGATGATTTTTCCATGGCAGTGCGGTCCTCGGCAACCGCCGAAGATTTGGCTGACGCTTCTTTTGCGGGTCAACAGGAAACCTTCCTCAATATACACGGACTGGACAATTTGCTGGAAGCGGTCAGGAACGTATTCGCCTCGCTTTACAATGATCGTGCCATTTCTTATCGCGTTCATAAGGGTTTCATTCATTCCGAGGTAGCGCTATCCGTAGGCGTGCAGCGCATGGTGCGAAGCGACATCGGCGCTTCCGGAGTGATGTTCACACTGGACACGGAGACAGGTTTCGATCAGGTGGTATTTATCACGGCTTCCTACGGTTTGGGTGAAACGGTAGTGAAAGGTGCAGTAAATCCTGATGAGTTTTACGTTTATAAACCCGCGTTGACGCAGGGCAAGATTGCAATTCTGCGGCGCAACCTCGGCTCCAAGCTTATCAAGATGCAATTCACCGCCCATCGTGAATTCGGCCGTTCGGTGGAAACAGTGGATGTGGATGAGGCCGAGCGAAAGCAATTTTCAATTACCGATGCGGAGGTGGAGGAGCTGGCTCGCCACGCGCTCGTCATCGAGCGGCACTATAAAAGACCAATGGATATCGAGTGGGGAAAGGATGGGGCGGATGGCAAGCTTTATATCCTGCAAGCCCGGCCCGAGACTGTGCAGTCTCGCGTCAGGATGGATACGCTGCGGCGTTACCACCTGAAGAGTAAATCGGAAATCCTGATTTCGGGCCGCGCCGTTGGCCAGAAAATCAGTAGCGGTCCAGTCCGGTTGATCTCTGACGCGAAGGAGATGTCCAGAGTGCGGGACGGGGATGTGCTGGTGACAGACATGACCGATCCCGATTGGGAGCCGGTTATGAAACGTGCTTCAGCCATTGTCACCAATCGCGGTGGCCGTACCTGTCATGCCGCAATCGTTGCGCGCGAGCTGGGCATTCCGGCGGTGGTTGGCTGCGGTAACGCTACCAGCGTGTTATCCGAAGATCAAATGGTCACGGTATCCTGCACGGAAGGTGATATCGGCAATATTTATCGGGGTGCGCTGGAGGTTGAAGTGATCGACCTTGCGTTGGAAACAATGCCGAAGCCTCCTGTCAAGATCAGCATGAATGTAGGCAATCCTGAATTGGCATTCGCCTTTCAGCGCATACCCAACGATGGCATAGGGCTGGCGCGGCTTGAGTTCATCATTGCACGGATGATAGGGGTGCATCCCAAGGCCGTGCTGAATTTTGCCGCTCTCCCGCCGGACCTGAAACAGCAAGTGGAAAATCAGAGCGCGGGCTACCGTGATCCGGTCAGTTTTTATGTGGAGAAATTGACCGAGGGCATTGCCATGTTGGGCGCGGCCTTTTTTCCGAAACCTGTCATCGTGCGCACGTCGGACTTCAAATCCAACGAATATTCCAGCCTCATCGGCGGCCAGCAATACGAGCCGAAAGAAGAAAACCCGATGCTCGGTTTTCGCGGCGCCTCGCGTTATGTTGCGGAAAGCTTCCGCGATTGCTTCGAGCTGGAATGCCGGGCTCTGAAAAAGGCTCGCGACGAGATCGGGCTCACCAATCTGGAAATCATGATTCCCTTTGTGCGAACGCTGACCGAAGCCAGGCGCGTGGCGGAGCTGCTTGCGGAGAATGGCCTGAAACGCGGTGAAAACGGCTTACGGCTCATCATGATGTGCGAGATTCCCTCCAACGCATTGCTGGCGGATCAATTCCTCGAATATTTCGACGGTTTTTCCATCGGATCAAACGACCTTACCCAACTTACCCTGGGGTTGGACCGCGATTCCAGTCTCGTTGCCGAATCTTTCGACGAGCGCGATCCGGCGGTCAAAGCGCTACTGAGCTCAGCCATTCGATCGTGTCGTAAAGCCGGAAAATACGTGGGAATTTGCGGCCAGGGCCCTTCCGATCATCCGGACCTTGCCCTGTGGCTCATGAAGGAAGGGATCGGGAGCCTGTCGCTCAATCCTGATTCCGTGGTGGAAACGTGGCTATACCTTGCAGAAGAGGCGAAGAAGACCGGTAAGCCCGCTAATTAGGCAGGGCACAGCCATGGAAAATGCTGGTGTGTGGGCTTGTAAAAGCCCTGTTTGTGCGCTGTCGCACGGTAGAGTTTAGCGCTGGCGTGTATTCTTCTGGTACAGCAATATCGCTGTACTGAAAAAAAGGAGCCACCATGGAATACCGTTCCATATTGAAAAGTAAAATAACGCTATCGCTATTGGGCGCGGCCTTTTTAAGTATGTCAGGTTTAGTTCCGGCACAGATCAACACGCCCGGCCAGGGCGATGCGATGCAGAGGCCGTCGGATTCAATGCAGCCGCCCGTAATTCCCGGAAAGCCTTTTCAAAAAGGCACGACCCGAGGGGAAGAAGCAGAGAGCAAGAACCGGTTTGACAAGAATGAGGAAGAAGCCATGCGCCACAAACTGGATACCAACAAGGGTTATGGCAGCAAGCGCGACGGCGATTCCAGCTCAGGCTCTGGCGGTTATTGACAAGCTGCGAGTACTTAACCCCGGCGTCTCTACGTCATTCTTGTATCGAATCAGTTAAAAAGGGGCGCCGCTTTTTCTTTGCAAGCCATGCCTGATACTCCCTTCACTTCCAGATAAGTTTTTCCCGAAACCTGCCGTCAGGGTTTAACTGGAACCGCGACGCTGCTTTGGTCAAATCCCTGATCCCAAGCGGCAACTCGATTACGCAAGTTCAAGCCTAGCTGTATTTTATTTCCATTTCGTCTTGTTCGTCTTTTTCGTCTTTCGCCCAGCGGGAGCCGGAAATAATCTTTAATTCTTATATTTCTGATCAAATTATTCTGTCTCTTGCTTTCACAATGGCCGGCAGAGTCAGCCATCGGGTGACATCCCGCTCCGCCCGCCAGCCCGGTAAGTCGAGATTGCAATTCCTGATTGAGGCTGCCAGCCGCATCGAGCCAATAAATCCCGGTTTCACAAATTCATCACATTGATGTGACATCTTCTTCACATGCGTTGTGGCAGTCTGCTTATCATGAGTTATACGATAGCGCAAGAGCAAGAGTTCCTTTTAATAACTCCACCAGACAAAAGTCAGGGCGGAAGTCAGGCAGTATTCATGAGTTTGTAGACTTATGAGTTCCTGGCTGCCAGTAATTCCGCGGTAATTACTATAAATATGTTGATTTAAAGGAGGGATACTATGAAACAGTCGATTTTTCATGTTCTGATGGTTTGCCTGTTTCTCCCGGTACTAGGGGTGATCGCTGTTTCGTTCAACGATTTTGGTTTTCCTTTAATGGAACAATATCAGGACATCAGATTCTTTGTCGCTCTTCCGTACCTGCTTCTTATCGTGGCTACTTTATATGGATGCAGTCGGGTTGCCGAGCGTTTATCGCGCTTCCTGATAGGGAAATTCGGGAGACCTGAAGACAGGGTTGAATATTTCGATCAGAAGTGGGCGGAAGAATATTTTGATGAGAATGTGGTGGAACGGAATCGCTCCATTTTCATGAAAAAGGCCGACAATTGGCTGAAGGATAATATGTTGGCTCGGATCATTTTCGGCCTCATCATTGGCGCGGTATTGGTAATGTAATGCTGGACGAGCTGCATAAACTGCGAGAAGGGGAGCCTCGGATAGAGTAAAGAACAAGAAGGACAATAACGAAGCAGAGGTCACCGAGGCACGCAGGGCATTACAAGTTTAGTGTCATAAGCTCGAAATATTGTTGTGGCAAGATCGATCCAGATGTTTACATTCACCCCTTCTGTAAACATCCTGGTCCCTATCCCCTCCGGTAGGGGCCCGGCCCGGTAGCGTTAATCCCGCTCTCGGGCTTTTTTGCGCCTGCTGGGGCAATAAGCGTTGCGGCCAGTTAAGCAGAAAGAATTTCTGCCTGGTTCGCTCTTCCATCCCCTAAAAAAAGGAATTAAAAATGTCAGCTGCTACAGATGCGAAAAGAATGTTCGTGGAAAACCTCAATTCATTTGGTAACGAACAAACCCAGCCGGAAAAATATAACCTCTATCTTGCTCTCATTTATCTAACCGCATCGGTAGAACAAATCCAGCAGGATTTAGAGCAAATCAAGCAGATGTTAGATGTTAGGAATAAGAGATATTGAATAAGCGCTAATTTGACGCTAACACTAAGAGTCGACCCAAGCACGCGATACCACCACTAGAACGGAGTTAAAGTTTTGATATCTAGTGCCGTTGACTGGACGATATCCACCGGGTTGCGGCAAACAATTCATGCTAATAGCATAATCTCGGCAAAGAAAATCTCATGCCCCTTGTTCCAGATGATCAATTACCGTTGTTTTTGCCAAACAGCTAGAGCTACTGATACCGGACGCAGTGCATGCGTATCTACCGGAAATAAGGCAGATACAGTGACATTGAAAAATTTAATCATCGCAGCATATCTTGTGCTGGCATCATCTGGTTGCGTCACAGTGGGAAAGGACTCATCCCCGAACGCAGCAACGGGTTCTGATTCCGGCGTATACCGAGCGCCCATACCAGGACTCTCCCGGAAGCCGCCGATTGAGACGAAGCAAACTCCCTCCCCTGTGCGGCCGCTTTGAACGACCCGATGCCTGGCGCTGGATGAGTCTGGAAACCAGCCTGGAGAAAGCGGAATAATAATCATGTCTAACCCTATCTCTCCCTACTTAGACCTCGCCTCCTGGAACTAATTATACTTGAGACAATCCGATAAACTACGGTTTAGCCGGTCGCAATGACTTCGATTGAGATCGCGTCAACCTGTAACATATTGAAGTTATGCAATAATATCTCCCTGCCGAATTGCCTGGGCAGAGGATCCGCAAGAATCGGGGTCTGACCCCGATTCTTCTCTTTCCACGCCACCTTTGGGCGGATAATTGGAGAGCAAAACATGAGCACAATCACGACAGCAGCACCCGGGGCCGAACTAACCCATAAAATTCTTATATCAGCAGCCCGCTTGGTTGCCGCAATGCGCGACCCTAGCGAGAGGTGGGCGGCCGAATAGCTTGTCATTGGAGATAAGGGACAGCCTAGATTGTCTTGAGGAAGAACTGAATCAGGCGGGGTTGCTTGCAGCCTATAAACGGGACGGCGGGGGTTTGGCTATCTGGTAATAGTGGCGGGGGAAGCCCCGCCTTCCCAATTTATAGCATGGGGCCGTTGGGTTTGGCTGCATTATTTGAAGATTGCAAACTCGCTTTCTCATCGTCGTACGCATATTCGAAATGATCCTCGGGTTTCTGCACATTATTGCCCCGGTTATTGTCCCGAAGTTCCCGTACATTATATGGCTCGTAGGTGATCATCCACGTGAGCTTGTCGTTGTCGTCTGCCGCAAATACTGAGTCACTGTTTCTGATGAGTTTCAATGAAGAGTGGATTTTCGGCTTAACATGGGATGGTGCGTCTAAGACGCGAATTCTGCGTATGCTCCTTCCAAAACCCAACAATTCTTTCGTGCGCTTCACACTCTCCACACCCCCGTTCAGCCCATAAAAATGGAAGCAATACTTGGTAGCGACGTTCCTTTCCGCTTCCCCTTTGAATAGGGTTTCCATGTTCCCTCCGTGAGCTTTTACCGAAGCGATCAGCCGGCTCTTCATGAATTTATAGGGCGCATCAGCAAGCATGTTGTCTTTGTAGCCACCCCCAACGTCGGAGTGAACGCCTGGAAACCATACCTCCTCCACATTGGGGGCGTACGGCATAAGCGAAGGCAAAAATTCGTGCCGTGTTTCGTCTAGCGCAACACAGTGCACTGCCTTATCGACTTCCAGCGGAATTTTGTTCTCATCGCCTCGAAATCCCTCCTTTCCCGTTAGTCGGGGAATTATAGACTTGCACCAACGCACAAGTTTGTCCATCCATTTGTGCCGGGGATAGCGGTTAGGCAAGACAAGTGCGTCTACCGTGTCCCAGCATCCCAGGAATGCGACTTTCACCTTGTGAGCCTCGTTATCCTGGCCGATCCTTTCAACGCGGCTAATCCGTGGTTCGATTTGTTTGGTTAATAGGTTTCCAAAATACGTCGTGGTCACCTTCAACTTCGGTGGTAGTCCTTTGAGGCATATCTCCCGCGCCAATAGGCGCGCACTGGCAGCTCCCCTGCTGAACCCTATAATATAGATGCTATCTTTTTTGCTTTTGTAGTCCAGATAGAGATTCGCCAAAGCTGTGGAACGAATTCTCTCTTCATCCATACCACTGAATGCAAACCAACGCCGCCTTGCCGCGTCATTGTCCTGACGATTTCCAACGCCCCGATAATATCGGGCAATAACATGTGAGACGTTTGGTTGGAGCCCGGGATTGTCAGTTTCGTGATTCAGCTTTTGGTACATTCGCAGCACATTGGTTGGGCTGGACAGCCCCGTTAAAGTGCGATCCTCGTTCCATGTCCCATCAAAAAAAATGAATATATGTCGTGGGGCAGCATCTTCGCGCAGTTCGTTTGTCAGAGTGTAAGGGATAGTGAATTCGGGAGGGATTACCTCACTAATCGGAACTACAGGCTCCGAAAATTCAGGCTCTGAAACTACAGGGTCTGTAGCCATAGTCTTTTCAGCCTCTTTAAAGTGTTTGATCAAAAATGCCAACCGGAGCTCCAAGCATAATTAGAAACCTCTTACTCCATAAATCGTCACATCATTGTTCAGAGTTGGCATGTAGCCCGAGGATCGATCAATGGACAATCCTTCTGCGGACGGTTGCTTTCAACATTCATCCTAGGATACCTTTGAAGAATTCGCCAACTCGACCTTAGTAGAATTGCGCCGAATTAAATGTAACCGAAAGATATTTTGAGAAATAACGTTGCGCCATATTGAAGGTTATCGAAAAGGAGACCTTGATATGGTAAAGAGTGCCCGGCGGGAATACCTGGTGACAATTCGGAAACGTTATCGCAAGGCCTGCAAGAAAGACAAGAAGCCGATCCTGCAAGAATCGGGGTCTGACCCCAATTCTTCCTGTGGCGAAAAGAATGCATCATTATTTGAATCGGCTTATGCAAGCATTTTCAGCCCACGAGCGGTCGGGTTTTCGCCCACCCTCCACTTTTAACTGCCGTGGCCATTGATGCCGCACGTATTCACACTAACCTCATCTGAGGAGTCAATTGATGTCAATCCCTACTACGAATCTCCCCGCGATAACGTGGATCTCAAAACTGTTTTCACTGCTCTTCCGGCAAGCCTTCCTGGCGGCACTGATCGGCTTCACTTGCGTCCACACCTTCGCCGCGTCGATGGCTCCAGTGGCCGCAGAAAAAGGCATGGTGGTTTCGGCACACCATCTGGCTTCCAAAGTTGGTGTGGATGTACTGAAGAAAGGTGGTAACGCAATTGACGCGGCGGTTGCCGTAGGTTATGCGCTTGCGGTGGTGTATCCGTCCGCAGGCAACTTGGGTGGTGGCGGTTTCATGATTGTACAACTTGCCGATGGTCGCAAGACCTTTCTGGATTTCCGTGAAAAAGCTCCCTTGGCCGCCACCGCCAACATGTACCTGGACAAGGACAGCAAGGTCATCAAGGGCTTGAGTACGGTCGGACATCTCGCCGTGGCGGTGCCCGGTACAGTGTCAGGTCTGGAGATGGCCCGAGAAAAATACGGCACAAAGAAGCGTGCTGAACTGATGGGACCGTCGATACAACTCGCGGAAAGGGGCTTTGTGCTTGAGCAGGGCGATGTGGACATGCTGCGTACTGCCACCACAGTGTTCAAGAACGACCCTGCGACTGCAGCCATCTTCTTAAACAAGGGTGATCCCTACGATGTAGGCGAGAAGCTTGTGCAGAAGGATCTAGGCAAGACGCTTCGTGCAATCAGTGCCAGGGGTGTATATGGCTTCTATAACGGCCCGGTCGGTGCCGCATTGGTGGCGTCCAGCCAAGCGGGCAAGGGGTTGATCACGCAGGCTGATCTTGACCAGTACAAGACGCGTGAACTCGCACCAGTGGAATGCGATTATCGCGGCTTTCAGGTGGTATCGGCCCCTCCGCCAAGTTCGGGCGGTGTGGTGATCTGCGTAATGCTCAATGTACTGGAAGGCTACCCGCTCAAAGAACTGGGCTTTGGTTCTGCGCAAGCTGTGCACTACCAGATCGAAGCCATGCGTCACGCATATGTAGGCCGCAATCACTATCTGGGCGACCCGGATTTCGTTCAGAACCCAATCGATCGTCTGCTAGACAAGGCTTACGCTGAAAGAATCCGCGCAACGATCGACCCCAAGAAGGCCGGTATGTCAAAGGACATCAAAGCGGGTGTGGAACCGCATGAAGGCAACAACACGACTCACTACTCCGTCGTCGATCGTTGGGGCAACGCAGTGTCCGTGACGTATACGCTAAACGACTGGTTTGGCGCCAAGGTCACAGCAGTCAACACTGGTGTGCTATTGAACAGCGAGATGGATGACTTCACTGTCGGGGTCGGTGTGCCCAACATTTATGGGTTGGTGCAGGGTGAAGCTAACGCGATTGCTCCTGGCAAGCGCCCTCTCTCTTCCATGAGTCCCACCATCGTATCGAAAGACGGCAAGCTGGTCATGGTGTTAGGTACGCCCGGCGGCAGCCGAATCCTCACTGCCGTGTTGCAGACAATCATTCATGTGGTGGACTACGGCATGAACGCGCAGGAGGCTGTAGACGCGCCGCGCTTTCACCATCAGTGGCTGCCGGACTTGACCAATGCTGAACCGTACGCACTATCGCCAGATACGCGTAAACTGCTGATGGACATGGGACACAACATCGCCGGGCCACAACCCGCCAATCATCTTGCCGTCATCCTCGTGGGTGCACCATCCATCAATGGTAAACCTGTAGGCAAGAACCGGTTTTACGGGGCGAATGACCCACGGCGTAACACTGGCTTGGCACTCGGTTATTGATGGCAATCCCGGTAGTGTAACGCAACTATCTACGGCACTGCCAAGGCTTTGATATCAAATGCTATCGCGTTCGGTATTTACGCGACTTTTACCGAACTCAGCAGTAATGGATATAGGAAAGCCGCCGGTCATCGGTACTTAAAACACTCCTCAGCTAATCGCCCAACCGGAGCGGCCATAACGCCTAGCGGACAATATCTCAGCAGTCTCTTTCTTTAACCCTTTTTAATGCGTACCTGAAGAAGTGCGTGGCCGTTCCTATGTCAACCTCCCATATCTCTCGGGATGGGGGGCTCACTCCAGAGTGAAATAATAGATTACACCGCCCGTCGGTCTGGTATTCGCCGCTTGTTTACGGGCTCTGCGCTGATAGCGCTACGAATTCGTTCGGCCACGTCCATCGCACCATTCCAGCTACAACCCGATGCCATGATGAGAAACTCCTCACCGCCATAATGCTCGATCCGGTCATAAGAAGAATCGAGAAGAATCCGGGTCTGACTCCAATTCTTTTTCCACTAGGGTACGAGTTTCCACCTTCATAAGGTGGAAACTCACACCTCATCGTCTGATTTTTTGTGCGATCCTGCGAGAGGATTCGGCCAGAAGCGTCGCATGGCCATGAAAGTAAATGAAGCAGACCAGGTAATCAATGCCAAACCAGCAAGCCCTTCAGCGGCTGAAAGCATTCGTATGGCGCCGACAGGAACTAAATCACCAAAGCCAACTGTTGTATACGAGATCGATGAAAAATAGAAGTAATCAAAAATATTACCGTTGCCTATACCTTTAATGTGGCCAAACCCCATTCGATGTTCCACGGTCATATAAGCAATAGCGAAAACCCAGATCTCCAGGAAATGTGCGATTAACAGTCCTATCATCACCAGCAATACGCCAATGCGTTTATGCACATGCGCTCCCAGTGTGCGGCCAAGAAAACGTAGTGCTTCGTAATGGAGCAGCACACATGCCGTAACGATAATTCCTGATATGACCAAAATTACGAGGTGCTGAAGCTGTTCATTCATAGGCTGCTCCACTCCAATTTTTACAACTCTTCATGAGGGAAGTGTCGAACTTCTGGAAACCATCGTTTTTGCGATACAGCGATGCGCTGATAACGTCCCCAGCGTTATTCGCGACATTGCACGTGACATGGTTCCCCTATAACCGCTATGTCAACCTCCCGTATGTCTCAGGATGGGGGGCTCACTCCAGAGTTAAATAATAGATTACGCTGCCCGTCGGTCTGGTATTCGCCACTTGTTTACGGGCTCTGCGCTGATAGCGCTACGAATTCGTACGGCCACGTCCATCGCACCATTCCAGCTACAACCCGATGCCATGATGAGAAACTCCTCACCGCCATAATCCTCGAGCCGGGCAGAAGAATCCGGGTCTGACCCCAATTCTTTGCCGCCAGCTCGACTGCTTCTTCAACTCTATTCTTGGGCTTAGGCTTTTTGTGGTTGGCATCAATCAGGGCATCAATACCGCCTGATTCCATAGCCGATTGATAGCGATAAAAAGTATCGCGAGAAAAGCCCATTACCTTGCAGGCGCGCGATACATTGCCAAGTTCGGCTGCCAGGCTGAGCAAGCCTACCTTGTATTTGATAACATTTTGTTGAAAACTACTCATGGGGTTACTCCTTTGCGCTTGCGCGCTCAATTTGATAAAGATTCGCACCTCTATCAAACCGGGTAACCCCACCCTTTGGCAAGGCCTGCTGTCAGATTAAATCGAAACTATTACAATTCATTTTTTTCTTCAAAGATATTCCGCTGAGTCGGAATTGTCGCCCCTCTGAAATCGAGAACTTCCATTATTTTGTAATAATTAGTTATTTTACCCCCAGGCTTGAGCTCCTGTCGCAACTCAAGCCGGATTTTGTACGCGTCATCAACCAGTGCGCCGCCGCGCGCAAGTGCTTTTTCGGCAATATCAGTTTCGCTGATGTCCATATATTCTTGAACATCTCCGAATTTAAAGCGCCAGTTCTGCGCGGACTTGTCATACACGGGAGAATATACAGTGACCCATGCAGTGATGGTTTGAGGCTGGTCCTCAAGTGATGAATTAGCTTGCGGTTGTAAGGCCGTAATCAAAGCAGCTTCATCTTTTGTTACTTTTTCAGTGGAGTTTTTAGATTCAAATTCCAAAGATTCATACCCCTCCTTTGTAACTGGTTTAACGACTTTCTTGATATTTGATAAAACTTGCTCTTCGCGCATTAACTCAACAGCTTGAGAATGCGCAATGATGACATTGTTGCTTCCTGTGACCGAAATTCTTGTTATATTTTTCTCGGTTGTGTATTCCAGTTCCTCAGCATCCATGGAACGCCCGCGCAGCCACTTTATAACGCCGATAACGCCAACCACTCCTCCTACGCAACCAACTATTCCAAGCCATTCAAGCAATTCTTTGGCTGACGTAACATCTGAGTTTGAAAGCAAGCTTCTTGTTTGATCCCAAATACTCTGGACTACCTGAAGGTCAAATTGTATGCATTGCTGCTCGATGTCCGCTCTTATAAGAACCTTTACTGTTGAGCGATCACCATTAAATCTCTTGTTCGCTATCTTACAAAGCTCGGAAATTCCCATGAGAGCTGGGGCAAGATCGGCAATGTCCATCTGATGGCTGTCCAAAATTGGGCCATCGTATCTAACAAGAACGTTTGCTGTACTCATGAGCTATTACAATATTTTGTGAGACGTTGAATATATATTGGCCATCTCTTCCGTACCAACCCCAT
Organism: uncultured beta proteobacterium; assembly: GCA_963745455.1. Taxonomy (GTDB): domain Bacteria; phylum Pseudomonadota; class Gammaproteobacteria; order Burkholderiales; family Nitrosomonadaceae; genus Nitrosospira. Next base: position 28,749 of record CAVUXR010000022.1, read on the forward strand.
TTGAGGATATTTAATACTTACCTCTTGTATGGGTGAGCATGGAACACTGAACCGGCTCAACACGTTGTCCCATGAGTGGAGTGTCCCATGAAAGACCAAGGGCTCACGCATTTGAACGTAAGCCCTTGATTTTATGGTGCCGACACCAAGAGTCGAACTCGGGACCTTCTGATTACAAATCAGCTGCTCTACCAACTGAGCTATGCCGGCGCGGATGCAATTATAGAGATCGGGAAGCGGGGGAGCAAACTGTAAAAAACTGACAACCAGTCAACGCGGTTTACTTGACGATCTGAAAGCGGCGTTTATCGTTGCCTGGGGAGCGGGGCGAACCTTGCGACGAAGACTGTTGCCTCAAATCTTCAGTACCGGCTTCAGCCTGGGCTGCGTTGTTATTACCTTCGGACGGGAAAAGGATGCCTTGGGAAATTTCTTTGGCAAATATCCCCTGGACCGCGTTGACCGGTACCGAAATCTCCCGCGAGACGCCATTAAACCGGGCCGAAAACTGAATCAGATCATTGCCCAGGGTAAGATGATGCGCGGCATCATCGCTGATATTAAGTATGATCTCGCCATTTTTTACGAACTCATCCGGAACACGAGTTTGTTCGTCCACCTTTACGGATAAGTAAGGGGTATAGCCGCTGTCGGAGCACCAGTCATAAATAGCGCGAATCAGATATGGTTTGGTGGAGATTTCCTTCATTTGCGCATGGCTTTCTCGGAGGCTGTCAACGCATCGATGAACGCGGGCCTGCTGAACAACCGTTCGGCAAACTTCAAGAGTGGCGCCGCCTGTTTGGGTAGCTGAATGCCATAATGATCCAGCCGCCACAGCAGTGGTGCTATGGATACGTCAAGCATGGAAAATTCTTCGCCCAGCATATATTTCTGCTTGGCGAACACGGGTGCAATCACTGTCAGGTTATCGCGGATCATGGCACGCGCCTTATCCGCGGTTTTCTGGTTACTTTGCTCGACTGCATCGATATGGCAGAAAAGCTCCTGCTCAAAGCGATGAAGAAATAACCGCGCGCGAGCTCGCATCACAGGGTCGGCCGGCATCAGCTGGGGATGTGGAAAACGATCATCAATATATTCATTGATGATGTTGGATTCGTACAAAATAAGGTCGCGCTCCACCAGCACGGGGACCCGGCTATAAGGCGTCATGACCGCCAGGTCTTCCGGTTTATTGTGCAAATCCACGTCAATAATCTGGAAGTCCATACCCTTCTCGTACAGCACGATACGGCAGCGATGGCTGAACGGGCAGGTAGTGGCTGAATACAGCGTCATCATAATGGATTACTTCCCGGCATATTTGAAACCAAAATCTTCGACTGATGAGAGTTGATCAATGGATGTCCTTCCAGTATTCATGTTTCAGAGCATAGGCCAGCGCCAGCATAACGAACAGGAAGAGCATTACAATCATTCCAATGTGGACACGTTTTGTGGCGGCAGGTTCACCCAGATAGACCAGGTAGTTCACCAGATCGGCAACATACGCATCGTATTGCGTTTTTGAAAGCATGCCGGGCTTGTCCAGTTTCAATTCACTGACCTCATGTTTGCCTCCGTGGCCATCGTCAACTGTTTTTGTCACCAGCGATTGCTCCCCCTGTAATTGGTAGAGCACATGGGGCATGGCAGCTTTGTCAAATACCACGTTGTTCCACCCGGTTGCCGTGGAGTCGTCCCGATAAAATTTGCGGAGATAGGTATAAAGCCAATCCGGGCCGCGAGAGCGGGCAATCACCGACAGATCAGGCGGCGCCACGCCGAACCACTGCTTGGCCTCCTTCTTTTTCATGGCGACTGTCATGAGTTCGCCGACTTTCTGCCCGGTAAATATCAGATTATCGCTGATCTGATTTTCGGTAAGACCCAAGTCCCTCAAACGGTTGTAGCGCATGTATTCAGCGCTATGGCAAGACAGGCAGTAGTTGACGAAAGTATGCGCGCCGCGTTGCAGGGAAAGCTTGTCCTCCATACGGATAGGCGCGCGATCCAGTTTGACTTCAGGCCCGCTGGCGAACGCGGCAAGCGGGACCAGACATAAAATAAATAAGATATACGTTATTTTTTTCATCCCGTTACTCTTTTTGGTTCAGGCTTGGTTTTATCTATCTTGCTGTACCACGGCATTAGAATGAAAAACGCGAAGTAGATGACCGTGAATATCTGCGCGAGCAGCGTATACAGAGGCGTGGGCGATTTTGTCCCGAGCCACCCCAGCACAAAGACACTGATGACAAAGAGCGTCAGGGCGATCTTGAAATAAGGGCCTTTGTAGCGAATGGATTTTACGGGACTGCGGTCCAGCCAGGGCAGGAGGGCAAAGATCGCGACCGAGCCGCCCATCAGCAGGATGCCCCAGAGTTTTGCATCCACCCAGAGAAAGTTGACCGTGACTGCCCGCAGCATGGAGTAATACGGAGTGAAATACCATACCGGCGCAATATGATCGGGCGTCTGCAGGGTATTGGCGGGTATGAAGTTGTTGTACTCGAGGAAGTAACCGCCCATTTCAGGCATGAAAAATATGATGCCGCAGAATACGATCAAAAACCCTACCACGCCGACAATATCTTTCACGCTGTAATACGGGTGGAAGGGAATGCCATCTACCGGAATGTGCGTTACCGGATCCTTGTTTGCCTTGATTTCAATGCCATCCGGATTGTTCGAGCCGACTTCATGCAGTGCCACGATATGAATGAATACCAGGGTTACGAGCAGGACTGGCAGGGTTACGACGTGATACGCAAAAAACCGGTTGAGCGCGGCATCGGAAAGCATGAAGTCGCCCAGGATCCAGTTCGAGAGGGTTTGCCCGACCACTGGGAGCGCCCCGACCATGCTGACAATCACCTGCGCGCCCCAGTAGGACATCTGTCCCCAGGGCAGGATGTAACCGGTAAACGCCAGCATCATCAGGACGAAGAAGATTGCCATGCCGATGAGCCAGAGTAGTTCGCGCGGCTTGCGATACGAGCCATACATCATCCCCCGGAACATGTGCAGATATACCACCACGAAAAACATGGATGCGCCGGTGGAGTGCATGTAGCGGATCAGCCAGCCGAAATCCACGTCTCGCATGATATATTCGACGGACGCGAATGCCATGTTGGCGTCCGGCTTGTAATTCATCGTGAGGAAGATGCCGGTGAGGAGCTGATTTACCAGCACGAGCATGGCAAGCGAACCGAAGTAGTACCAGAAATTGAAGTTCTTGGGCGCGTAATACTCGGCAAGATGATACTTCCAGGTTTCAGTCAAAGGAAAACGCGCATCTATCCAATCCATCATCGACGCCAGTCGCTTGCCCATTTATGCGGACTCCTTACGATCAGATCCAATCAACAGTTGGGTATCACTTAAATACATATGGGGCGGAACGACCAGATTGGTCGGTGCCGGCACGCTCTTGTAAACGCGACCCGCGAGGTCGAACTTGGAGCCATGACAAGGGCAGAAAAAACCGCCCAGCCAATCAGGGCCGAGATCCGCCGGAGCAATATCCTTTCGGTACACGGGAGAACATCCGAGGTGAGTACAGACGCCTTCGACCACAAGAATCGCCGGTTTGATCGAACGTGTCTCATTCTGGCAATATGCCGGCTGCTGGGGTTTTTCCGATTTCGGGTCGACAACCTCGCCATCCAGTTTCTTTAGAGTGGTCAGCATTTCGGGTGTCCGGTCCAATATCCACACGACCTTGCCTCGCCACTCCACCAGAAGCAGCATCCCCGGCTCGATTTTGCTGATGTCAACCTCGACTGGGGCCCCCGCGGCTTTTGCCCGCTCACTTGGCATCATGCTCAGTACGAATGGCGTGGCGACCGCTGCGCCCGCGATCCCGCCCGCTATGGAGGTCGCGGCGACGAGGAAGCGTCTTCTCGGGTTCATTTCTTGTTTTTTCTCAATATCTGCCATATTTTGCAGTTCCGTTTTTCACGTCGCGTTTTTCACTTCGGATTCCCATTTTCGGGGCCTAAAAAACTTAACCATTTTAACATAGTAAGTATTGGAAAATAAACATCCCATCTTAAAACTTATTGATTGGACGGAAAAAATTGGTCCTGCTCAACGCCGCATCATACGACCGGGACAATCTCCGGATTTAATCCTGTCTATTGCGGCAGAGATTCTTCTCCCGCCTGGCTATTTGCAAAAAGAGAACTAAAAAAGAACTATTACCCGATAGCCCCTTTTTTTCCTGACTTATGATTTTCTTATCCGGGGATTCATGTTTGCCGCTCTTCAGGATGACCGTTGAGGAACACTGGGCAACATTGCGAACATTACGATTCATAATAACAATAAGCAAGCTCGCAGCGGCTGTGTACGTCAAGTTGTGCAAATTGGAACGCATGAAGTTTGCTGTTTATCTTATGCTGCCATTCGCAGCAGCTTTGGCTGAGCACCAGGGTAACGCACACACCGGGATAAAATGAAGGCCTGCCGGAGTCTAATTAAACCGGGTTCAATCAAAATTCAAAGGTATGAAGAAAACCATCATTAATTGTCCGCAGTGTGGCAAGGTCGTCGTCTGGGAGACCGGCAATCACTATCGCCCGTTTTGTTCAGAGCGCTGCAAGCTGATCGATCTGGGACAGTGGGCCGCGGAATCCTATCGCGTCCCCGAAAATGAAAAGCAGGAAGAGGAGCCGGACAAAGGGAAGAAAGGCGAGAGATAAGCCCTTGATGGATTACTAAAGCATCAGGCGCAGATGCCTCGCATCATGGCGATTCCATGGCCGCCATGCTCCCAGGCCGTGCTTAAGTCCTCGGACCTCAAACCCCCCAGAGCGAATACTGGAATCGAGCAATTCCGGGTGAGCAAATCGAATTTCCGCCAACCCAGCGCCGGAGATTCCGGATGGCTCAAGGTCGGCAATACAGGCGCGAGCACCGCAAAATCCATATCCAACTGCTCGGCTCGAAACAGCTCCTCTGCGTTATGGCAGGATGCGCCACACCAATCGACCCCTGGGCGCGCCGAAAGATTCATCAATTGCGCGGAAGGGAGATGCAGACCGTCGGCGTTTATCTCGCGACAGAAGGCAGCATCGCCAATATCACCGTTTACCAGTACCGTGGCCCCGTAACGGTGCGCGAGAGCGACTATTTCGCTGCCGAATTCACGCAGTGCATATTGCTCCATCCGTTTCTCCCGTATCTGCAGCAACCTTACCCCCGTTTGCAGCGCGCATTCGATCCGGGCCAGCGAACGTTTCATTCCCGTTTCCGCGGTATTGGTAATTGCATAAACTGACGGCAATCCAAGCATTCGCAACACTGGCGCATTCGCGGGCAGCATTGGTTCAACTTCAACATTGTTTGCAAATTGCCATGACAGTTTCTGGCCTTCGCAAGGCTGGGGTTCGCCATGCCAATTCGTGACGCGAAAAAAGCAAAGGCGTACGGTAGCGTGAGGATAACTGAATGTGCGAGTGATCCAGCGATAGGCATATTCAACGGTTATACCCAACTCTTCCAATAATTCCCGTCTGAGCGCATGCAACAGCGGCTCGCCCGGCTTCACCTTTCCTCCAGGAAACTCCCAGTAGCCTGCATACGGCTTGCCTTCAGGCCGGCTTGCCAGCAGAAAGGCGCCATCAACGCGGATAATGACCGCGACAGCGACTTCAACGATGGGGGCGGCAACTTCAACAACGGGAAGACGCTGAGGCATAGGTGATGACTCGGGGCAAATCAGATTTGCCGGGCTTCCTCTTTACCTGCCCAGTCGCGGGCAAACTGCCATGCTACCCGCCCACTTCGGGAACCGCGTCCCAGCGCCCATCTCAGCGCTGCTTCGCATACCGGCGGAGCCATTTCCGTCACGCCGAAATAGGTGAGCCATTGGTGGACGGCGTCGAGATACTGATCTTGATCGAAGGGGTAGAAAGAGACCCATAATCCGAAACGTTCGGATAGCGAAATTTTTTCTTCGACCGCTTCGCTTGGATGAATTTCCTCGCCGATGTGCCGGGTATCCCGATTATCCTGCATGAATTCAGGCATCAGGTGGCGGCGATTGGAAGTGGCGTAGACCAGAACGTTTTCTGACGCGGTGGCAATGGACCCGTCCAGTACGACTTTCAGTGCTTTATAACCAGGCTCGCCAGATTCAAAAGATAAATCATCGCAGTAAAGAATGAAGCGCTCGGGGCGCTGGCGGATTTGCTCGACTATGTCATGGAGATCGACGAGATCATGCTTTTCCACCTCGATCAAGCGCAACCCTGACGCCGCATATTTTGTCAGCATTGCTTTGACCAGAGATGACTTGCCAGTACCCCGTGCCCCGGTGAGGAGCACATTATTGGCGGGACGGCCATGTACAAACTGATGCGTATTTTGATCTATGAGTCTTTTTTGAGATATCGATTCCTTGCAACGCATCCAGCGTAATATGATGTGGATGCGCAACGGGCTGGATGAAGCCGGCCTTGTGGCCTGACATGCGGCCATATTTTCGCCAGCGAAATGCCACGGCGGTGTTCCAGCCGGTCTCAGGTTGGCGAGCCGGGAGCAGCTCCTCCATGCGCGAAAGCAGACTTTCAGCCCGCCTGTATAAGTTGTCCCATTTATTCATCAATATTTACAGCTGTTTATCAAGCCGAGTGTGAGGGAAGTGATATGCTCGTGTTCATGCGTGAGCGTCGACCAATTATGTGTGCTATCGCACTGAACCGTTCAGCTAAAACGGGTGATGATAAGCCCGGTACGTCAAGCGTACGTGTATAAGTATTAGATACGTCAAGCGCATCAGTATCAAGTAAGTATCAAGATAGCGGGCATACCGGATTCATATCGTAATGGATTGCTCGCGCGATTGCTAACACAAGATAAAAAATGAATTCTTTGGATGAGTTACCGCATCGGCAAGCGTATGCGTGTCCAGACACTTGTTAAATCAAGCACAACATTGAGGAGATAAACCATGAACAATATGCCTAGTAAAAAGTCACTTATGTCTCTTGCCCTGGGTTCCGCCTTTGCCGCTACGCTCGGTGCCCCATCCATCGCGTCCGCGGGGGATAATCCATTTGCCGCGCAATCCCTCGATAAAGGCTACATGGTTGCCCAAGCGTACGAAAAGACGGATGAGTATGGGAGCAAGAAGGATGATTATGGCGAGAAGAAAGGTTCCGATAAGTCCGGAGAGGGCCGATGTGGAATGCCCATGGCGGATACGGACAAGGATGGCCGGGTCAGCAGGGACGAACACGCACGCCACTGCGACTTAATGTTCGACAAGATGGATACCAATAAGGATGGATATATAGATAAGGATGAAGCGGCCAAAATGAGAAAAATGCACGGCCACCGCCATGGGCAAAAAGGATATGGTGAACGGTCCAGCGACGGCGGGCAGCCCGGCTACGGCGGACAGCCCGGCTACGGCGGACAGTGGTCTGACTCCGGTGGACGTTATACCCACTACGGGGAACGCGCGGGTGATCACTATCTGCCACACATGAAACCGATGGGCGAATAAGAATATTTCTTACTATGGGTAGCGTCACTTGGGTTGCAATCTTTTTGCAACCCAAGCGCGAAATTCACTGATCTATGCCTTCGGCAGGTTGCGCGTACGCTCAAGCGTGTCCGCAACCTGTTTTTCTGTTTGTCCGATTGCTAACTGCGATAACTCGCGTTGATCTTCACGTAATCATAAGACAGATCGCATGTCCAGATTGTTGCCGATGCATGTCCCCGATTAAGCACGGCGCGGACGGTGATTTCTGGCTGCCTCATCACTCGCTGACCATCTTCTTCCCGATAGCCGTGAGCTCTGCCGCCATTCTCCGCGACCAGCACATCATCAAGATAAAGCTGTAGCTGATTTACGTCGAGCGTTTCCAGACCGGCGTTGCCGACAGCCGCAAGTATTCTGCCCAGATTCGGATCGGATGCGAAGAAGGCGGTCTTGACGAGGGGAGAATGGGCGATCGCGTATGCGGCCTTGGTGCACTCCTCCGCTGTCTTGCCGCCTTCGACTCTGACGGTAATGAATTTGGTCGCACCTTCTCCATCACGCACGATAGCTTGCGCGAGCTGCATCGCGACCTCTGTTACGGCCTGTTGCACTGTGCGGAATGCCGTGCTGGTTCTATCAGTGATGGATGCATTGCCTGCACGCCCGGTGCTGATCAAAATAAAAGCGTCATTAGTGGAGGTATCCCCGTCCACGGTAATCCGGTTGAAGGAATTTTCCGCCGCGTACCGTACGATTTCTTCCAGAAGGGGCTGACTCAAATCCGCATCGGTCGCGATGTAACTCAACATTGTCGCCATATTGGGATGAATCATCCCCGAGCCCTTGGCGATCCCTGTAATGGTTGCAGCCGTGCCGTCGAGCGAAATCTGCTTTGACATTGCCTTGGGCACGATATCGGTTGTCATGATTGCCTGAGATGCGGCAAACCAATTGTCCACTTTGAGGTTGGCTATCGCAACGGGCAGACCGGCAACGATTTTTTCCACCGGCAGCGGTTCCATAATGACGCCGGTAGAGAATGGCAAGATCTGCTGGCTGCCGCAACCGAGCAGGCGTGCCAAAGCCCCACACGTGGCGCGAGCATGTGTGAGCCCATCTTCGCCCGTGCCGGCATTGGCGTTGCCGGTGTTGATGACCAATGCCCGGATCGGGTTGCCGGGATTTTGGCGCGCAAGATGTTCCCTGGCAACCGTTACCGGCGCGGCACAGAAATCGTTTTGGGTAAACACGCCGGCGATTTTTGCGGATTCGTCCAGGACCATCACAAGCAAGTCCTTGCGGCCGGGCTTTCTAATCCCGGCTTCAGCGATGCCCAGGGCTACGCCCTTCACAGGCAACAATTGTTCGGGTAGTGGAGGTGTCAGATTGACCGGCATGACGACGAGACCATAATGTTATTAATGTTGACCCATTCTCAATCAAAACAACAATGGTATTATTTGCTGACCTTGCTTCGATTTTGAACAGGATAAGGGATATGAATAAACCAAAATCCGGCAGCTGGACAGGGTGGAGTGTGCGGTTTTCGGGGTGTAGGGCAAGGCTCAACGAACCGGATCAGGATACATTATTATGCTAACTCATCTTAGAGGCCTTGCGACGTTGCGTCTGCGTCCATGTGGCATCGTTCATTTGGTCTTTATCAGCGGCGGCGGTTGTTCGGAATTTCGCATGCGTCCAGTATTTTTCAAATTCGTCAGGAGTTGAGGAGAAATCCATGAATTGCGACAAGGAACTGGATGTGCGCGGCCTGAACTGTCCCTTGCCTATCCTGCGTACCAAAAAATCTCTGGTCGAAATGACTACCGGTCAAGTTTTGAAGATATTAGCCACCGACCCGGGTGCCGTGATTGATTTTCAGGTCTTTGCCGATCAGACCGGCAACGAATTGCTGTCCTCGTCGGAAACGGCGGGAGAATTCATGTTCTATATGAAGAAGAAATGACCCATACCGAGCAGAATCACTGAGGCCGATCCATTTGAGGCCGATCTATTACAGTAATCGAATAGACGCATTCCGCCCATATCCCGCTATCAAGATTCTGATAAGTAAAGTCGAGTTTTTGCCCGCATACCAGCGAATTCGTCAAAATCCGGGCGAAGTGAAGGCCAAGGCCGCTGTCGGTTGTCGGTATATCGGCCGGGAATTGCCAGCCATCTGTTCCCCAATGGATCAGCCCCGGGTAATATAAGGCTATGAATAAGCTGGTTCCCCGGTAAATTTGACGAATAGGGGCCTGGGGTAACCAGAAAGCATACTCGGGTACCGGGCGCATTCCAAGGTAGCGCTTCCACGCGGCCTCAGGCCGGTCAAAAGGGTAACCCAATTGCCGCGAAGCGAGCAGCTTGATAAATTCGGCGTGCGCCCAGGCAAGCGGCATGGCTGATCCATTGGGTCGTCCGGGATAAAGGTCGCGTCCTGGTATGGCTGTGCTGTCCCAAATCTGCTCCGGAATCATGCCGCCGGTTCCGCTCATTTCAACCATGGTTTCAAGGTAGGGCACGACATCTTCCCCTGCCAGCAGCGCATAATGTCCTCGTTCCCCCGTCAGTAGCGGCCATGGCCGCCCTTGTCCGGCTCCGTCGAACGCCGCGCCATCCATATGTTCACCATAGCCGTCCCCGTTATAGCGATACCAGCCGGGGCCGCTGGGGGTATTGGCTTTAATCAGCGCGTCCACAACTTTCACACTGTCGACAATGAGGGGATCATCCGCGCGGCGCAGCCCGAAGCGTACAAGCTGCAAAAAATCGACGCCCACCTGCTCCGCCGCGGATAAACTCGGATCGTGCAAACGGTTCTTGATCGGCACGACATCCAGCAGAGCACGCGTATTTGTCTCTCGGATCGGAGGCGCCATGCGGACATAATAGCCGTTCACGTTCATCTGGCGGGCAAGGGTACTGTCGTATGCCACAGTCCAGTCCTCGATGCGGGAATTCCAATAATCCGCAAGCGCAAGCAGAAAATCACGCGCTTCAGGCTTAACCAGCGGGGCCCCGGCCACGAGTGCGGCAATGCATACCGACAGGGTGAAAGTGTTGATGCCGGCATCTTCTTCCCAACGGTCCTGCTGGGCCGCAGGACCGTTGCGCGCGATGAACCCGAGGGCGCGCCGCACCATATCCGCTATCTCGATGCCTTTGAGAGCTCCATGGGCAGCCAAACGCATCGCGAGCAATACTGGAAATCCTACCTCGTCCAGTTGTACGCCGTGCCAATAGGGTTTGCCCCCAAGCCACTGGTTTTGATACCAATGACCATCGCCGCGCTGTGTCGCAATGAGATAACGAAGAATATCACGCGCTTCATTTTCAGCGCCAAGAGCAAGCAGAGCGCCCGCGCATTCCACCAGATCGCGTGGCCAGACCAAATGATAACCGCCGCGCTCATCGCGAGTGTTACCCCACGGGATACTCAGGCTCGCCACCATTGCACCGGGATAAATTTTATCCTGATGAGCGCGTAATACCATGGCAGAGATGTAGTATTCTTCGTGTAATGACGGCGGGATATCCTGGATGACGGTATTGGTATGGTCGCATTGTGCATGCCATGATTCCCAGTCGCTGATTTGCTGGTGCCAGGCTTGATCGAATGGTTGCAGCAAGGCGGAAATCGCAAGCGTCGCCGCGGATTCCTTGCTGCTGGCAAAACCCAGGGCGAGGCTTGCCTTGCGCGGGAGCGCGCCCAGCAGCGCCACATTCCCGGGGCCCGCATGGCGGTATTGCCACGCCATCCGCCCGTTGTGGTTGAAATCCTGCCAGCCATCGCTGAACCCGACATAACCGGCACTCGCCCGGCCCCATGCGTCATTCTGATATTGATCCACAGCTGCCAGCGCAAGGCCAAATGGATCTTTCTCAGCCAAAAGCACACGCCGGCCGCGATACTCATCAACCTCGGCCCGGTTATCGCAGCCAGTGCCGCCGAGGTGCGGCGCGAGCAACGCATAAGGGCGCAGATTAAGGTCACCCTCGAGATGAAAATCCAGTAGTAATACGTCGCGTTGCGGATCGGGGACAATGCGAAGCGTAAACTCAAAGCGGTCATGACGGTGAACGATACGAACTGCGGGAGTACCTGGTGCAGCGAGCTGTAGCATATGGTTGTCCATGCGCTTCAGTTCTATCCAGAATCCATCATCATCCGCGATGATGAAGCCCAGATCACGTATCTGCGGGGAATCCACGCGGGGATAATAAACTTCGTTAATGATACCCCCGCCGAGGGTGAACCAAAGGCGTGACGGCCCGAGCGCACACCCCACCATCTCCTTGGCGCTGCTGCACCAGGTGGGAGGAATACCCGGCGCGCCAGGCGCCTCTTCAATCGGGGATTTCATCGGCTGTCCTGTCGCGATAAGCCGGAAGTTACTGAACCTCCGAGCAAGCACCTATGAAACGGCACAGCGAGAAAATCAGGAGCTCGTCAAGGTCGTCAGCTTTGTATGATTGTATTACCCCACCAGCGTATGCCCGCGTTCGCTACCGCATATTCGCATATAAGTGCGGGCCGAGCTTATTCACTTTCAGCGCGTCATCTACCCTGAACCAATGCGGCATCACTAACAGATCGAGCGTCCTTATCCAGCTCAGCGCATGCGTCGGCAGCGGATGCTAACTTTTTATACCGTGCCAGCCAGGACAACGGAACAGGAAAAGTTGAACAGTTTCGCTGCGCCATATGCGCCGCAACCATGGCGCCGAGTATGATGGAACGGCCACAACTGTCTCCTCCAGCGCGAATATTGGATTCGATCGCCTGGCGGTAATCGGTTGCATGTTGCGCGATATGGAAGACTACTGGCAGGCCTTCCGAGACATGGCAAGCCCTGCCAAAGCGCTCGGATGCGGCCACGCTATCGAGAGCCGGCAAGGCAAGTGCCTGCTCCAGCAGCGGCTCAAGGGTTTTTCCCGACAAAGGCAAGGCGTCCGCCAAGGCCCGGGTAACCGGCAAGCCCTGCAATATCCAGAATAAAACCGCCCCGGAGCACTGTGCAGCGGCAACCGCCAGCTCATTGTTATTCGTGACGCGTACCACTTCCTCGATAAGGCCCATCAACTCCTCCAGTGTCCCGGCGTGAGCCGCAACCAGTGCCGGAAGCGCCGCCAGGCAGGGATGCTGGTCATCATCGGCTCCGGATTGCGCCGGAAAATCGCCTGGTTCAAGCGGCAGCAATTTCCGCAGTGTCAAGCGAGTAGGGGAATCGATGTATCCGACAAATTCACCGCCTGGCCCAAAATAAGCGCGGTATTCGGCCTGATACCGGATGCGATCGAATTTTCCGTGCTTGGCGAGGTGCTTTAGCATAAGCAGGCAAACCTCGCCATACGCAGACGAATCGCCGGACATTTTTCGCTCATGCGCGAAGTATCCCTTGGTTCCGGCGTAATGGCTCGCATCCGGTTGCAAAAATACCAATCCATCGGTCTTTTCAACTTCCGCAATGCGCACCGGATCGTAAAGCCAATGCAGGCCGAGTGCGGCTGAGTCCGCGACAAGGGCGCCCAATACGGCGGCACTATTTGCACTCTTCATCTATTTGCACTCTTCATCGTATCCGCTGTTTTCTTATAGAAAAGCTGGACCACGCAGATCAGGATTACATCCCGTCATGGAGGGGCTTAGCTGATTTCCACTTCGGGAGGAAATTTTTCGCGCCTCATCTTCGAGCATTACAGGGATGCCGTCTTTAATGGGAAACGCCAGCCGGTCTGCCTTGCAGATGAGTTCATTTTCGGATTTTTTATATAGGAGTGGCCCCTTGCATAGGGGACATACCAGAATGTCGAGCAGTTTTGCATCCATAAGGAATCGTACCTTGATGTTGGTGGCTTGCTAACCTAGCGGAAGCTGTGCATTTTAAACCTAAAACCCATCCCCGTCCGCGGCTCCCATTCATCCAGGCATTATTTACGGTTCTCTGTGCTGAAAGTGATGTGATTGTAACCAGCCAGCCGCGCGGCCTCCATAACCGTTATAACGGACTGGTGTGTGGCCTGCGCATCCGCGCGTATCACAATTACTGGATTGGGCCGGTCGTCCGCCGCCGTGCGCAAAGCATTGCTGAGCATCTCACTGCTCGGGGATTTAATAGCGTTACCGTTGACCATATAGCTCCCGGTGGCGGTAATTCCGATATCAATGATGTTGGTGCGTTCAGCGGGCTTATCGGATGAAGCTTGCGGCAGGCTGATTTCCAGTTCTGAAAATTTTGAGTAAGTGGTGGTGATTGTAAGGAAAATGAGAATGACCAGTAATACGTCGATCATCGGCACCAGATTGATTTCCGGATCCTCTTTTTGCCTGCCGCGCTGAAAATTCATGGTGGTCAGCTATATTTTGAAAAAAAAGCCTATTCTTGACGAGAAAGCCTGAAAAATATTCCATACATCCAGCGCCGGGATTTGTATGGTGACTGTATTTCTCATTGCTGAAAATCAGTCTTGCCGTTCGCCATGCACGATTTCCACCAATTTCAATGCTTGCAGTTCCATCTCCACGACCAGCGCGTCCACTTTAGCACGGAAATAGCGGTAAAAAATCATGCTTGGAATGGCAACCAGGATACCGAACGCGGCATTATAAAGCGCCACCGAAATACCATGCGCAAGCTGTGCAGGATTGCTGTTCCCGGGAGAATTTGTGCCGAAGATTTCGATCATCCCCACTAGCGTTCCAAAAAGGCCCATCAGGGGGCTCAAGGAGGCGATCGTCCCCAGCGTCGTGAGATAGCGTTCAAGATTATGGGCGACAGCACGGCCAGCTTCTTCGATCGATTCTTTCATGATTTCGCGTGTGCTTTTGTCGTTTTTCAAGCCAGCGGCAAAAATCTGTCCCAACGGGGAATGTTTTTGGAGGCGCGCAAGCATATCCGCGCTCACGCCATTTTTCCGGTATTCCTGCAACACCTTGGGTAGCAGGTCTCTGGGCGTGACCACACTCAGGCGCAAAGCCCACATTCGTTCACCAATGATGGCTACAGCGACCACGGAAGCCAGAATAATGGGCCAGATCGGCCAGCCGGCAGCTTGAATCAAGGCGAACACGCCACAATCTCCTTCAAGACGATTATTCGATTAATCAGTTAATTTTGGTGCCTTGATTATAGCTTTATAAGCCATCCCGAAATACGAAAACAACCGGTGCGCAGGCGACCAGTACGCGATTCTACTTGTACTTGGGCGGCAATTGTCGCGGATGAATTTACAAGGCCGTTGTGGGAATACGGAAGCGCATGTTTCTCCAGCTACCGCTGGATTTTGCATGCTGTGGTGTGGTGGCTGGATATATGAAGGGTTTGGTCTTGGTCTTTACCGTCGATTTGGCGCCACAGCCTGGCCGATCCTTTTTTGCCCCCTCCCGCCTTTGGGTACAATCTCCAGCCTGGCTCGCGTCAGCTCCTCCGTCGGCCATCTTGTGGGATATGACATGAGGGTTTATTCATCACGCCGGACTAAAGCTGGAGCCAAATCCTTTTTGAATTGGGTATTGAATGGCGTGGCGCCGGCCCTGGCCATATGAACCGACCCGCTCCGGTTTGCTATCCCCAGTCCATTGCCAGATTACGTAAGGCGATTTCCCAAGTGACCCGCAACATATGCGCGACCATCCAGGGGTCATATCGATGGGTCGAGTATAGTATGCGTTGAGATAAATGATGAAGAAGGGGCGGGGATCCGACCGAATCGACTGATTGACGTGTTTAGCGGTCTTGGCCACCAGTGTTTCATCGTACGGGTTGTTCATAAAACAGATTGTCGGGAATTCCGGCACGCTAAAGGTCGTGGCATCCGCCCGAACCGGGGTGATATTGAAACATTTTTGGGAGGGATTTCGGTAAGTACGGATATTTCGCGTTGCGGTTTCGTGAAGCTCGCGACTGTATTCCACCCCGATAATCTGACGAAACGGATGCTCTGCGGCAACAAATAATGCACGTTCTCTACCCGAGCCGAAATCAACGAAGATAAAGTCCGTGAGGTCGAGGCGGGGTAGCATCCCGAGCAGCGCGTCTATCTGTTCTCTTGTTGTTGGTCTCATATCCCTTGGCATGTGCTTTGAGAGTCTCCTCCGCGGTCAAAAACTTCGGTTCTTCAGTACCTGCAGTTTCTACGTTGTATACTCGGTCGAACGATTGATCAAAAGCACGGTTTATTTCAGAATTTTTGCTGGTTGCCATAAGGCCAAGGTTGTATATAAGGAGGCGGCTAAAACCCCAGACTGAACGGCGGCGCCACGCGCGGATAACTCGACCTAGCAGCATGGTGTCATACTTCATTCGAGTACGGCTCCCTGGACAACTTCAGTTAGGAGATGAATGGCTACAGGTATTGCATGCGCATCGGTTGATTTGAACGGATCGGCTCCTGGCTCAGGATTGGCACAGATATCTAAGCAATAACTATACCGTCGTTTAAGCTTCTGAGTATAAAGGAAATAACAGATTTTCATAAATGAAGTGTAAGATTAATCGACATGTTCACATAAACTAAGAATCAGAGTTCACAGTTCTGGCAGGAATATAGATTATTGTAGAATGCGAAAATGAACCTCATCATGGAAATGGAAATCGCTCGCGAGGTTTTGACTGTGAGCGATTTAAACCGTAGCGCCAAGGACTTGCTCGAGCAGGCTTTCCCTCTGCTTTGGGTCAGCGGGGAGATTTCCAATATCAAGCGTTATGGCTCCGGTCATTGGTATTTTTCACTCAAGGATGAAAGTTCGCAGGTACGTTGTGTCATGTTCCGGGACAAGAATCAGTACCTGGACTGGCAGCCCAAAGATGGCATGCAAGTGGAGGTGCGCGCGCTGGTCACCCTTTATCATGCACGCGGAGATTTCCAACTGAGCGTCGAGGCCATCCGTCGTTCTGGACGCGGCACACTGTTCGAAGCTTTTGAACAACTCAAGGCAAGGTTAGGAAGGGAAGGGGTGTTTGACCCCGACCGTAAAAAACCATTACCGGTCTTTCCGAAGCAGATTGGCATTATCACTTCTCCCGCCGCGGCGGCCTTGCATGACGTGTTGTCCACGCTCAAACGGCGCATGCCTTCCATACCGGTGATCGTCTATCCCGCGCCAGTGCAGGGCGCCGGAGCGGGTGCAAAATTAGCGGAGGCTATCCAACAGGCGGTGAACCGCGCCGAATGCGATGTGTTGATTTTATGCCGTGGCGGTGGAAGTATCGAAGACCTGTGGGCATTTAATGAGGAGGTTGTGGCGCGCGCAATCGCTAAATGTTCCATTCCCATTGTTAGCGGTGTTGGTCATGAGACCGATTTCACGATCGCTGATTTTGTTGCCGACGTCCGCGCGCCCACCCCCACAGGGGCATCCCAGCTCGTCTGCCCATCCGGTGAGGAACTATCGCGTCACGTGGAGCTCGCGCGCGGGCGCCTGCGGCGGGAGATGCGCCGCGGTATTGAAAACCGTATGCAGCACAGCGATATGCTGGGATGCCGGCTGATCCATCCGGGCAAGCGGATTGATGATCAGCTCGCCCGGCTTCAGCATTTGCGCGAGCGCATTAATCGCTTCTGGCTGAGGAGCTTGGAGAGCGGGCACTGGCGTCTGCGCGAGCTTAACCAACGCTTGACTATCGCACGTCCGAAAATCAATCGCCTGGTCGAGCGTCAGCGCGATTTCCGCCTGCGCTTGCAACGGGCGACCGATGCCCGGCTTGAAGCGCTGGCGATGAACCTGGAGCGCGAGCAGGCAAATCTGGCACACCTTAACCCGGAGTCGGTGTTGCAGCGAGGATATAGTATCGCTTATGCCGCCGATGGCACTGTGCTGAGAAACAGCGCTCAGACTGGCACAGGCGATACGATTCGAGTGGTGTTTGCGAAAGGATGGAGCAGGGCGCGCATAGTCGAGAAGGGAGAGGAGTAGCGAACAGGCTATCCAGGGAGCTCACCGAAGAAAAGATCATAAACTCTTCATCGGGCCACCGGGGGCTACCGGGGGTTGCCATTCGCAGTCCCGTAAGCAGCGTGAATTTCCCCAAGCAGCATCTGCTCAGAATGGGAGTGGGAATGGCGTGGATCCAAAACTATCCACTGCACCTGCCAATTTCGCATATCCTATATGCCTGCACGGGCTCAAAAAAATTCCTGCGGCTTTCTTACAGCGGGATACCCGTCCAGCTCTCTTTATCAGGAAATTTATTTCTTCAATGTCAAAAATCTTTCTCACACTCGGCGCTGTCAATGCATTTCTCTGCGTGGGCCTCGGCGCATTTGGCGCGCATGGCTTGAAGCAGAGGCTCTCGGTCGAGATGCTTGCCGTATATCAGACTGGGGTGCAGTACCACTTTTATCATGCCTTGGGCCTTGTCGGGGTCGGCCTCATGCTGCTGCATTACCCTACCTCCAAACCCATGAGATTGTCGGGCTGGCTGATGCTCGCCGGGATCGTCCTCTTTTCTCTCAGTCTATATACGCTGAGCCTCACCGGCATTCGCGGGCTCGGGGCCATCACGCCGTTTGGCGGCGTCGCATTCCTGAGCGCATGGGCGATGCTTGCCTATGGAGCCTGGACGGCAAAATAGCCAGCCGGCAGCGTTGCTAATATTGATTCAGCTAATATAGATTCATCGTGACACTTTTCTTTTTTGCTCCGTGCCCCCGGGGGCTGGAATCAGTGCTTGCTGCCGAGCTGAAACAACTTGGCGCTTCCTTTCTACAGGAGCATGCGGGAGGGGTACAATTTCAGGGTGACTGGTGCATCTGCTACCGTGCCAATCTGCAAAGCCGCATTGCCAGCCGCATTCTGTGGCGGGTAGCAAGCGAACCTTACAAGAATGAAGCTGATGTATACAGCGTCGCACGCGGATTGCCATGGAATGGATGGTTTAAGTCATCGCATACCATTCGGGTCAATGTCGCCGCCAAGAGATCTCCGCTGCGTAGCCTCGATTTTGTCACGCTCAAGATCAAGGATGCTATTTGCGATAAATTCCGCGATGCTACAGGAGGCCGCCCCAGCGTGGATACGGCCCGGCCTGATATGCGTATTTACGGTTTTTTCGACGCGCGCGAATTTTCCTTGTATCTGGATACGTCCGGTGATGCATTATTCAAACGCGGCCTCAGGAAAGTTGCGGGAGAAGCTCCAATCCGAGAAAACCTCGCTGCCGGAATCTTGCGCCTGGCAGGCTGGCAGCCCGATATTCCGCTGCTGGACCCGATGTGTGGCAGCGGCACGTTTCTGCTTGAAGCCGCGCAAATCGCATTGAATATCGCCCCCGGACTGGGGCGGCACTTTGCCTTTCAAAAGCTGTGCAATTTCGATAACGGACAATGGGATCAGCTTAAGGAAACGGCACTGATTCGACAGAAGCAAAAAACACCGCAGCCAATATTTGGCAGCGATCTGTACGGCGATGCCTTGGCTGACGCCCGCGAAAACATTTCCGCCGCGGGCTTTTCTGAAATCATTACGCTGAAGCAGGCAAACGTACTGGAAATCTCGGCGCCGGCACCCGCAGGCTTTATCGTTACCAATCCGCCCTACGGGGTGCGCATGGGCGATAGGCAGCCGCTTGACGAGTTCTACCCGAAACTTGGAGATGTGCTGAAGAAGAAATTCAGTGGCTGGAACGCATACATTATGACGGCGGACCCGCTTCTGCCAAAGTCCATACGTTTAACTCCTTCGCGGCGTATTCCATTATTCAACGGCGCGCTGGAATGCCGCTTACTGGAATATAAAATGGTGGCGGGTGGGATGCGGAAAATGAAAACGAACAATGAACAGACGGTATCGGACGCCAACCGGGTGGAATGAAGAACCGGGAATTAGTGATGAAGCGGGAAAAGCCAGGAATCAGGTCAACCAGGCCAATTTTTTTATTGATATTTCTGGGCTGTGCCTGCCTGATAAGCTATGCGCTTTATCTGCAACTGGTAAAAGACCTTTTGCCTTGTCCGCTTTGCGTGGTTCAACGCATCGCATACTGGCTCATGGGTTCAACAGCATTATTGGCCTTTTTTCACTCCTCGCCGGCTGCGCGCCGGATTTACAGCGGGTTAATGGCAGTTTTCGCTTTCTTTGGTGTGGTGGTTGCTTTACGTCAAGCCTGGCTGGTCCGTTATCCAGAGGCGTTCGAATGCGGTATTAGCCCGGAAGAAGAATTTCTGAACGCATTGCCGCTTGCGCACTGGTGGCCCGGCATGTTCGAAGCAAACGGAGACTGCGCCGACGTATCCTGGAAATTCGCTTCACTCACGCTTCCCGATTGGTCGGCAATATTTTTTATCCTGTTTGGCAGCCTCGCGGTTTACGCATTATCAGCCAGGCGTTATCGCCGCTAGCCACGGCAGTATTCACATTCCGGCAGCTCCAGGTCAGGCTTTGCTCAGGTTTTTTAACAAATGAGACGCTTGAGTTCTTGAAAACCGGGTTTGCAACCCCATTTATATGATGTTTTTAAACGAAGTGCCTGTCTTCTACTGTCTAAATGCCTGTCTAAACGAAGAGTGAATCAATCTATGAAGCGGATTTTTTTATTTGTTATCACCAATCTGGCCATCTTGCTGATGCTGAGCATTACGCTGCGGCTGTTGGGCGTGGATCGCATCCTGAATGAGCAAGGCGGTATAGATTTCAATTCCCTGCTTATCATGGCGGCGGTGATCGGTTTTGGCGGTTCTTTCATTTCGCTTGCCATGTCCAAGTGGAGCGCGAAGAAAATGACCGGAGCGGTAGTGATTGAACAGCCTTCCGATCCAACCGAGCGCTGGCTGGTGGAGACGGTCCGGCGTCATGCCGAGCGTGCCGGCATCGGTATGCCCGAAGTCGCCATTTATGATGCTCCCGATCTGAATGCTTTCGCCACCGGCATGGATCGTGATAATTCGCTGGTCGCGGTTAGCACGGGCCTGCTTCACAATATGAATAAAGATGAAATTGAGGGTGTGCTGGCACACGAAATCAGCCATGTAGCGAATGGCGACATGGTCACGCTCGCCCTGATTCAAGGCGTGGTCAATACCTTCGTGATTTTCCTGTCAAGGGTCATTGGCCATTTGGTCGATAGGGTTGTGTTTAAAACCGAGCGGGATCACGGACCTGCTTTCATGATCACGACCCTGGTGGCGCAAATGGTGCTGGGAATATTTGCGAGCATGATCGTCATGTGGTTCAGCCGTCAGCGTGAGTTTCGCGCCGATGCGGGCGGTGCGCAACTGGCTGGCCGAAACAAGATGATCGGTGCGCTGGAGCGCTTGAAACAGCAACACGAACCGACGCAATTGCCGGATCGGCTGGAGGCATTCGGCATCTCCGGAGGTAAGGGCAGCCTCATGAATCTGTTCATGTCGCATCCGCCGCTGGATGACCGCATCGCGGCGCTACGGGCCATGGCCTGAGCTAAAATAATAAAAAAAACGGCAGAGCATTGCTGCTCTGCCGTTTTTTTTGTTCGCTACATCACAGAATCCACGGTGGATGGGCTTCGCTCACTCCATGGAATTTTCGGGCAAGATTCATCAGATCCGATATATTGCTGAAGATCACTCGTCCTGATCATCCTTGCTTGGCGGCGGGTTGCCATCATGCACCAGATTCCGGCGGCGCTGGAGGTACGCATCACGCATGAACTCATACTTGTCCAGCGCGGCTTCATTCAGAGTCTTATCGTTTTCCAGCAGCCGGGCGCGCGTATCGGAGAACCGGGTTGCTCCTACCGCGGGACCAATAAAGGGAGCCACGAAGAAGCTGCCTACCGCAACAGGGTCGGATGCCAAGTCAATTACCATGCCACCCGCGTCACGGGCAGAACTGGGCCCAGAACCGGCAATACCATATATGGCCCGGATGAGACTCCGTAATATCCCAGGGTCTGTCCAAAATCTTCATTTTGTTTTTCCAGCCCCATACCGCTGGCCACATCAAGCATGCCTCCCACGCCCATCGTGCTGTTGACGAGCAGCCGCCCGCTGCTGCGCAGCGCATTCTTGAACTTGAGTTGCAGAATATTATTGAATGTCACCGGTATGTCGTTCAAATTGGAAAACACATTTCCTATAGCCGTTTCGATGGGGTCCGGCATTATCCACTTGTAACCTCTCGCCACCGGTTTCAGGACATTGGTATCAAGCCTCTCATTGAATGAAAATACCGAACGGTTCATGGACTCCCACGGATCTTTTTTATTGACGGTAGGGTAGCTGGCCGGAGGGGCGCCATTCTTGAAAACGGGACCATTGTATGTCGCCGCTTCCTTTTTTTGATCATTGTTAGCCGCGACGCTTTGAGCAGCGGATGCATTATTATTCGCGGCGCTACCGGTACTGCTTGATGGGGCGTTTGTATCAGACGGACTGCTGTTGGGACTGCTATTGGCGGCACTCGAATTTGCCGCAGCGTTTATCTTGTTGTTGTTCGCGTCGTTAGCCGTGGCGCTCTTGTTAGTAGTAGCGCAACCATTAAGGAACGATGCCAGAAGTAACACTAATAAGCTGGAAAGTCTGACGGAACGAGTCATGGTTTATTCGAATATACGTGTTAGCAGGAATTGACCGCCGCCATTATATTGCTATTCGAAGCTCAAAATGAACTTTTTTTGTGACACAACGCCTGATTTTTTCTTGTGATTGGCCTTTCGCATCATGCATCTTTTTTGAAGGGGAGATTACAACATCTTCGAGGATTTTAGATAAATTCTGAAAATCATACATAAGCAGTTGAATTTGCGAGAAAAGTTATTAATAAAGTCAATTTTCCCTGATCTTGAGGCATGGCAGTTAAAGCCGCGGGTTTTTCTCTCATACAACGCAACCAGAACAGTTGAGATGGGCTGGTAATTTCCGTTATGGCTGTTTCTGATGATCATGGCGCGCCGCGTTTTGAGAAATTCTTGAGGCGAAAACCGAGCAGCCATAGCATGAGAAAGTAAGCTGCCGCGCCAATCGCCACAACCTCTGCCAGCCGAAGGACACGGCGAAAAGTGGAGCCTGCCAGCCATGACGCATCGCTGCCTGAGGCGATCCATAATATGCTCCCCATCACTGCTGATGCGATCAATATCTTTGCCATAAACATGGCCCATCCTGGCTGAGGTTGGTAGATTTGATGGCTGCGTAATTTATAGTAGAGCAATCCGGCATTAAGGCAGGCGCCCAGGCCGATCGCCAATGCCAGACCTGCGTGGCGCAGTGGAATGATGAATGCGAGATTCATCAACTGGGTAGCCACAAGTGTAATGAGCGCTATCTTTACAGGTGTCCGGATATTTTGCCGCGCATAGAATCCCGGGGCCAGCACCTTGACCAGAATCAGGCCGAGTAATCCCAGGCTGTAAGCCATTAATGCGTTGCGCGTCATCCACACGTCATGGGCGGAAAATTCGCCGTGATAAAAAAAGCGTGGCAATAAGCGGAGTGGCGAGGAGCGCCAGTGCCAGCGCCGCGGGAAGCGTAAGAAGCACGGTCAAACGCAGGCCCCAATCGAGCAGGCGGGAATATTCTTCGGTACTGTTGTCGGCATAATGCCGGGACAACGACGGCAGCAATATCGTCCCTAGCGCCACGCCTAGAAGGCCTGCGGGAAATTCCATTAAGCGGTCGGCATAGTAGAGCCAGGAAACGCTACCCGTAACAAGAAAAGAAGCAAATATGGTATTGATCAACAAACTGATCTGGCCGATCGACACACCAAATACCGCCGGCCCCATTTGTTTGATAACCCGCCATGCACCGTAGCTCTCCGACCTGAGGCACGGGCGTGGCATCAATTTGATGCGCATCAGAAACGGTATCTGGAAGGCCAATTGAAGCACGCCACCAAGGAAAACTGCCCAGGCCAGCGCCAGCACTGGCGGATTCCACAGTGGCGCCAGCCACAGTGTACAGCCAATGAATGACATGTTGAGAATGCGGGGGTTAACGCGGGCACGTGAAAATTGTCCGTAGGTATTGAGTATTCCTCCCGCCAGCGATACAACGAGATGAAAAAATATAAGGAAACGTGATACGCAGTAGTTCCACTGTTAATCGAATTTTTGCGGGCTGGCGCAAAAGCCTGGTGCGCTCACATAAATAATCAGCGGCGCAGCAATTATGCCCGATGAGTGTGACTAACAAATAAAGCGATGGCCATCAGTCCGCAATTGATTGATTAGTTCACGTGTTTCCTCCTCTGTTCGGCGGTTTTTATATTCCGCGAGTATTGGCACGAATGCTTGCGAAAATGCACCTTCGGCAAATAGGCGGCGCAATAGATTAGGGATGCGAAAGGCGACAAAAAAAGCATCGGTCGCGACGCTTGCGCCAAAAACGCGAGCGACCAGCATGTCGCGCACAAACCCGAGAATTCGGGAGACCAGCGGTCATGCGTACTGACCCTGGCGAGAGCTTTGAGCAAATTCATGGATGAGTATGTTAGACCTGAATGATGCAGCTTGGATCCACGACGGGCGAGATAAGAGTCAACCCGAAGTGCTTTGAATAAATAACACTCTCGTTAGGGGGACAGGTATGGAAGGGCCTCAAGTACATGTACACTGATGTTTTCCTTGCAATATACATAAAATATCCGTATCATCTCGCGGTTTTAAAGCTTCAGTTGACGAGGAATCTTAATGGCTAACAGTGCACAAGCCAGGAAACGCGCGAGACAGAACATCGGCCAGCATAACCGCAACATGAGCCTTCGCTCCCAGTTGCGTACGGCGATCAAGCATGCGCGAAAAGGTATCGCATCGACCGATAAAACGGTTGCGCAGGCTGCATTCAAAGCATCCGCCAGCACAATAGATTCGATAGCAGACAAGGGAATCATTCACAAGAATAAGGCGGCTCGCCATAAAAGCCGCCTGTCCGCAGCCATCAAGGCGATGGCCTGAACGATCGTTCGCATAAAAAAAGCCCGGAATTTCCGGGCTTTTTTGTTGGGTGCCTTCTTGCGCTAGCAACCCCTGCATACCTGCTTATTAAGATCCCGGCGCAGTTCCTGCGCCAGGAACTCATCTCCGATTATTTGAGCGCGAGTCACGGTTTCTTGACGGCATCCATTAGTGATGACAGCAAATCCACCGGTACGGGAAAAATGATGGTGTTGGATTTGTCGCTGGCGACGTTGGTCAGGGTCTGGAGATAGCGTAATTGCATTGCCCCCCCTTGCTGGGAAAGAATATGCGCCGCCTGCATCAGCTTGTCGGAGGCCTGCAATTCGCCTTCCGCATGGATCACCTTGGCGCGCCGCTCGCGTTCCGCTTCCGCCTGCCGGGCGATGGCGCGTATCATGGATTCGTCAATATCGACGTGTTTGATCTCAACATTCGAGACCTTGATGCCCCAGGCATCGGTTTGAATATCCAGTATCTTCTGAATATCCATATTGAGTTTCTCGCGTTCCGCGAGCATTTCATCAAGCTCGTGTTTTCCCAGTACCGAGCGTAAAGTAGTCTGGGCAAATTGACTGGTTGCGGCCAGAAAATTCTCCACCTGAATGATGGCTCGCTGCGGGATCAACTACGCGGAAATACACTACCGCGCTGACTTTCACTGAGACGTTATCACGCGAAATCACATCCTGACTGGGCACATCCATCACCACGGTGCGCAGATCAACCCGAACCATTTTCTGAATACCGGGGATGATTATAATCAAGCCGGGGCCTTTCACCTTATAGAAACGGCCGAGCATGAACACCACCCCACGTTCATATTCCCGCAAGATACGAAATGCGGAAAACAGCACCATCAGGAGGATAATAAGGAGGGTAACAAAGCTGAAATGGGCGGACATAACTATCTCCTTCAACCTAAATCCTGCAGTTGTAGCGAACTCACCATAACGGTGAATCTCACATATGGCAAAAGGTCGTGGATCATAGGCGGTAAACTGAAAAATAAGCGGTTAACTGC
Organism: uncultured beta proteobacterium; assembly: GCA_963745455.1. Lineage (GTDB taxonomy): Bacteria > Pseudomonadota > Gammaproteobacteria > Burkholderiales > Nitrosomonadaceae > Nitrosospira. Next base: position 54,151 of record CAVUXR010000022.1, read on the forward strand.
CGGATTTGGGTTCAATTATTTCTCCATGGGACTTACCTGTAAAACAAGGCCGTCGATGCCTGCCACACGTACTTTCTGCCCGCGAACCAGCGGCTGCGCGCAGCGCACGCTCCATAATTCCCCGTGGATACGCGCCATGCCTTCGCCCGGCGTATCTTCCAGGACCTCTCCCACGGCACCAATCAGCTCTTCACGTCCGCTGACAATGGGGGCGCGGCGCGACTTCAGCGCCATGCCAATGACAAAAACCAGAAACAAAGCACTAGCCAGCGCTGCCGCTGCAATCATGGGCCAGGGAATGCCGTAGCCAGGCATATTGATGTCTATCAGCATCAGTGATCCTGCAATGAAAGCAATAATGCCGCCGATCCCCAGTGCCCCGAAGCTTGGCAGAAAGGCTTCCGCCACCATGAATGCGATGCCGAGCAAAATCAAGGTAAGGCCGGCATAGCTCACCGGCAGCAACTGGAACGCATACATGGCAAGCAACAGGCAAATGGCACCGGCTACGCCGGGCAACACAAAGCCAGGATTTGAAAATTCAAAAAACAAGCCATAAATGCCGATAAGCATCAGTACGTACGCCACGCCGGGATTGGTAATAACAGCCAGTGCCCGTGTGCGCCAATCAGGTTCGATGACCTCCAGCGTGGCTGAGCCTGTGTCAAGGGTAATATTCCGGCCAAGTATGGTCATTCGCCTGCCATTCACCTGTTCCAGTAAATCGGGCACATCAGCCGCCACATAATCGATGACTTTGAGATTCAGCGCTTCGGTTGCTGATAGGCTTACCGCTTGGCGCACGGCCCGCTCCGCCCACTCCGCATTGCGCCCGCGCATCTGCGCAAGTCCGCGAATGTACGCGGCGGCATCATGGATCACTTTGCGCGACATTGCATCTTTCATAGGCAGGCTGCCGTCCTTTGCGGCGTCCTGATCCCCGTGTTCGTCCGATTTTGGAGCGGATGAACCCGGGGATGATCCCGGCCTGGTTTCAGGCTCAGGCTCCGAGCCCGGCAAACCGCCGATCTGCACCGGAGTAGCCGCGCCCAGATTGGTGCCTGGCGCCATCGCGGCGATGTGGCAGGCATAAAGGATATAGGTTCCCGCGCTGGCCGCCCGCGCTCCCCCGGGCGCCACAAACCCGGCTATGGGTACCGGTGAACCGAGGATATCGCGTACAATCTGCCGCATCGAAGTGTCCAGGCCGCCTGGCGTGTCGAGCTGCAGCACTACAAGTAGCGCACCCTCGGCGGCAGCCCTTTGCAGGCCACGCTCAATAAAGTCCGCGCTTGCCGGCGTGATGGGCCCATGTACATTCAGTACCACCACTGGCGCGGCCAGACCGAAAAGCGGCAACAGAAGCAGCATCGCTGCCGTGCCATTGCACACACCCTTTAGCGACGGTTTCATAGAGTCACTATAGATTGTTTCAATCCGGATTGCTTTCTGCCATGAAATAGCCACTGATGAACTCTGGCGGCAAAAGCGGCAACGCTTGCAATCAATTCTGTTTTGGCGCATAAAGCGCTTTTTTATTGAAGCGGTATTTCATGAAGAAACCGATCAGCCGGATTCTTATCATCAACGATGAGAAACTGATATTGAGGGAGCTTATCAAGGGATTGAATGCTGCCGCCAAGTCTCTGGAAAATCCATTAGGCATCACTTTCACGGGGGTGACCACGGCACGTGAAGCGCTGCAAGCCATTCAGGATGACGGCGATATTCAGTCAGTAGTGGTGGACGATACGCTTTACACCCTCAAAAATGGCGAGAAGGGTTCGCGCAATCTGCAAATGACAGCGCTAAAGCTGGTGCAGGAAATTAACCGCTTTCGCCCTGAACTGGATATCTACATTCTGATTGCGCAGGAAAAAGAGGATGAAGTGGTGGATGCCCTCTTCTCGGAAACGGTAGACGGATATTTCTACCGTGAAGAGCGGGACTATCGGGGAATGTATCGCATTCTCAATGCACAGCTTCAGGAAAAAGCCCGCACGCCTTTCTACGACCAGCTCAAAAATTATGTATTGATGGCAAAGGATGCCTGGCATACGCCGGGGCATTCTTCCGGCGATTCGGTGCGCGACAGCCCCTGGGCAAGTGATTTTTATCATTTCATCGGCGAGCATATTTTTCGGGCAGACTTGTCAGTGTCAGTGCCCATGCTCGATTCATTGATGGAGCCCTCCGGCGTTATCGCGGAAGCGCAAAAGATTGCGGCAAAGGCATTTGGCGCCCGGCGGACTTTCTTTGCAACGAATGGCACGTCGACCGCCAACAAGGTGATATTCCAGACGTTGCTCGCACCCGGCGAAAAGCTGTTACTCGACAGGAACTGCCATAAATCGGTGCATCACGGGGTCGTGTTGTCCGGTGCTTATCCGATTTATCTCGACTCGTCGGTAAACAAGAAATTCAGTATTTATGGACCGGTACCTAAAAAGACCTTGTTTGATGCGATTGAAGAGCATTCGGATGCGCAGGCACTGATACTCACCAGTTGTACATACGATGGTCTGCGTTACGATTTGCCACCAATCATCGAGGCAGCCCATGCTAAAGGCATAAAGGTGATCATTGACGAGGCGTGGTACGCCTTCGCCCGCTTTCATCCTGCGTTTCGTCCAACTGCGATGGAGGCGGGAGCGGATTATGCCACCCAGAGCACGCACAAAGTATTGTCAGCTTTTTCGCAATCCAGCATGATCCACATCAATGACCCCGACTTCAACGAGCATCTCTTTCGCGAAAACTTCAATATGCATACTTCCACCAGTCCGCAGTACAGCATGATTGCGAGCCTCGACGTGGCGCGCAAACAGGCAATGATGGAGGGGTACAAGCTGCTTTCGCGCACCCTGGATCTGGCGCAGGAAGTGCGCACGCAAATCAATTCCACTGGAGTATTCAGAGTTCTGGATCTTCCTGACCTGCTGCCGGACGAAGTCAAGTCGGACAACATCCAGCTCGATTTCACCAAGGTCACCGTGGACATTTCCCGTTGCGGTTTTACTGTGGAGGATTTAATCCGTGAATTGTTCGAGCGATATAACA
>CAVUXR010000023.1:0-40969 GCA_963745455.1 uncultured beta proteobacterium
GCTCAAGGACCTGGGGTTTGACGCGGCAGTTTCAACTGCTCATGGCGCGGCCAGGAGGGGTAGCGATTTGTATCAGCTTCCCCGATTCACTCCCTGGGGCCGAGGACTGGCGCGTTTTACCCTCCAAATGGCTCAAAACATGCTTACACCGCCTGAAACCGTATAATCAAAAAGCAGGCGGTATCGATCGCCGCCGGAACTATTCAGGGGGTGAAATCCAGGGGTGATTGTAGTGGAGCTCGCAGCCGTTAGTGGCATAGCCGCTATTGGCATTTGCATATAACACAAACTCTTAATGGAACCTGTCGATCAAGTTATGGAACGAGCGATTACCGCATTTGATGTAGACAACCAAGGGGATCCGATAGCAATTCTGGATTGTGGCCATCCGCAACATGTACGGCATAACCCTCCATTTATCAACCGTCCCTGGGTGACATCTGAAGAAGAACGCAAGAATATGATTGGGAAGATGCTCAATTGCCTTCGATGCGACAACCTGGAACTGCCGGACAGCTTTATCGCATACAAACGGACATCGGAATTTACGGAGACATCTGTCCCGGACGCGTTAAGAAAAGACCATTCAACAAAATCAGGCGTCTGGGCCAAAATCAGGGTAATGGAAGGAAAATTGCGTTATCGCGTCCAGGCTTTGAATGTGGATATGGAGTTGTCCCCGGACAAGCTCGGAATTGTTGTGCCGGAAGTCCTGCATAACGTGGAACCACTCGGTCCCGTTCGCTTCTTCGTCGAGTTTTACAGGGCGCCGGATAAACAGTAATAACCGCTGAGCCAAAAGACAGAGGCAACAGGCCAGGGCAGAGCGTGAGGACCAGAAGGCTTGGCAAGCGGCCAGTGGAAGAGCTTGGAGCACTTGAATCTCATGGTCGCGCAGTGTGGAGCCCGGCGGTGGAGGCCAGCGGTGGAGACCCGGGGAGGCTCAGGAGGTGGTTACCCAGGCCGAGAGACATTGTTCAAATTAAGGTTATCTTAAGCACTGCATTGCCGGGTTTTAGTGGCATTTGCGTTTTCGCAGAGCACTTTCCATTGACTGCCAAGCTCAGGCAGATTAAAATCCGCGTGATTTGAATTACGGCCATTGGATATCAATAGCCCAATAGCTGCCTTACGGTCAACATGGATTTCACCTTTTCGGATGGCCCGGAAGAAGTACCGGTAGGGTCGCCGGCCGGGGAAATAAAATCAGGTTTTCCGGGAACAATCAGGTCTTCCAAGAACAGAATTCAACAAGCTCAACGTTAGATGCGGCACGCTGAGCCGTTGATTCTGACTGACGCCAAAATATGCCTTGGATAGGAAACAAGCCGGTGCGCATTGTCATGCGTTGGCAGCTGATCGCCACCCTCGCGATGGTCTTGATCCTCGGCCTGATTTGGGGTTTTCATGGTGCGGCCTCGGCATTGCTGGGGGGGATCGTCAGCATCGTTTCCGCTGCAGCTTTTGCGGTAATCATTTCCCGCGACCGCGATTCCACCGCGGGTGGGGTATTGATAACGGCAATCAAGGCCGAAGCGGTCAAGATTATTGTCATGATCACCTTGCTCTGGCTTGTCATGACGCTTTATAAAGATGTTGTCGCGGTCGGGTTTATCGGAACATTCGCCCTGACAGTACTGATTTTCGGAATGGCGTTATTTGTTACGGATGACGCAAAGGTCGCTCGGTTCAGATAGTTTGATAGGTAAATAAATGGCATCAGGCACAGAAGTCACTCCAACTTCATATATGTCCCACCACCTGACGAACTTGACCAGTTCGGTAGGAGACGGTGCGTTCTGGACGCTGCACGTCGATTCACTCGTGATGGCGCTGCTGACCGGAATCGTGAGCTTCGGCTTCCTGGGATGGGTAGTGCGCGGCGCGACATCCGGAGTTCCAGGCAAGCGGCAGGCATTTGTCGAACTGGCTGTCGAATTCATCGACGAGCAGGTCAAGAGCACGTTCCACGGTGACAGGCACGCGTTTGTCGCCCCCGCTGCGCTTACGGTGTTTATATGGGTGTTCATGATGAACGCGATGGATTTCCTGCCCATCGATATAATGGCATGGATATACGAGCGGATGGGCCTGCACAACTGGCGCAGCGTTCCTACCGCCGACGTGAACACCACTTTCGCGCTGGCGCTCTCAGTCTGGCTGCTGATGATTTTTTTCAACATAAAGGTCAAGGGGCTGGGGGGCTGGATACATGAGCTGGTGTGTTCCCCTTTCGGCAAAAACCCCCTGTTGTGGCCGGTCAACCTTCTCTTCAACCTGGTTGAATATGTTTCCAAGCCCCTTTCCCACTCCTTGCGTCTTTATGGAAACATCTACGCAGGGGAGATTATTTTCCTGCTGCTCGGCATGTGGGCCGCCACCGGCTTGTCCGGCACGTTGTTCGGAACAGTGCTCGGCGCAGGGTGGGCCATTTTCCATATTTTGATCGTCACGCTACAGGCATTCATTTTCATGATGCTGACGGTCGTTTATCTTTCCATGGCGCACGAATCGCACTGATTCAGCGTGCCTGCCTTACTACCCCTACTTACCCCTTACTATTCACTACCACGAGAGGAAAAACGAGATGGACAATTTGCAATTCTTGGCGATGATTCAGGCCTACACGGGCATTGGTATCGGCCTGATGATCGGCCTTGGTGCTGCCGGCGCATGTATCGGCATCGGCATCATGTGCAGCAGCTTTCTGGAGGGTGCCGCACGTCAGCCGGAAATGATTCCGACACTGCAAGGCAAAGTGTTCCTGCTGCTCGGGCTGATCGACGCTTCTTTCATTATCGGCGTCGGTCTGGCGATGCTTTTCGCATTCGGCAATCCGTTGCTGGCGGTCATCAAATAAATTGCGCGTATTCGGCGTCAGGGGCTAGCCATGAATATCAATTTCACGCTTATTTCTCAGGCAATGGCGTTCGCCATATTTATCTGGTTCACAGTCAGATTTGTGTGGCCTCCGTTAATGCGCGCTATTGAAAATCGGCAGAGAACAATTGCCGATGGTCTGGCTGCGGGCGAGAGAGGCAAGCACGAACTGGAGTTGGCCAGCCAGCGCTCCGGCCGATGTCGTGAGAGACGCTAAGCAGAGAGCGTCCGAGATCATTGCTCAGGCGGAAAAACGTGCGCGCCGAGATCGTTGAGGAAGCTAAGGGTGCGGCCAAGGATGAAGGCGGCCGCATTCTCACAGGCGCCAAGGCGGAGGTCGAACAGGAAGTATTTCGCGCGCGGGAGGCGTTGCGCCAACAGGTGGCGGAGCTTGCCCTGGCGGGCGCTTCAAAGATTTTACGCCGCGAAGTGGATGCAAAGGCCCACGCCGATCTGCTTGCTTCCATCAAAGCGGAGCTTTGAGCGATGGCCGAAGTCCGTACCATCGCGCGGCCTTATGCTGAAGCCATTTTCAAGCTTGCAAAAGCTAAAGGTGAGCTGGCTGCCTGGTCCGATATGCTGCAGCTTGCGGCAGCGGTAGCTTCGGACGACCGGATTCGAGCGCTTATCGGCGATCCCAAATTTCCAGCCAAGCGTTTAGGCGAGCTGTTTCTCGGGATCTGCGGGGACAGATCTCAATGATGAGGGCCGCAACTTTATCTTGCTGCTGGCGGAGAATGGCCGGGTCGAAATATTGCCCGAGGTGAGCGAGTTGTTTGAGCAGCTTCGTGCTCGCTACGAAGGGGTGCTGGATGCAAACATTATTTCTGCGTTTGCCGATGAGCGAGGCTCAGTTGAAGGACTTGGTGGCTGACCTCGAGGCCAGGTTCAAGCGCAAAATAGAACCCAAGGTAAGTATCGATCCGGAATTGATAGGCGGCGTGAAAGTTGAAATCGGCGACGAAGTGCTCGGATGCCTCGGTGCGGGGAAAGCTGGAAGCCATGGCTGTTGCGCTCAAAAGCTAGGAGTTATTAGAAATGCATTTAAATCCATCCGAAATCAGCGAACTGATCAAAAGCAGAATTGCAGGGCTGGACACCTCCGCTGAAGTCCGTACTCAGGGCACCATTGTTTCAGTTACCGACGGTATCGTACGCATCCATGGTCTCTCCGACGTGATGCAAGGCGAGATGCTGGAATTTCCCGGCAATACTTTTGGTCTCGCGCTTAATCTTGAGCGCGACTCCGTCGGTGCGGTGATTATGGGCGAATATGAGCACATTACCGAGGGCGATACCGTCAAGTGTACCGGCCGTATCCTTGAGGTGCCGGTGGGCGAGGAGCTGATAGGCCGCGTGGTCAACGCGTTAGGACAGCCAATCGATGGCAAAGGTCCGATAAATACGCAACGCTCCGAGCCAATCGAAAAAATTGCGCCAGGGGTGATTTGGCGCCAATCCGTGAATCAGCCGGTGCAGACCGGACTGAAATCCATCGACGCCATGGTTCCCATTGGGCGCGGGCAGCGTGAATTGATCATCGGTGACCGCCAGACAGGCAAGACGGCAGTGGCGATAGACGCAATTATCAATCAGAAGGGCGAGAACATGACTTGCATCTACGTCGCGATCGGACAGAAAGCCTCGTCCATCAACAACGTAGTACGCAAGCTGGAAGAGCACGGGGCGATGGAATATACGATTGTGGTGGCAGCCACAGCGTCGGAGTCGGCGGCGATGCAATTTATCGCGCCATATTCCGGTTGCACCATGGGCGAATACTTTCGCGACTCGGGTCGGGACGCGCTCATTATCTATGATGACTTAACCAAGCAAGCATGGGCTTATCGGCAAATTTCGTTATTATTGCGGCGTCCTCCCGGCCGGGAAGCGTATCCCGGAGATGTATTTTATTTGCACTCGCGCTTGCTGGAACGCGCCGCGCGGGTTAGCGCGGCGTATGTGGAAAAAGCTACGAACGGCGCCGTTAAAGGCAAGACGGGATCCCTTACCGCCCTTCCGGTGATCGAAACTCAGGCGGGCGACGTAACCGCTTTCGTTCCCACCAATGTGATTTCCATTACCGACGGTCAGATTTTTCTGGAAACCGATTTGTTCAATGCTGGTATCCGTCCTGCCATTAACGCCGGTGTTTCGGTGTCGCGCGTCGGTGGCGCGGCACAAACGAAAGTTATCAAAAAGCTGGGCGGCGGCGTGCGTCTTGCATTAGCGCAATACCGCGAGCTTGCGGCGTTTGCGCAGTTTGCTTCGGATCTCGACGAAGCAACCCGCAAGCAATTGGAACGCGGCAAAATGGTGACGGAATTGATGAAACAGCCGCAATACGCCACCTTGAGTGTATCCGAAATGGCCCTTACCCTCTTTGCCGTCAACAAAGGGTATCTGGATGATGTGGAAGTCAAGCGCGCACTGGCATTCGAGTCGGCGCTGAAAGGCCACATTCGCAGTAAATACGGTGCGATCATGGATAAAATAGAAACCACCAAAGATCTCGATGCGGCCACCGAGAAAGAGCTCGACGCCGCGATTCAGGACTTCAAAAAGAACGGAACGTACTAACCGATGGCCGGCAGCAGGGAAATACGCAACAAGATCAAGAGCGTAAAAAACACGCAGAAGATCACCCGCGCCATGGAAATGGTGGCGGCATCCAAAATGCGCAGGGCCCAGGAGCGCATGAAAAAAGCCCGTCCTTATGGCGAAAAGATCCGTAACGTTGCAGCGCACATGAGCCGTGCTTACACCGAGTATCGCCATCCGTTTCTGATAGAGCGCGACACGGTGAAACGGATCGGCATTGTCGTGGTTACATCCGACAAAGGGTCTGTGTGGCGGACTCAACACGAACGTGTTGCGCATGGCCGTGGGCAAAATGAAAGCGTGGGAAGCAGAGGGCGAGCAGATCGAAGTGTGCTGTATCGGCAACAAGGGTTTTGGATTCATGAACCGGCTTGGCGCGAAGGTTATTTCGCATGTTGTAAGCTTGGGCGATACGCCCGATCTGGAAAAACTGATCGGCGCGGTGAAGGTCTTGCTGGATGGGTACACCCAGGATCGCTTCGATCGCGTGTATATTTTTTATACTCGTTTCCTCAATACCATGAAACAGGAGCCGGTGATGGAGCAGTTGCTCCCGCTTTCCGATGAGCGTCTCAAAGCGGGTGACGGTCCAACCGGGCAGCGCGGCGTATGGGATTATATTTATGAGCCTGAGGCCAAGCCTGTAATAGACGACATCATGGTGCGGTATGTCGAGGCGCTGATTTACCAGGCCTTGACAGAAAACATGGCATCCGAACAATCGGCGCGGATGGTGGCGATGAAGGCTGCGTCTGATAATGCCGGTAACGTCATAAATGAATTGACGCTGATTTACAATAAATCGCGTCAGGCTGCCATTACCAAGGAACTGTCGGAGATTGTCGGGGGCGCGGCAGCTGTTTAAAGATTTTGATCTAGCATTTTAGGAACCAACATGAACCAGGGAAAAATTGTTCAGTGTATCGGCGCGGTGGTGGACGTTGAGTTTGCGCGCGAAGCGATGCCGAAAGTATATGACGCACTCGTGCTTGAGGGAACAGAGCTGACGCTCGAAGTACAGCAGCAATTGGGAGACGGCGTGGTGCGCACGATTGCGCTTGGATCTTCGGACGGACTGCGCCGCGGCATGATGGTAACGAACACCCGCAACCAGATTCAGGTCCCTGTTGGCACCAAGACTTTGGGCCGGATCATGGACGTGTTGGGCAGGCCGATAGACGAGGAGGGACCTATCGGCGCAGAAAAGACCATGTCGATTCACCGGAAGGCGCCGGCGTTCGACGAGCTGTCCGCATCTACCGAATTGCTGGAAACGGGCATCAAGGTTATCGATCTGGTCTGCCCATTCGCCAAAGGCGGCAAGGTGGGGCTGTTTGGTGGCGCGGGCGTGGGCAAAACCGTCAACATGATGGAATTGATCCGCAACATCGCTATCGAGCACAGTGGTTTCTCGGTGTTTGCCGGCGTGGGCGAGCGGACCCGGGAAGGTAACGACTTCTATCATGAAATGAAAGAGTCCAACGTGCTGGACAAGGTGGCGCTGGTTTACGGGCAAATGAATGAGCCGCCCGGCAATCGGTTGCGCGTCGCGCTGACTGGTCTGACCATGGCGGAATTTTTCCGCGATGAAGGCCGTGACGTGTTACTTTTTGTGGATAATATCTACCGTTTCACCCTGGCGGGTACTGAGGTATCGGCCTTGCTGGGCCGGATGCCATCCGCAGTGGGTTACCAGCCGACGCTGGCCGAGGAAATGGGGCGCCTTCAAGAGCGTATTACCTCAACCAAGACAGGCTCTATTACATCCATTCAGGCTGTCTATGTGCCGGCGGACGATTTGACCGATCCATCACCTGCTACGACGTTCGGCCACCTGGATGCAACCGTGGTGCTATCGCGCGACATCGCCTCGCTGGGGATTTATCCCGCGGTGGATCCGCTCGATTCCACCTCTCGCCAGCTTGATCCCCTCGTTGTTGGCGAAGAGCACTACAATACCGCCCGTGCCGTCCAGCAGACCTTGCAACGCTATAAGGAATTGCGCGACATTATTGCAATTCTTGGCATGGACGAACTCTCTCCCGAGGATAAACTGGCTGTGGCACGAGCCCGAAAAATCCAGCGTTTTCTTTCACAGCCCTTCAATGTGGCGGAAGTGTTTACCGGTTCGCCCGGCAAATACGTGTCCTTGAAAGAGACCATTAAAGGATTTAAAGGCATTGTTGCGGGCGATTACGACCACCTGCCGGAACAGGCTTTCTATATGGTGGGCGGTATTGACGAAGCGGTTGAAAAAGCCAAAACCTTGCAATAGGGAACACTATTTTCGGTAGAAGGGGTTGAGCGAAGCCTAACCCATCAGCTAAGCTCCCCCCATTCAGCCGCAGGCGCTAGAACCGGGAATGCTTCATAGGCATATAAAGATAAGTAAGAGCAACTAAATGATGAATGGTCACTAAAATGGGCGTGTTTCACGTTGATATCGTCAGTGCGGAAGAGTCCATCTACTCCGGTCCCGCTGAATTTCTGGTTGCGCCGGCTGAGGCGGGGGAGGTCGGCATTTATCCTCAACATACGCCAATGTTGACCCGGATCAAGCCGGGCTCAGTCCGTATCAAGGCACCTTTGCAGGAAGAAGAGCTGGTGTACGTATCCGGCGGTATGCTTGAAGTTCAGCCTGATGTGGTGACCATTCTGGCGGACACCGCTGTGCGCGGAGCCAACCTCGACGAGATGAAAGCCATGGAAGCCAAGAAGCGGGCGGAAGAGGCCATGCGGGACCGATCCTCCGCCATGGATTATGCGCGGGCCCAGGCTGAACTCAGCGAAGCCATCGCGCAGTTGGCCGCTATTCAAAAACTCCGAAAACGCGGGCATTGATCGAATCGAATCGCTCTGAATAAGGCGGCACTGGCCGCCTTATTCATTTCTGATCATCCTAAATCCGGCAGTTGGGCGGGATTGGAGTGTGCGTTTTTTGTGGTGCAGGGCAAGGCGCGACGACGCGGAATGGTCATTCCATTTCAAGGATTGCAACGCGGCCATGTGCCACAAAAAACGTGCAATCCGCCCCCGTAGCGCACTCACCATAAAGGTGAGCATCAACTACGATAAAATTAAAAATGAGCGGTCAACTGCCGGATTTAGGATCACGGCCCATATGGAGCCGGACAATCAGAGCTTTGCGTACCGGGGCATTTGGATTATGGTGCTCAATATGGTAAATTGCTTTCTCACGGCTTAAAGCATGAGTTTCTGCCACCGCTGGTTTCCACGATAATGATGTGCAACTCCTGGCGTCGAAAAAACAGGGCTACCGGCGTACAAACGCGTTCTTCATCACCTCATCCATTGCGAAAACTGAACATCGTCATTCTCGCTGCCGGGCTCGGCAAGCGCATGCACTCGGCGCTGCCCAAGGTTTTACATCGGCTGGCCGGCAAGCCTCTTCTGGAACACGTGCTCGATACCGCCCGCGCGCTATCTCCGCAAAATATTTGCATCGTTTACGGACACGGTGGCGACATAGTGCCTCAGGTAATCGCCGATGAAACTCTTACCTGGGTGCGGCAAATGCCGCAACTGGGCACTGGCCATGCGCTCATGCAAGCGCTGCCTTATCTCGGCACGGAAGGGGCAACGCTCGTGCTGTATGGGGATGTTCCGCTGATCAGCGTCAACACGCTTCAGGGATTGGTCGCCATGGCGGGCGAAGTAGCGGGAGATGGAGAAACGGGAGGCGGCGAAACCCTTGCCCTCCTGACCGTGGAGCTGGCTGAGCCATCGGGCTACGGCCGCATCGTCCGGAATGATTCGGGTGGAATTATCGCTATTGTTGAGGAAAAGGACGCCAGCGCATCCCAGCAGCAAATCCGCGAAGTCAATACCGGCATTATGTTAATCCCGAACCAATGGCTGCATGGCTGGTTGCACAAGCTGGAAAACCACAATGTGCAACAGGAGTATTATCTCACCGACGTTGTCGCCATGGCGGTCAAGAATGGCATCAGCGTAAAATCCGCACACCCCGGTCACAGTTGGGAAGTAGCCGGCGTCAATAGCAAGGTGCAACTCGCGGAGCTCGAGCGCATTTATCAGAACGAATCGGCGCAAAGGCTGCTCGAGCAGGGCATAACCCTCGCGGACCCCTTGCGCATCGATATTCGCGGGCAATTGAGCTGCGGCAGAGATGTGGAAATAGATATCGGTTGCATTTTCGAGGGATCAGTCCAATTGGGCGATGGTGTGAAAGTGGGCGCTAACAGTATACTGAAAAACACCGTGGTTGCAGCCGGCTCGGCGATCGCGCCATTCAGCCTGATAGAGTCCGCCGTGATCGGCGAAAATTGCCGAGTGGGACCTTATGCGCGCATCCGGCCGGGAACCAGGCTGGACAACGAGGTTCATATCGGTAATTTCGTTGAAGTCAAAAATAGCGCCATCGCCGACGGCAGCAAGGCGAATCATCTTAGCTACATCGGGGATGCCATTATTGGCAAGAGCGTCAATATAGGCGCTGGTACAATCACCTGCAACTATGATGGTGCAAACAAGCACCAGACGATCATCGAGGACGATGTGTTCGTCGGTTCCGATACGCAATTGATAGCGCCGGTAAAAGTTGCCCGGGGTTCCACAATTGGAGCGGGCTCGACAATTACCAAGGATACGCCTCCGGAGACCTTGACTTTGTCGCGGGCCAGGCAAATGACCGTTGATGGATGGAAACGGCCGGTAAAAAAACCGAAAGGCGGGAAATGACCTATCCGATCCTTGGGATTGCGAACCTTCACCTCGAATCCCGGCATTAAGGAGATCACCTATGTGCGGCATAGTCGGCGCGATAGCCAAAGATAACGTCGTTCCCACTCTACTGGAAGGTCTGCGCCGCCTCGAATACCGCGGCTACGATTCCGCCGGGATCGCGCTGAACAATGGCGCACTGCACCGGCTGCGCACCACGGGACGCGTAGCGGAACTCAGCAGACTGGCCGACGACCAGAAATTTAGCGGGGAGGCTGGCATCGCGCATACCCGTTGGGCCACCCACGGCGCACCATCGGAACGCAATGCTCACCCCCATATTTCCGGGGAGGTAGCGGTGGTGCATAACGGCATCATTGAAAATCATGAGGCGTTGCGCCAGCGTCTGCAGAATGCCGGTTTCACATTCGTCTCGGATACCGACACTGAAGTCATTGCCCACCTCATCACATCCAACCTGAAGGAAACCCCCGATTTGTTCGAAGCGGTGTGCCGTTCCGTGGCCGAACTACAGGGAGCCTATGCAATCGCAGTAATGGAAGAGGCCCGGCCCGAGCGTATCGTCGTTTGCCGTAATGGCGCGCCTTTATTGCTCGGTCTGGGCGAATATGGCACCTATGCTGCCTCGGATGCATCGGCGCTGTTGCAGGTAACCCGGCGCATGGTTTACCTCGAAGAGGGGGATGTCGCGGAAATTTACCGCGACAGATACCGAATTGTCAATTGCCTTCAAAAAAACGGAATAACCGAAGTCACACGCGCGGTGCAGGAAAGCGAGCTGACCAATGACGCCGTGGAAATGGGACCTTATGCCCATTTCATGCAAAAGGAAATATTCGAGCAGCCGGGCGTTGTGGCGAATACTCTGGAAATGGTGCTCAACGCGCAATCCATATCGCCGACGCCTGTTTGGCACTGAAGCAGAAGACATTTTCAAGGATACGCGCAGTATTTTGATCTTGGCATGCGGAACAAGCTACCACGCCGGGCTGGTAGCCCGCTATTGGCTTGAAACGCTGACGGGCTTGCCTTGCAATGTCGAGATCGCCAGCGAGTATCGTTACCGTAACCCGGCAGTTGGCCCTGATACGCTAGTGGTAGGTATCTCGCAATCGGGGGAAACAGCCGACACGCTTGCTGCCCTCGGTTACGCCAAATCGCTGGGGCATCGCCATAGCCTGGCGATCTGCAACGTGGCCGAAAGCGCACTGGTGCGCCAAACGGATTTGCGTTTCTCACCCGGGCGGGCCCGGAGATTGGAGTCGCCTCGACCAAGGCATTTACCACGCAATTGGCTGCGCTGATGCTGCTCACCGTGACATTGGCAAAACTCAACGGAAAATCCTCGGAGAGCAGCGAACGCAAGATGATCGCCGCCATGCGGCATTTGCCCGTCGCGCTGCAGCATGCGCTACAGGTGGAACCGCAGGTGAAAGCGTGGGCTGAACGATTTTCTGAAAAACGGCATGCATTATTCCTGGGGCGCGGCATGCACTACCCCATCGCCATGGAAGGGGCGCTCAAGCTCAAGGAGATATCTTACATACATGCTGAAGCCTACGCAGCCGGCGAGCTGAAGCACGGCCCCTTGGCATTGGTGGACAAGGACATGCCGGTAGTTGCCATCGCACCCAATGACGCGCTGCTGGAAAAACTCAAATCCAATTTACAGGAAGTCCGCGCGCGTGGTGGTGAACTTTACGTTTTCGCCGATGCGGACTCCAGTATCCAGGAAAGCGAAGGCGTGCACGTGATCCGCCTGGCGGAGCACGCCGGATTGCTCAGCCCCATCCTGCACACCATACCCCTGCAATTGCTCGCTTATCACGTTGCGCTTCAAAAAGGCACTGATGTCGATAAGCCGAGAAACCTTGCAAAATCAGTAACGGTCGAGTAATTGCCGCATTTTTAAATGTCACTGCTAAGCGCGACATTTTAAGGCACTACTGGTTTCATTTCATGTTGAGCTACAGTCAGAATAAGCGGGCGATCGCGCTGGTTTTGAAGCTTCCTTTTGAAACTCTTTTCTCTAGCCGACTTCTCTAGCCGATGAGGCCAGAACCCGATAACCTGGTTAACCGCGGGCGTGAGCCTGCGAGTAGTCTGCGCTGCCTCATCCAGGCCGCAGCCCTCCTGGGAGCTTTCGCTTTCCTGATGTTCCTTACGTCGCCAATCAATGGCGACTTTGCCTGGAGCGATGCCTTGCGGCCTGGCTTGAACGGGGTATTTCTTCGAGATTTTCTTATTGCGATGCCCTGGCAGGACCCGATGGCGCGGCGGTAAAACCGGAATGGCGCCTGCCTCGGGCGCAGATGATATTTCTCGGCACGTGGTTTGCGAGCGGCTACCTTGTTTTTTCGTTCATCACGCTTCATGAACCCCGCCACGACCTCATGGCGCTCTTGCCCTTACCGATCTTTGCGGTATTGGCCATCAAGGAAATAGCAGGGACCCGTTTTAAAAAATCGGGGCTTATGACGGCAGCCTTGTTCGCGGCCGGAACTATCGCGTGGTCGGTGATGGCATATCCCGTCCATTGGGTAAGCGGATATTTGGAGGCGGCGGACGTGGTGTTGAAGCAGGCGCCCAGGAACAGCGTTGTCCTGTTTTCCGGTTATCGGGACGGCAGCTTCATTTTCAACATTCGTGCCGGGGAGCGCTCTGATATCAGTGTTGCGCGAGCCGATAAGTTTCTGGTTCGCGTATCGATCATGAGAGAACACGGTATCCAGGATCGCAATGTGACCACCGACCGGATCGAGGGACTGATCAAGCGGCATGCGATCCGCTACGTGGTGGCCGAGACAGGATTTTGGGATGATCTTCCTTCCATGGCAGCCTTGAATTCATTGCTGCGCGACACGAGCCGGTTCGCGGCAGTACGGCGGATCGAGACTCGATCCGATTATCCGAACCCGGACCGCGAACTGGTCATATATGAGTATTTGGGCGAAGTCGACGCGAAGCCGGTGCCCCTGAGTGCGGAATTAGTGGGAGTTGGTGTAACCTTGGAGCAGAGCGGCGGCCATTGAACATGGTCATTTACTCTCCCGCCGATGCGCGCCTGTTTTCAGTAAACGGTAGCGGGCTGCGGGGGCAGTGGGCCATTCTACCCAAGCCGTAAGAGGGTTTATTAAACTTTATTGTTGGGAGACTCGCACTTGAGGGTTTCAAGCTCAGAATGGGGGAATTCCTGCTTTAGCTCCACCATCTTGTCGACCACGCTCTGCGGCGGCTCACTGATAACAAATTTCATTTGTTCAAGGTTGCGCGCGCCTATAACGGCCGACCTTACGCCCTTGCCTCGAAGCGCCGCCAAAAAAGCCTGGGCGTCTTCTATATTTTGAAAATACCCCATAGAGATGGCGTTGTTCCATTTGCTGTCATCCCGAACGTGGGTATGAGTGATTACGCCTAGTCTTTCCAGCTCACCGATTTTGCGTTCGGCATGAGCTTTACTCCGTAAGGGAGGAATATGTACCCAATATACCGGAATTTTGCCGATTGCTTGCGGATGTATCTTGCCGCTCAATTGCTGTCGCTCAAGCGCTGCCTCGACGCGCGGCAGATCGGGCTCTATAAAGGTGCCCCACTCCAGACATGTGGTAAATGGGGACACCGGCTTTATTTTTTCCGGGTGAAGCTCGGGGGGCAATTGCATGGCGGTGGTCGAGTCCGGTTTCAACTGAATGTAAGCCGCAAGCGCGACGTTGAAAACCAGCAATAAGAAGAACAATATTTTCATTTTTAGTGTTTATTATGTTATGACAACGCTCTCTTTTTATAGCAAAAAAATTATGGGGTTGCTCCTTTTCTCATTCCCTTCCTCTGCTATGACACAGCGCGTTTGCATGGGCTATAAACACTAACCCACGCATTTCTCGCCTTGATTTTTCGCGCTGGGCTCCGTGAACATGATTTACATGATTTCGTAGATATGGCCATCAATATACTGAAACCCATGTCCCATGCATAAAACCATGATCTTGTGGCTGGCTGTATGTCGTCCCCCGGCGGCAACGGCCTTGCGAATCATTTCACAAAAATAGTAGTAGTAGCCATATTTTCTCCCAGAGTTCATTCGCATGGAGGGGTGGCGAATGCAGAGCCGAGGTTCGGGTCAGCATAATGATAGCAATGCCGGAACTTTATTGTTGTGGACCAGCCACTGTCTTGATAAAATACAATGTTAATGGCATGGTTATAACTTTTTCCGGGGTATCAGGAATGTACGGCATGAAATTGGTTTCCAGCATGACGGTATTAGCCGGGTTGGCACTGTCCAGTCATATTTTCGCCGAAACTGCTCCGGGGGCCGGTAAGACCAAAGGCGACGCAGCCAAAGGCCAGCAAATCGCGGCCCAGGTTTGCGCGGGATGTCACAACGCCGACGGTAACAGCGTGATTCCTACCAATCCGAGCCTGGCCGGCCAGCATGCCGAGTATATCACCAAGCAACTCGAGAATTTCAAATCCCAGGAGGGCAAGCCGGCAGAACGTGAGAGCGCGATAATGGGCGCAATGGCGGCCCCGCTTTCACCCGAAGACATGAAGAATCTCGGCGCTTATTACGCTCAGCAAGCTCCCAAGCCAGGGGCAGCGAAGGATAAAGCACTGGCGGAACAGGGTGAAAAGATATATCGCGGCGGCAATCTCGAGACCAGCGTGCCCGCTTGTTCCAGTTGCCATTCTCCCAATGGCCTGGGTATTCCGCCCAACTATCCCCGCATTGCCGGACAACACTCCGAGTATGTCCTGGCCCAGTTGCGTGCTTTCAGAACCGAAGAGCGCACCAGGGATCCCAACAACGTGATGCACATGATCGCATCACGCATGAGCGAAAGGGAAATGCGCGCGGTCTCCGAGTTTATTTCCGGCTTGCGTTAAATCTGTACAACGAAAACGGGCCTGCTGATGAGCCAGGCCTGCTTTCTTGCGAGTCTGCCGCTACTTATCTTTCCAGGCGCCGAATATCCGTTCAGCCGCAGTCAGCGTACTGGTGATTTCTGCATTGCCGTGTGCCGCCGAAACAAACCCGGCCTCGAATGCCGAGGGCGCAAAGTAGATACCCTCCTGGAGCATGGCGTGAAAGAAGCGATTGAATGCTTCGCGATCGCAACTCATCACCTCCGCATAACTGGACGGTAGTTTTTCCCGAAAATAAAGACCGAACATGCCGCCTACCGCTTGCGCGCAAAATTGCACGCCATTTTTCTTTGCGCTTGCGGCAAGGCCTTCCGTGAGTTGCCGGGTGCTGGCAGCGAGCTTTTCATAGAATCCCGGCGCTTGCACCAGTTTCAACGTCGCAAGCCCGGCCGCCACGGCAACGGGATTGCCCGAAAGTGTGCCTGCCTGGTATACCGCCCCTACCGGAGCCAGACATTGCATAATGTCCCGCCTGCCGCCAAAAGCGGCCATGGGCATGCCGCCGCCGATCACCTTGCCGAGCGTGGTGAGATCGGGCTTGATGCCATAACGCCCCTGCGCGCATTCCAATCCAACACGAAAACCCGTCATCACCTCGTCGAAGATCAATATACTGCCGTGTTTCGCGCATAGTTCCCGTATGCCCGCCAGGAAGCCGGGCTTGGGCGCAATCAGGTTCATATTGCCCGCGACGGGTTCGACGATGACTGCGGCGATTTCGCCGCCAAACTGGTTGAATGCCTGTTCCACTCCAGCAAGATCGTTGTAATCCAGAACCACGGTGGCGGCAGCGGTTTCCGCCGGGACACCGGCGGAGCTGGGATGGCCGAAAGTCAACGCGCCAGAGCCTGCCTTCACCAGCAGGGCATCATCATGACCATGATAACAACCCTCGAATTTGATGATGCGGTTCCTGCCGGTATAGCCTCGCGCCAACCGGATAGCGCTCATGGTGGCTTCCGTTCCGGAACTCACCAGCCGCACTTGCTCAACCGAGGGAACCAGCTTGCACAGCAGTTCTGCAATTTCCAGCTCCGCTTCCGTGGGCGCTCCAAAGGTCAAGCCGTTTTGCGCCGTTGTCTGCACCGCTTCAATCACTTCGGGATGAGCATGCCCGAGAATCAGCGGACCCCACGACCCCACATAATCAATATAGGTTTTATCATCCGCATCCCATACATGGGCGCCTTTCCCTCGCCGGAAAAACACGGGCGTGCCGCCCACCGACTTGAAGGCGCGTACCGGTGAGTTAACACCGCCGGGAATATATTTTTGAGAGCGTTCAAATAGCTGCTGATTACGAGAGATCATGTAATAACCCATGCATGTGAGAAATTTAATTAGATTTTGTTCAGCCTAATCCGCCCTGTAGCGAACTCCCTAAAAAGGTGAAAGTTAAGTGATGAAAAAGTCTTTACAGCCCATGGTACTAAAAATAAGCGATTAACTGCCGGGTTTAGGTTTAAATAAACCGGCCAATCTTTCAGCCGCACGCTGAATGTTTGGAACACCGAACAAGCCGTTGCTCACGGCCACGGCATCGGCTCCCGCCTGTATCAGTTCCACAGCAGTGCTCGGAGTAACGCCTCCGATAGCGACGATTGGACCGCGGAGTATCTTCCTCGCGTGGCGCAGCAGATCCATGGATGCCGCCACTGCCCTGGGTTTGGTAGCAGAAGCGAAGAAAGCGCCAAAGGCTACATAATCTGCACCTTCACGCTCAGCTTCAAGGGCATGCTCCAGCCGGTTGTAACAGGAGGCCCCGACAATTTTTCTATCCCCAAGCTTGCGTCGCGCTTCGATGATTGTGGCGTCTTCCCTTCCCAAATGCACGCCATCGGCGTTGATCTCAATGGCAAGGTCAAGATGATCGTTGATGATCAGCGGCACGTGGAATTGGCGGCAAAGACCGGCCAGCGAGTGCGCTTGTTCCAACCTCAGCGCAGCACTCGCTGTCTTGTTACGATATTGAATCAGGCGTGCTCCCCCGGCAAGCGACTGCTGGATCATACTAATCAGGGTCGCAGTGTCGCCAATGTCCGGTGTAATCGCATACAAGCCTTCAATTGCCGGTTGCGTCATCCTGCCTTGGTAGCATCCGTGACATCGGGTTCATCGCGCGCCCAGAACAACCGGTCTGGCAAAAACTGTCCCATGCCGGGACGGAAGCCGGCCTTCAACGACTGCCAGGTATATTCCTGTGCCTCATATACACCCTCCGCTATAGGAAGGCCGTTGGCGAGTGCGGCGGCAATTGCCGAAGCAAGCGTACAGCCCGACCCGTGGTATGACCCCTCCAATCGGCGCCAGGAATCGGTGCGCACTACCCCCCCGGTTCCGTAGAGGCTGTTCACCACCTGAGAGGTATTTTCATGAGTTCCGGTAATCAGCACATATTCACAGCCCATCTGCAAAAGCCGATCCGCACATTGACTCAAATCCGGCATATCATCTTCATCCTCATCATCCTGTGCAAGCCGCCGTGCTTCCAGGCTATTGGGCGTAATGATGGTAACTTGAGGAAGCAACAGCTCGCGCATTGCCATCACCATATCATCGCTGGCAAGCTCGTCACCGCGGCCCGACGCAAGTACCGGGTCCAGTACCAACGGTATGTCGGGATAATCCGAGATTACCTCGGCAATGGCTGTGATGATTTCAACGCTGCCCAGCATGCCGATCTTGAACACATGCACTGGCATGTCTTCAAGAACCGCGCGCGCCTGATCCGTGACCCATTCCGGGTCGAGCGCCATGACGTCGTCCACCCCGGCGGTATCCTGTACGGTAATGGCCGTGATCACTGATAACGGATGGCAACCCATGCTTGCCAGAGTGAGAATATCAGCCTGAATACCTGCGCCGCCGCTGGAGTCGGTGGCGGCGAAAGAAAGTACTATAGGGGGTGGCTGAGGCATGGGGGAATACCGTAAAATGCCATTTTAACCTAAATTACTCTCATTCATCATGCCTACCGCTGAAACTCGCGTTTACCGTTGTTACATGTGCCTCATTTGCGGCTTCATTTACGACGAAGCCGAAGGATCGCCTGCCGAAGGCATCCCTCCAGGCACGCGCTGGGAAGACGTGCCGATGAACTGGACTTGTCCTGAATGCGCCGCACGCAAGGAAGATTTCGAGATGGTGGAGATCTAAATGCGCATCCTTCATACCATGCTGCGAGTCGGCGACCTGGAGAAATCGATCACCTTCTATACCGATGTTTTGGGGATGAAACTCTTACGCCGGAAGGATTACCCTGATGGAAAATTCACTCTTGCGTTTGTCGGTTACCAGAATGAAGCCGATGGTGCGGTACTGGAACTGACTTATAACTGGGATACTAGGAAATATGACCTGGGCGCGGGCTATGGGCATATAGCGATTGA
This sequence comes from uncultured beta proteobacterium, assembly GCA_963745455.1. Classification (GTDB taxonomy): domain Bacteria; phylum Pseudomonadota; class Gammaproteobacteria; order Burkholderiales; family Nitrosomonadaceae; genus Nitrosospira. The sequence continues at coordinate 18,522 of CAVUXR010000023.1, forward strand.
AGTGGACAATGCTTATCAGGCTTGTGAAGAAGTGAAAAAGCGCGGCGGTAAAGTTACTCGGGAAGCGGGGCCAATGAAACACGGCGCCACTGTGATCGCATTCGTCGAAGACCCGGACGGCTATAAGATCGAGTTCATTCAGAAAAAGGTTTCATAAAGGGCCATGAAAGACCACCTCATAACGCGTCCGCTACTTTAACCGCGCAAGAGCTCAGGCGTTTAGATCTCATTAAGGCCTGTCTCTATCCTCCTGCTCCTCCTGGCCCTCCGGCTCCTGGCGATCCTGCCAGGCGAAATAGAGAACCGCAATAATGATTATCGTAACGGGCAGGAGAACGTACAACCCAAGCGCGTAATCCGCCCCGTCGCCGTGATCATGAGGCGGTGGTGTGGTGATTATCTTATAGCCGTGAAACAGGCTGACTGTGAGGACGAGAACGAGGCCCGCAAGCCGGCGGTCCTGAATCAGGATGCGGCCTGCCATCTGGTTGAGCATGTGCGTGGCATAATAACCGATAAAATAGATCACCGTGTAAAAGATCAAAGCGCCCATACGTTTCTCAAATCGACGTGATTCCTATTGATTTTATTCACTGTTTTTCCTGCTTTATCGGCCGTAATAGCCGCACTTCATGCTGCGGAAACGGGATCTCAATGCCATTTCTCTGAAACTCGGCCCAGATTTCCAGATTAAGATTCGAGCGCAACCGCAACACTCCGCCTTCGGGGTCTTCCACCCAGATGATCAGCTCCAGATCGATTCCGCTGTCAACGAATTCCTTAAGAAATACGACCGGCTCCGGGTCGGCCAATATCTGAGGTCTTTTTTTGGCAGCATCCAGCATGATGTTCAGGGCCAGTTCAACTGGGCTTGTGTAACTAACACAAAACGGCAGAATCAGCCTTATCCGCCGGTTCGAGTAAGTCTGGCTGACAACTGTCGAGGTAATAAAGGTGTCGTTGGGAATGAGGGATTCGGTTCCATCATCGCTCTTGAGTACCACATATCGGGTGGTGAGCGAGGTGACTTCGCCCTTGCGATTATCCACACTCACGACGTCACCGATATGCAGCGAGCGATCCAGAAGAATGATGAAGCCACTTATATAGTTACTCGCGATTTTTTGCAGGCCCAATCCGAGCCCGACACCTAGCGCGCCCCCGAAAACCGACAGGAGGGTGATATCTACCCCTACCATGGGTAACGCGATCAGTACACCTACCAGAATGAGAACGGTGCGGCTGATTTTAGACAGAATAACCCGCTGGTTAATATCCAGCGCCGTTGCTTCCATGATACGTGTCTCAAGCGAACTGGCGAGCCAGAGCGCAAGAAGCATGCTGGCGGTGAACGCCAGGATTCCTTGCATGATCAATAATACGGAAAGGCGGTGCTTGCCAACATGGAAAGAAATATCATCGAGAAGCGCCAGAATTTCGGGCAACAGGCCCGTTATATAGAGCGCCAGTCCGATCCATACAACCCAACCGATAAACCGCTCCCAGGGATGCAGCCACTCCTGGCTGGAGAAACCCCTGCGAAGGGCGTAAACGGTGACCCGGATGAGTGCGAGGGAAAATAACAGCGGGATGGCGACATTGAGAAGATGGGTTGCGTACCAGTGGCTAAGCGCCCATTTGCCCGCAACGACCAGTATGAGTGCAAAAAGCGGAAACATGAGCCGGCTCATGCTCCGAGCACTGATATTCAATACATCCAGCGTAAGGCCCGCGCTGACCCGCGAGGCCATGCGCTTGCCAAGCTGACGTTGCAGCAGCCATGCGAGCCCTAGGCTCGCGAGCAGCACCGCAATCTGCCACAGAACAATTATTTCCTGGGCATTAGTGATCAGATTTCGTAGCAGGCTGTGGAATTCGTTATTGGGTTGCATAAGGAATAATCTTGAACCAACCTATGCGGAACACTTAATCCTAAATCCGGCAGTTGACCACTCATTTTTCAGTTTTTGTCATGATATACAAAGACTTTTTGCGACACGTAACATTTACCTTTTTGGTGAGTTCGCTACGAGGGTAGATTGCACGCTTTTTGTGGCACATGACTGCGTTGCAACTCCTTGGAATGGAATAGCCATTCCGCGTCGTTGCGCCTGGCCCTGCACCCCAAAAACCGCACACTCCACCCCGTCCAACTGCCGGATTTAGGTTAATTTATAGACGAGTTTGCGGCTGAGCTGAACCAGATGGATCACGAGCCGACGAGGGAATAGTTTGGCCTACCACGCCAAGGAGTGCAACGTAGTGGCGCGATGGGCGAGTATGCATTTTTGACCCTCTCCCCGACCTCTCTCACAAGCGGGAGAGAGAGCCAGGACAAGATACTGCTCCGTTTTATCTTTTCAATTCCAGCGCGGCGGCAAAAAAACCATCTGTACCATGTACGTGGGGTGACAGTTGCAGGAATACGCCCGTATCGAGGGGTATTTTCTGTTGTGCCAGCAATTCGGAACAATTCAACAGCATGAACTGCGGATGACCGGTCAGAAAATGCTCGACAATTTCCTGATTCTCTTCCGGAAGGAAGCTACATGTCGCGTAAACCAGCCTCCCGCCGGGCTTGAGCAGATGGCTTGCTGAGGACAGGATCGCCGTTCTGCTTATGCTTGAGCTCATCGATACTCTGTGGTGATTGCCGCCATTTCAAATCCGGGTTACGGCGTAGCGTGCCCAAGCCGCTGCATGGCGCATCTACCAATACCCGATCGATCTTTCCGGTTAGACGTTTTACCTTAATGTCATTCTCATTTCCGATAAGCTGAGGAAACAGGTTGGACAAGCCGGAACGCTTGAGGCGAGGCTTCAGGTTGTTCAGCCGCTTTTCGGAATTATCAAAAGCATAAATCCGTCCCTGCGAATGCATCATTGCGCCTAGCATCAGCGCCTTGCCGCCGGCTCCCGCACAGAAATCGACCACCATGTCACGCCGCTTTGGCGCGAGCAGATAGCCTAGCAGTTGGCTGCCTTCGTCCTGCACCTCCACTTTACCGGCAAGAAACAGCTCATGCCGGTTAATCGCCGGCTTGCCAGCCAGCCGGATGCCAATGGGTGAGTACAAGGTCGCGGTCCCCTCGATCCCATCCTTTTGAAGCAACGCAAGCACATCATTACGGTCCGCCAGCAGTGTATTCACGCGCAGATCCAGGGGTGCAGATTGTTGCATCGAACGCCCCAGCGCGAGTATCTCGCCTTCCGTCATGAAACCACTGAGCTTTTCCACCAGCCAGCCGGGAAATTCAGCCTGAATGGCAAGCGGCTGCGATTCCGCGGACGTTGCCTTGATACCTGCCAGCGATTTAGCTTCAGCCTCACTCACAAGCGGCGTGAGTTCACGCAGGTTCAGACCATGAAATTTGACGAGATAAGCCAGCAGCAGGGATCGAGGCGTAGGGCTGCGAACAGCATTCTCAAGAAAAAACCGGTGACGCAGAATGCCAAATACGATTTCAGCACAAAATGCCCGGTCGCTTGCACCGAGCTTCGGGTTTTCGCGAAAAAAATTCCGTATTATCGAGTCAGCGGGAAATTTTAGCGGAAGTACGGCGCGCAGCGCGGCGGTTGCCGTGTCCAGATGAGCAGGGGTGAGACGCATCTATTGTTACACCGTAAAGGATTCTGAATCAGACTGACAAGCTTCAGCCTCACTGCGGCTTATTCAGAGCTTTTCAAAACAGGGAATAGCGACAGCGGGAGCCCCAGGCCACCACACAAGAATCGCCAGACGGGGAAAGAAGGGCTTATCCAGCTTCCCTTCTATTGTTGTGGGACGTTCGAGGTTATTGCAACCGCCCTTGTTTCAGGCTATCCGACTGCTCTCCGTAACTTATTTTTGTGACCATCTGGTCCGTCACAATACCCATTTTCTCGTGAGAAATGATGCGTACCGGCAGCATATGATGATCGACGGCCAGCCATATTTTCTTGTCGCGCCCACCATTTCCACCCTCATTTCCATCCCCATTTCCATCCTTGGGCAGTTGCTTGGTGAGAACGATGGTTTCCAGTTTCCCCATCGGGGTGTCCAATGTTTCCTTACCCACCGCGTAGCGTACCGGCTCGACGCGCTTGCCATCTGTCTCATGCAATTGCACGACCTTGGCTGGAACGGGAGAGAACATGAAGCTGTACGGGAGGCTTAGCTTGTCCTGGGCGTCTGCGGGCAAGGGCCTCTGTTCTTCCCTGCCTTTGAACTGAAGAGTCAGCGATTTCTTGCTCCAATCGAAAATGGCAATCTTCGGCAACTTTTTGCCGTGCTGATCCGAAAACCGCGCGGGGCGGAGCACACCCTTCGCTGTGATCGTTCCCTCGCTGTCGCGCACGACATTGTCCGGCTGAGTCAGCGTCAGCAAGCCTTTGGCGCGGCCCTCGCTGTAAATGCTGTAGCTGCGCGAGCCATTTTCCTGCTTGATTTCGAGCGTATCATTCACTTCTCCTTCCAGGGCTCCCGATGTAATGGAATAGCTGATATCCACACGCGACGGAACTCCAGCGCCAAAGACAGGCAAGATGGAAAAGGCGGAAGAGAAGCTTAATCCCACCAAGACTATAAATTTTTTCATCATCTATTCCTTATCATAATTCTGGCGAATATAAAACTGAGCCAACATTGACGACATGAGCGCCGTCAGCGGCATGGGCGGAATTGGCGGCCCGGCTCACATCAACACTGTTATTGGAAACCCTCAGCCGATCTTCCATGAACCAGCGCACGGCCTCGGGATATATTCGATGTTCCTGTTGCAGCACCCGGGCCGCAAGAGTTTCCTCGGTATCGGCTGGCAGGACCGGGACAGCCGCCTGAATAACTATCGGCCCGCGATCCGTCTGTGGAGTAACGAAATGCACCGTACAACCATGTATTTTCACCCCTTCTTTCAAAGCCTGCCTGTGAGAGTAGAGGCCGGGAAAAGCAGGTAGCAATGAAGGGTGGACATTCATCAGCCTGCCTTGATAGCGCATAACAAAACCAACTTCCAGAATGTGCATGAAGCCGGCAAGCGCAATCAAGTTCGGTTCGTAAGCGTCAACTACCTCCGTCAGCGCGGAATCGAACGCCCGACGATCCGGGTAAGACCGTCGATCTACTACTCGGGTTTCAATCCCGTGCGTTTTTGCAAATTCCAGGCCCCGCGCATCAGGTCTGTTGCTGATGACTGCGCTTATCCTTGCCGGCAGGTTTGCCTCGATCAACGCTTGCATGTTGCTGCCGCGGCCGGAGATGAGAATAACAAGAGACTTCACTATATCAGCAGATGGCCCAGAGGACTGGCGTGCTATTACTCATTCAATGACGGTTTGCGCTGAATTTGCGGGACATGGGCGAATTGTGCCAATGTGCCATGCCTTTTCTCCGGCGGATCGCAACAACCCTAAAGCAGTATCGGCAAATTCCGGCGCGACGATTACCACCATGCCGATGCCGCAATTGAACACGCGATACATTTCACTATCGGACACATTGCCCTGCTGTTGCAGCCATCGAAAAAGCGCAGGCACATCCCATGTTTCTTTTTTCAGTATCGCGCAGATCCCGTCCGGCAGAATGCGAGGAATATTTTCCACCAATCCGCCGCCCGTGATATGTGCCATGCCTTTCACCGGCAGTTGATTCATCAGTTCAAGCAGCGGTTTTGCATAAATGCGGGTCGGGGCCATAATGACGTCTATCAACGTTTCACCGTTGAAGTCGGCCGACAAGTCGATATTATTTTTCTCGATAATCTTGCGGATCAGCGAATAACCGTTCGAATGCGCCCCGCTTGAGGCAAGGCCCAGAACCGCATCGCCTTCATGGATGGTTGCGCCGGTGATAATACGGTCTTTTTCCACTACGCCCACAGCGAAGCCTGCAAGGTCGTATTCCCCTTCAGGATACATGCCGGGCATTTCTGCGGTTTCCCCGCCGATCAAAGCACAGCCCGCTTGTTCGCAGCCTTCGGCAATACCTTTTATTACCCGGCTGGCAGTATCGACGTCCAGCCTGCCGCAGGCGAAATAGTCCAGAAAGAATAACGGTTCGGCTCCCTGAACCAGGACATCATTCACACTCATTGCCACCAGATCGATGCCGATACGGTCGTGTTTGCCGGATTGGAAGGCAAGTTTCAGTTTCGTGCCCACGCCGTCGGTACCGGCTACCAGTACCGGGCTGTGGTATTTTTTGGAGATCTCGAACAGTGCCCCAAAGCCGCCAATGCCGGCGAGCACTTCCGGCCGCATTGTACGTTTCGCGTAAGGCTTGATAGCTTCCACCAAGCGATCGCCCGCATCGATGTCCACTCCTGCAGCGCGGTAGGAAAGTGAAGCGGGTTCAGAATTTTCCTTTTTGAATGAAGTCAAGTTGAGTTCTCGCCTTGTTGCGGATAGAGTGTCGCTTTCAAAAAAGCCGATTTTACCGCAAATGACGCATGAACACTGTTCAGGCATGGACCAATTGATTCCGGGTCTCGATCATGTCCAGGTTGTTCGTTTGAGCGTTATAGTTTCTGGATATCTATGTGGCGATAACAACTCCTCTGTTTCTTTTTCTGGTTCTTTTCTTTCCTCATGAAGCAACTGCCGCTGGACATAGCCCCTTCGCCGCCGCCTACGCTGGCGAACTTCGTGCCGGGGCGCAACATTGAATTGCTGCAGACCCTGAGTAATATCATTGAAGGACTGGAACGGGAGCGTTTCGTTTATTTATGGGGTGGAGCGGGATGCGGCAGAAGTCACCTGCTACAGGCAGTGGCGGGGATTTGCATGCGCCGAAAAATGGACGTGGCCTACTTCTCTTGTGCCTCAGAGACTGATTTTGTCGCCAGTAGCGAGGCCGATTGCGTGACAGTGGATGACGTGGATCGGCTCGATGCCGAAGCACAAATCAGCTTGTTTAATCTCTATAATCACATTCGTAATGAGGGCCATGCGTTTCTTCTGGTAAGCGGCCCGGCCGCTCCGGCGCAATTGAAGTTGCGTGTAGATCTCATTACGCGTCTGGGATGGGGTTTGGTTTACCAGGTTCATGAATTGAGTGACGAGGAAAAAATAAAAGCCATGAAGAGCCATGCCATGGACCGCGGACTCGATCTGCCGCAAGAGGTATGTGACTATCTGCTGCGGCATGGAAGGCGCGATTTGCCGTCATTGATGGCTACGCTTGATGCGCTTGATGGCTTTTCGTTGGCTAACCAGCGCAGGATTACTGTTCCGCTAGTGCGTGAATTATTCCAGGTCGCGTCATGAAATTGGCCCTGTTTGATCTCGACAACACGCTCCTTGCCGGTGACAGCGACTTCGAATGGGCTCAATTCCTGATCGAAAAGCGCGTGCTCGACCGTGAAGTATACGAGGCACGCAATATGGAATTTTATGAGCAGTATAAAGCTGGCACGCTTGACATACACGAGTTCCTGGATTTCCAGTTGAAGCCTTTGTCGCGCCACTCCCGGAGTCAGCTCGATGCCTGGCACAGCGAATTCATGAAGAACAGGATTGCGCAACTGGTTGCGCCCGGTGCAGGGGAATTAATTAAAGGACATATGCTCGCTCATGATCTGTGTGTCATCATCACTGCAACCAACAGTTTTGTCACAAGACCTATCGCGCAAACGCTCGGAATAAACAACCTGATCGCCACTGAGCCGGAGCAGAAGGATGGGGAATTCACAGGTAAAGTTTTGGGTATTCCCTGTTTCAGGGAAGGCAAGATAGCCCGGTTGGAAAGCTGGCTGGATGAGCACAATCTGACCTGGCTATCGTTTCTGGAAAGCTGGTTTTATAGTGATTCGCTGAATGATATTCCGTTGCTCAACAAAGTAACCCATCCCGTGGCGGTGGACCCTGACGCCACCCTCAAGGGTTACGCGGAAAAAAAGGCATGGCCTGTCATCAGCCTGCGATAAAGTGTGCATCATTGTACAGGTGAGCTACTTACAATTGGACGGGCTGGTTGGGCTGAGTGTGCCGGGCGGGGAACTCATGACATTTTGATTTCCCTCCGTTAATGTGATTTCCGCACATCGCCCGGCGCTGCTGATTCTCTTCTTTCTGCTTGGCTTTGGCAGTCTATTTACCGGGCTGCTGTTTGGCAGTGTGGACATTCCTTTTTCGGAGATTGCCCAAGCGCTGCTGTCTTCCGCGGATAGCAGCGTTCATCAGATTGTCTGGCAGCTCCGCCTGCCGCGAGTGATGGCCGCATTCGCCTGCGGCGGCCTGTTGGCCCTGGCAGGGACGCTTTTGCAGGTTTTGTTGCGCAATCCGCTGGCGGACCCTTATATTCTTGGTGTTTCCGGTGGAGCAGCAGTGGGTGCGCTCTCTTGCAATGCTGATGGGATGGGGCATCATCCTGGTTAATCTCACGTCGCTGGCAGGCGCGTTGGCTGTAATTGCTCTCGTGTTCGGCTTGAGTTTTCGCACGGGTGACTGGAATCTTTACCGCCTGCTTCTGACGGGCGTGGTGCTCTCTGCCGGCAGTACTGCACTGATTACGTTGATTCTGACTCTAGCGCCCGCCAGCGATATAAAAGGTATGCTGTTCTGGCTGATGGGGGACGTTTCCCGTGCCGAAGAAGTCGCTGCCCGCGTGGACGATGTTAATCGTCGTGATGGCTATGAGCATGCTTCTTTTCCGGTAGCCTTAACATTCTCAGCCTGGGCCAGATGAAAGCGAAAACGCTGGGTGTGGCGGTGCTGCCATTGCAGCTTGCGATCTACTTTTGTGCTTCATTGGCAACTGTCGCGGCACTGATGCTGGCGGGCGCCATCGGTTTTGTCGGTTTGATTATTCCGCATGCTGTCCGCTTGTTGGGCGTCCATGATTTCCGCTGGCTTCTGCCCTTGTCGGTGCTATTGGGAGGCAGTTTTCTTACCTTGGCTGATACCCTGGCCCGAACGTTGTGGGCGCCCCAGCAATTGCCGGTTGGCGTCCTGACCGCATTGCTGGGCGTCCCGATGCTATTGATATTACTGTCGAGGAAGCGATGACTCTTCCCCTTGAATTACCGTCCGGGACAGTTCACCTCTGGTATATGTCAGTCACGGATACGAGGATTTTGCTCGATAACCATTTGTCCGTTCTGGATGAGGAAGAGAAATACCGGGCAAACCGATTCCATTTCGAGCCGGACCGTACCCGCTTCATCCTTGCTCATGGTTCTCTTCGCTCCCTGCTGGCACGATATACCGGTTCTGATCCTGCTCTTATTCGCTTCAAGCAGAATCGCTACGGTAAGCCGTTTCTCCAGCATCCTCACAGTCCTGTTCAATTCAATGTCACGCATTCCGCCGGTTTTATCATCCATGCAGTCGCACACGGAACCGAACTCGGGGTGGACGTGGAGCTCGTGCGTAATTCTGCAGGGCTTGCTTCGGTTGCCTCATATTTTGCTCCGGTGAGCAGGCATGGCTGCGTGCCGCAGACCCCGAGGAGCGAGATGTTCGATTTTTCACTTTCTGGGTATGCAAGGAAGCATACATCAAGGCGCTTGGCCGGGGGCTTTCCAAGTCTCTGGAGAGCTTTGAAATAAGCCTGGAGGCAAGAAAAGAAAGAATGAAGGGAATGGAGGGAGCAGGGGAAATAGAGGGAATAGAGGCGATGGAGCCGCGGATTCTCTCTGATTCCGAGGATGATGCCGCATCGGCCTCTTGGCGGCTAGTGCTTTTCGAACCCGTCCAGGACGTGCTGGGCTGCCTCGCCGTCAATAGCGCTGCTAAAATAGTCGAGTTGCGTGAATACGGCACGAGCACGATATTGCAGCGTATCTCCCTGACATAATTCGCAAGAGGAAGTCCTACATCGGACCGCGTGCCGTTATTGCGTTCGTATGAAGCATTGGATATATGCATCCCCGGTGTCGCTTTTGACATAATCAGTGGTCGCGTATGAGGTGTAGGAGCGACGCTCAACGACGATGCGATCAAAGTGGTGGACGAATTGCCAGCGAAGCACGGGCCGGGTAGAGAAGCAGGGAATGAAGACGCCTCCTCGCCGCAGAGCGCGTGTAACCGCCGGCATGACTTCGTTCCATAACGCCTCATCATCCCAGAGCGTCACGGGGACAAGATAAGGATCGAAAAAAATGCCGTCGAGGCTTTCCGGTTCGACCCCATGTATGTATTCGAAAAAATCTGCCTGGACGATTTCCAGCGCTGGCGGCGGCGATGGATTTCGCTCGTGGAAGAGCTCTATTACCTTGGAAAATTTTTCGATTACAGTATGATGTTGGGTGGCCGGATTGCCAGCGATATGCAGTGCTGAAATGCCCAGTCCCAGGCCTACCTCCAGGAACTCCGAGCCATATTTGCACAGAATTTCCCCGGACTCCCACATCAAAGCCTTTTCCCAACCCTGCATAGCCTGGCCGTCCTCAATGAGAAGGGTGATTTCGTCACCAGCCCCTTCTATGAGCTTTATCTCCGGATTTTCTATTTGCTGTATCGCAGTCATTGTGCTGTCTCCTCGAAATGCATCACGTCATGAACGGTGAAGCGACTCAGCAGGGCCTTCAGTTCTTTGGAAAATACGAGTTCCCCAAGTGCCGACACTTTTGCCCGGTGACGCCAGCGCGGCAGTGGCTCGATCTTTGGCAAAGGCATATCCTCCGCTTGCGCTGCCGTCACCACTGACGCCAGATCGGCGATAGTGGGTGTTTCAAAGATCTGTTGTAGCGGAACCTCGATACCGAACTCATCGCGTACCCGCGATATTACTTGAGTTGCCAGAAGGGAATGCCCTCCCAGGGCGAAGAAATTGTCGCGCATACCGATGTGTTCGACGCCCAGTATTTCCTGCCAGATCTCCGCAAGCTTTGCCTCAGCAGGTGCGCGAGGCAAAGCCAGGCCGGCATCCGGTATTTCCGGCGCTGGGAGCGCCAGCCGGTTGATCTTGCCGCTGGGCGTGGTGGGCAGTTCTTCGAGTATGGTGAACACTGACGGCACCATATAATCAGGCAATTGCCGGGCAAGATAACGGCGCAAGTCATCGGCAGGCGGCTGGCCGGAACTCGAAAAATCCGTCGCGCCCATAGAAAGGTAGGCGGCCAGCCGATGCTCGCCAGCATATTCCTGTGCAATAACCACCGCCTGTTTTATCCCGGGAAACTGGAGAAGATGATTTTCAATCTCGGCCGGTTCGATACGGTAGCCGCGGATTTTCACCTGGAAATCCCGCCTCCCGATGAACTCGATACCGCCGTCCGGAAGCCTTCTTCCAAGGTCGCCCGTACGGTAAAGGCGCTGCCCTTCGCCCTCGGAGGGAAACGCTGCGATACCGCCCTGCCGCCAGTAACCAATGGCGATGAAGGGACCGCGCAGCACAATTTCCCCTGAACAATAGACATCCGCGAGTTGCCCGGTATCATCCAGCAGCAGAACTTCCATATCATCAACCGGATGACCGACGGGTACAGCGTCGCGCACCAGCATCGTTTTACTATCGATGAAGTATTGCAGCGCCAGCGTCGACTCCGTGAGCCCGTAACCATTGACCAGCAGGCAATCCGGGGGGAAGTGCGCGCAAAAAAAATCAACATCGCCGCGGTACACCGCTTCTCCCCCGAGAACGACAAGGCGGATTTTCTCTAGACGCTCCATTCCCGTCAGTGCATTGGCAAGATGGCGAAATATGGTTGGTGCGGAATGAAAAACCGTAATCTCTTGCTCTACGAGGCAGTCGATGAGCGCCTCGATGCCATGCTCCCGCACAGAAACCGGATAAACCGCGGCACCGTTAAGCAGGGCGCCGAAGATATCCTGAACAGCCGCATCGACGCTGTACGAAGAGACAAAGGTCAGTCGATCGTCGGCATGCAAATGAAGGTTGTTACTATAATTCCGTACTTGGGCGAGGACATTGCGATGAGTCTGCGCGACACCTTTCGGCTCTCCTGTCGATCCTGAGGTGTAGAGGATATAGGCGATGGCATCAGGTGAGACGGCTGGCGGCGGATTCGCATCAAAGCGCTCGCTCTCGACAAATTTGATCACCTGTGCCTGCGTCGTGAAAAAGTCATCAGTTTCCGTCAGGACGGCGGCTGGTGTGGAATCGGCTATAAGCCTCTCAATCCGTGGAGAGAGGATGGGCGGGGTCAAGCGGGACATAAGTTTTGCCTGCCTTCAGCACCCCGAGCATCGCGGCGATCATGGATGCGCCATGGCGAAAAAACAGGGCGATCCGTTCCTCGCCATTTCCGCGCAGGGTGAGGAGCGCGTTGGCGACCCGATTGGAAAGCTCTTCCAATTGTGCATAAGTCCACTGCTCGTTTTTTGTCCTGACAGCGATATTGTCGGGATAACGCGCTGCCTGCTCGCGGAAACGGCTTCCTATCGATTGTTCGATCGCTTCCTTGGGAAATGCGATAAAAGGGCAGACGGGCGCAACAGTATTTTTTCCTGACGGTATCTGGGGAGTAAGCCGAAGGCTTGAGAGCGGTACGCCAGGGTCGGTAACGATCGCTTCCAGAAAATGGGTGAAATGGCCGAGCATAGATTTCATCGTGGATGGTTCAAAAAGATCTCTTGCGTATACCGCATACAACCGGATGGTTCGGCCATATTCGCTGGCATAGAGGGTGAGGTCGAATTTTGCTGACTCTTCGCTGGAGTCAAAATCGTCTTCTGCATCGGGTTCAGCATCTGGCACATCCATCTTGTCGTCAGGTAGGCGTCCCTCGATATTGAGCAGGTTGAACATCACCTGAAAAATGGGTGCCTGGCTCAGATGGCGTTCCGGGGCGAGCCTGGCCACCAGCATCTCGAAGGGCAGATCCTGATGCGCGTATGCCTCGGTTGCCACCGTGCGTACGCGCTCGAGCAATGTCGCAAAGGACGGATCGCCCGAAAGATCGAGGCGCAGGGCAAGGGTATTGACGAAAAATCCGATCAGTCCTTCCAGTTCGCTGCGGGTGCGGTTGGCAATGGGTGTGCCGATCACCAGGTCGGACTGTCCGCTGTAGCGCGACAACAGCGCCCCGAAGGCGGCCAGAAGTGTCATGAACAGGGTGGCGCCCCGGGTTTGTCCCCTCCGGTTTTGCCCAAGTTCGCGCAAGCGCGCAGTAAGCGAGGCATTGAGCCACACACTGCAGCGCCCGCCGCGATAGCTCGACTGCGCCGGACGGGGCCGGTCGGAAGGCAGGGCAAGCTGCTCCGGGGCATCCTCCAGTTGGCTTTGCCAGTAAGCGTATAACCCGTTCAGCCGCTCGCCCTGGAGGATGCGCCGCTGCCAGCAGGCGAAGTCGGCATACTGGATCGGCAGTGGCGGAAGTTCCGGCTGTTTGCCATTCACTCTGCCTGAATAGAGGGCGCGAAGATCGCGGTGCAGGATCTCCAGCGACCAGCCATCGGCGACGATGTGATGCAGCACCAGCACCAGCCAGTGATAATTGCTCTCGAGGCGCACCAGGCTCGCGCGCAGCAGGGGTCCGTGAACAAGATCGAAGGGGGCGGCCTGGAGTGCAGCATGATGGGCACGGGCACGCTCCAGGCAGCCAGCCCCAGTTGGCCCACGGGCTGGCTTACGTCCACCAGCGGCAGATCAATATGCAGGCTTGGGGCGATGAGCTGCACCGGCACCCCATCCACAGCAGAGAAGGTGGTGCGCAGTGCCTCATGGCGGTCGAGCAGGGCAGACAGGCTGTCTTCCAGCGCCTGCCTGTCCAGCGGGCCGTCGAACGTCAATACGGTGCTTAAATGATAAACCGCACTGCCCGGATGCAACTGCTCGAAAAACCACAGCCTCTGCTGGGCAAAAGATAGTGGGCAGGGGTCCATCCTCAGCCCTGCAGGAATAGGAGGTTCAGCCGTAGCTATGCCCTCATGACTTGTTTCATTGGCTGCTTCCTGATCTGTTTCACTGCCCGCCCCATGTTTTACCCCAGGGCCTGCATCCTGGCTTGTCTCGCCGCCTGTTTCCAGGATTATCGTTCCTGTCTGTTGGCCGGCTTTGGTAATTTCACCGGCAAGACCGGCCACTGTAGGTGATTCGAACAGGGTGCGTAGCGGGACTTCCATTCCAAAAGCATCGCGAATCCGCGAGATCATTCGCGTCGCCAGCAGCGAGTGGCCGCCCAGTTCAAAGAAGTTGTCCTCGATCCCGACAGCGTCGAGCCCGAGAATCTCTGCCCAGATCCGTGCAATTCGCACTTCTGCCTCCGTACGTGGTCCGATAGGAATTCGCCCGAGGTCGGGGCGAGTACCATCCGGTTTCGGCAGCGCACGCCGGTCCATTTTGCCACTCGGCGTGGTGGGCAGCCGGTCGAGAAAAACAAACGCCGCTGGCACCAGGTACTCCGGCAGATGCCCTTGTAGAAATCGGCGGAGTTCGCCGGCTGTCGGCCGTGTTTCCGTTCGGGCTACCGCGTATGCGACGAGACGACGGTCACCCGGGTAATCTTCCCGCGCCACGACAGCGGCCTCGCGCAAGGCCGGATGAGCAGCCAGTGCCGCCTCCACCTCGCCTGGCTCAACGCGAAACCCCCGGATTTTTACCTGGCTGTCGAGGCGACCGAGAAATTCGATATTGCCGTCGGGAAGATAACGGGCAAGATCGCCCGTTCGATAAAGGCGCGCTTCCGGATAGCCAGGACCAACAACGAATTTTTCTGCGGTAAGCTCCGGGCGGTTAAGATAGCCCCGCGCCAGATTATCCCCGCCAATATACATCTCGCCCGGCACTCCGACCGGCACCGGGCTTAGCGCGGCATCAAGCAGATGGATGGAAGTATTGGCAATCGGGCGGCCAATAGGGGGCAGAAGCCCCCAGTCCTCAGGTGAGCCTGTGAGCGTGAAAGCGGTCACGACATGAGTTTCCGATGGGCCGTAATGATTATGCAACTGGCAGCCGCGGAGGCTTTTGAACAGATTGCGGATATGGGGAGTGACCTGTAGCTGCTCGCCGGCGGTGATGATTTCCCGCAACCCTGTTGGAAGCGGTCGCATGCCCGAGGCCGTTTCCGCCAGTTGCTGTAGCGCAACAAAGGGAAGATACAGTCGCTGTATTTTCTGCAAGCGGATGAACCGCCACAATCCCACAGGGTCCTGCCGTAATTTTTTCGGAACCAGGACCAGCGTCCCGCCCGCGCAAAGCGTCGAGAAAATCTCCTGGAATGAGACATCAAAGCTCAAGGGGGCAAATTGCAGGGTCCTGCCTCCGGGACCCAGCTCCCGTTGCTGCCAACTAATCAGGTTAACCAGGGTCCGATGCGGCATTGCTACACCTTTTGGTTTGCCGGTCGAACCCGAGGTGTAGATGATATAGGCCAGGCTCTGCGAGATCCGGCAACTTACGGAGATCCATCGAAAGGTCTAATGCATCCTCGGATAGCACCGCCAGAGGCTCGTCCATACACAGCGGCAAATTGCACAGATTCAGCTGGCAGCCGCTCAAGCAATCCCCGCCGGGTGAGCAGGAGCGGAGCACCGCTGTCTCGCAGCATAAATGCCAATCGCTCATCCGGATATGCGGGATCAAGCGGCACGCAAGCGCCCCCGGCCATAAGAATGCCAAGTAGGCCAATCACCATCTCCGGCGAGCGCTCGATGCAGAGGGCAACAGGCGTATCGGCAGCTATGCCGAGACGGCCCAGGTCGCGGGCAAGCAGATCGGCGCGATCCTCGATTTCGCGATAGGTAAGCCGGCTATCACCGGCAATGATGGCGATTGCATCAGGCGTACGCGCTACCTGTTCCAGAAAAAGCCCATGGATGCAATGATCGCGCGGATATTCCATCTGGTTGCGGTTCCAGTCAGCAAGCTGCTGCCGCTCCGCCGCCGTCAGCAATGAAAGATCGCCAAGTTTCAGGGGCGGTCCCGCCGGATTCGCTATCATTGCTTCCAGCAGGGTGCGCCAATGATCGAGCGCACGCATGATTGTGGCATCGTCAAAACATGCCCGGTCATACAGAAGCCTGAGCAGGAGTTCTTCGCCGGGCGCCGCGATAGCTGTCAAAGGATAGCTGGTGCGCTCGACAGCCCGGGTCGAGCTGTGGGCATGATTTTTCCTTTCCTCTGCGGGCAGCTCCCTCTGAGGATAATTTTGAAAAACCAGTAGGCTTTCAAAAAGCGGCAGGCCCGCGGGAATGTCGCTCAAGTGCTGGATTTCAGCGAGTGAACTGTATCCATATTCCCTGTCTTCGAGCTGGCGGCGCTGCAGGTTCTTTAACCAGTCAGCCAGCATATCCGTTTTCGTGAGGGACACGCGCAGCGGCAATGCATTGATGAAAAGCCCCAGCATCGACTCGACTCCGGGAAGCGCTTCAGGTCGACCGGAAACAATGACGCCGAAAACGACGTCGGTCTCTCCGCTGTAACGGCTCAGGAGCAGCGCCCAGGCGGCCTGAACCAGGGTATTGAGCGTAATCCGGTTTGCGCGTGCAAAGGATTCCAGAGCGACTGTCGATTCGGCTGATAACAGTGCGTGCCTTTCGCCGTGTCCCTCTGCTCCCTTATGAGGTCGATCCACTGTCAGCGGGGTCGCAGTCGTGAAGCCCTGCAGTACTCGCTTCCAGTAATCTCGGGCCGCGTCCCGGTCCTGCTCCTGCAACCAGGCAATGTATTCCCGATAGGGACGCGGTGGAGGCGGCTCATATTGCAAACCCTGCCGGATAGCTTCATAAAAATTTCCGATCTCCGAAAAGAGAATCGGGACACTCCATCCGTCGAGAAGCGCATGGTGATGACTCCAGATGAATTCAAACCGGTTGCCGCCAGTGTGGATCAGTGCAATGCGCATCGGCGGTGCTTTTGAAAGATCGAAGCCTCGCCGCCTGTCGGCATCCAGATACTCGTCGAGGCGATGGTCTAATTCCCGATCTATTTCCTGATCCGGTTTGCAATCCATCCGATCCGTCGTTAATAGTCCGCGCCAGTCCTCATGTATCCATTCCAGTCGCACTTCGCGGTGAACGACTTGCACCGGCATGTCGAGGCCCTGCCAGTGAAAGGTTGTCCGCAGCACTGGATGCCGTGCCACTACGCGCCGCCAGCTTTCCTCAAACGCTTCAATGTCCACATCGTTGGCAAAGGAGTGGTGAAGCTGCTCGACATAGACGCCCGAATCCGGATCGAGGAGCGTATGGAACAGCATCCCCTCCTGCATCGGTGATAGGGGATAAATATCCTCGAGATCAGGATTGTCGCTGCAAGAGCCCGTCGAGCTGAGGCCGATCAAGATTGGCCAGGGGAAAATCCATCGGCGCCAATCCTTCCATTCTGAAGGACAGGCAATGCATGATGAGTTTGCGCAGCTCATCGATAAATGTTGACGCCAGTAATTCGATGGTCGCGCGGCGGTGGATCGCCTCGCTGTAGATCCAGGATAAATTCAACTGACCCGCGAAAACACCTCCGTTGACATCGATAAGATAGCGCCGCCTGCTGTGCTCGCTGAAAGCCGGTCCGCGCAGATCTCTGGCCGGCAGCCGGGTCGGCGGAATACTCGAATTGTCCGAGATAATTGAAGCTTACCTGTGGCTGGGGAAGCGCCTCGCAGCAACTCTCCGGTCTCTCCCCTGCTTATATACCTCAGGAGGCCATAACCCATGCCGCGGCGGGGAATCGCGCGCAGCCGTTGCTTGACACGCCGCAGCGCCGGCGTCAGGCGTGGCAGGAGCGGTGCAATCGCTGACGTCGAGAACCACTGGAAAGATGGTTGTAAACCAGCCCACCGTCCTCGACAAATCCACGTCATCAAACAGCGCTTCCCTGCCGTGGCCTTCAAGATCGACCAGCAGCATGCAAACTCCCGTCCATCGCGCCAAATGCAAGCGCCATCGCGGTCAATAGCATTTCATCAATGCGGATTTGATGGGTCCGTGCAATATCCCTCAGCAGGCGCGCGGTTTCTTCTGTGCTGAGGGACACCACAACCGTGCGGCTCGATCCGGCCGTGTTGGCCTCCGGGGGCGGCTGATGAATCCATCGGTAGAGGTGATGCCTGTGTGGGCAACGCCGCAAGCCAGTACTGCGCCTCTTCATGAAGAATCGCAGAGTTGGCCGAGTTGGCTGGATTTGCCGAATTTGCGTACCTTGCCAGCTTCTCCGCCCAGGTTGTGAAAGCAGTCGTTTTTGGCGGCAGGCGCGCCGGCTGGTCCGATTTGTGCAGTTGGGCACAAAGGGTATCCAGGTCTTCCAGCAGGATGCGCCAGGAAACGCCATCCACAGCCAGATGATGGATCACGATCAGTAACTTTGGGTTTTCCGCAGAGCCGAAGTCGAACAGCACGGCGCGTAGCAGCGGACCGCGGGTAAGATTGAGGCTCGCCTGTGCCTGCGCCGCCCGTTCCGCTACCGCGGCCGCCCGTTGCGAGGGTTCAACCCCGGATAGGTCGATGCGGGCAAATGGTATTTCCCCACCCGGATCCGCGAGTGTCTGCATCCACCCATCGTCAGTGCGGAAAAAGCGTAGCCGCAGTGCGTCGTGATGGGCCAGAAGCTGGTTAAAAACGCGTATCCAGCAGTCATCATCGATATCAGGCGAAACCGTCAATAGTACCGTCTGGTTGTAATGCTGCGGATCAACCAGATTCTGTTCGAAGAACCAGTGCTGGATCGGGGTAAGCGGCGCGGTCCCTGTGACCGCTCCCTGTTCCGCCGTAACTATGGTGGCGTCCGCTAACGCCAGCAATCCGGCAATGGTCGGCTGCTCGAAAAGCTGGCGGGGAGTGAAGCGCAGCCCTTGAGCGCGCGCCCGGGCGACGATCTGGATTGCCAGGATCGAGTCGCCGCCCAGTTCGAAGAAGTTATCGTGGATGCCGACCTGGGGAAGGTGAAGCACCTCGGCAAATATATCCGCCAGCCGGCGCTCGTCTTCAGTGCGCGGCGCCACCGCCGCAGTCTCCCTTGTTACCGCGGGGATGGGCAGGGCCGATCGGTCGACCTTGCCATTGGCGGTCAGCGGCAAGGCCGCTAGCGTGACGAATGCCGAAGGCACCATGTAGTCCGGGAGCCGTGCTTGCAAAAAATGCCGCCACTCGCTCACAGGAGGTGGCTTATCCGTCACCACATAAGCGACCAGACGCTTGTCACCGGGCATGTCTTCGCGTACCGTCGCCACCGCCTCGCGAACGCCCGGATATCCGCGCAGCGCTGCCTCGACTTCACCCAGTTCGACGCGGAATCCGCGCACCTTGACCTGCTGATCACGCCGCCCGATAAATTCCAGGTTGGCGTCGGGAAATAGCGTACCCAATCTCCTGTCCGGTACAGGCGTGCTCCTGAACGGAACGGATGGGGGATGAATCGCTCGGCGGTGAGGGCCGGTTGGTGGAGGTAGCCCCGGGCAAGTCCTTCGCCGCCGATATAGAGTTCTCCTGGCACGCCGATGGGCACGGGTTGAAGCCGGTCGTCCAGCACATAGACCTCAGTATTGGCAATCGGCCGGCCAATGGGTACTGACAGAGGTACTGACAGACCGAGGGACTGATAGATGGAGGTGTCAGGGGCCAGGCTCGGTTCGAGAGCGGGCAGACCGTCCAGGAGGCGGGCAAGGTACCGTTTGCCGGAATTGCCGGAATTGTCGGAATTGTCGAGGGAGAAAGCCTGCAGAGGGTGGCCGTGATCGTGGTCTCGGAAGGGTCCGTAGGCATTGATCAGGGCAACCCTCCCGTTCGTCCGCCGTTGCCACTCGGCCAATCGCGCCGGAATCATCGGTTCGCTGCCGACTATCACGAGCCTCAGGCTTTCGGGCATTCGCAAGTTCGCAAGTTCTTCCACCCATCCGTGCCAGTACGTGGCCGGCAGATTTAAAACACTGAGGCGGCGGCTTTCGACGAAGTCCAGCAGGTCTGAAAATACCGGAGGGCCAATCTCGGGCCATACCACGACAGTGGCTCCGCACAACCAGGAAGGGAAAATCTCCTCCGCCGCTACATCGAATGCGGGAGAGGCGAGCTGGAGCACGCGATCCGTTGTGCAAAGCGCATAGGAAGCCGATACCGCCGCGGCATGGTTACCAGCGCCCGGTGCGGGACCATGACGCCCTTTGGTACTCCGGTCGAGCCCGAGGTGTAGACGATGTATGCGAGATTTTCCGGCATGACCTTCGTGTTCACCGCAAGGTCAGCATTTTCCCCATCATTTTCCTTCTTTCCGTCGGAATCAATGGTAATGATGCGCCCGTTGTAACCGGCGAGACGCTCCCTGAACGCTTCGCGGGTGACCACCGCAGGTGCACCGGTGTCAGAAAGGATGAATGCGATCCGTTCCTCGGGGAATGTGGAATCGATGGGAACGTACGCACCGCCGGCCTTCAAGATGCCGAGAGCACCTACGGCCAATCCGATGCCGCGATCAGTCAGCAATCCTATGGGTGTGTCCGGCTCTATGCGGTGCAAACGTGTGACGAGCTTATCCGCCTGATGGTTCAGTTGCGCATAGGTGAGCCGTTCATTATCCGTTCAAGAGCCACCGCGTCCGGCGTTCGCCTCGCCTGAATCTGGAACAGGGTATGGATGCAACGATCGCGGGAAAAGCGGCAGCGGTAGCGTTCCATTCAATAAGAAGTTGCTGCCGTTCGGCCGAGGAAAGCAGGGGCAACTCCGATAGCCGCTGCTCCGCCTTGGCGACGACGCCTTCGAGCAGCATCAGGAAATGGCCGAGCATTCGCCGAATGGTCATCGAATCAAAAAGATCTGTGGCATATTCGAAGGTCGCCGTCACCACCCCATCATCGAGCTCGGCAATTGCGAGGGTAAGATCGAACTTTGCCGCCCCAGTGTTTCGACGATGGCGCCAGGAGCGATATTGCCCGGAGGCGGTGGCGTTTGGCCCGAAAGATTTTCAGGGAGAATTTCCTTGGGGAAAGTTTCATTGGGGAGAGCTTCCGGGAAGATTTTCCAGCGCGAACATCACCTGGAAGAGCGGGGCCTGGCTCAGATGGCGTTCCGGGGCGAGCCTGGCCACCAGCATCTCGAAGGGCAGGTCCTGATGCGCGTACGCCTCGGTTGCCACCGTGCGCACGCGCTCGAGTAGTGTAGTAAATGATGGATCGCCTGAAAGGTCGAGGCGCAAGGCGAGCGTATTGACGAAAAAACCGATCAATCCTTCCAGTTCGCTGCGGGTGCGATTGGCAATGGGAGTACCGATCACCAGGTCGGACTGTCCGCTGTAGCGCGACAACAGCGCGCCAAAGGCGGCCAGAAGCGTCATGAACAAGGTCGCGCCTTGCCGTTGTGAAAGCGCTCGCAGCCTTGCCGTCAACCTGCCGGGCAGGGGTGCTGACAGGGAAGCGCCGCGGAAGGTCTGTACCGCCGGGTGCGGCCGGTCGGCAGGCAGGGCAAGCTGCGCCGGAGCATCCTCCAGTTGCTTCTGCCAGTAGGCGAACAGACCATCCAGCTGGTCCCCTTGCAGGACACTACGTTGCCAGCAGGCGAAGTCGGCATACTGGATCGGCAATTCCGGCAATGGCGAAGGCCGGCCATCCGAGTATGGCAGCTAGTAAGGGCTTTGAGTTCGCGCTTGAGTATGCTGATGGACCATCCGTCCGCAACGATATGATGCATGGTCAGCACCAGGATTTGATCTGAATCACTGATGCGTAGCAGCGTCGCCCGAAGGAGCGGCCGCGCGCGAGATCGAACGGCGTACTGGCATCTGCCTTGATTATTTCTGTTTGCTGTTTCATTGATTGCCTGATCGGTTGTCCCGTTGATTCGGCGTATTGTTTCGTCTCGTCGTTTGCTCCGTTATCTGCCTGGGCCTCGCCCTCTGGCTGATGGCGCAAATCGATGACGGTCAGTGCAGGCGATGAAGGCGATGCAATGATCTGGACGCCTTGCCCGTCGATGGCATCGAAAGTGGTGCGCAGGACTTCATGCCGTCGCGCGATTTCGGCCAGACTTTTTTGGAGGATTGCCGCATCCAGCGGCTCGTAAAAGGAAGAGGGTTGCGAAGGTTGTACACAGCGCTTTGCGGATAAAGCTGATCGAGAAACCATAGACGCTGCTGGGCAAAGGAAAGTGGAAGGGCAAGGGGATAGGAAGGGGAGTAAGAAAGGGAATCGGCCCCATTTCCATTGCGGCGCGGATCGGCTGCGGCGCCGAAGCGGGGTCCCAGCCGCGGCGCAAGCTCGGCCACGGTGGCGCCTCAAAGAAAACATGCAGTGGGACCGACCACATGCATAATATCGCGGATTCGCGATAACCGCCTGCGTAGCGAGCAGCGAATGACCGCCCAGTTCGAAGAAGTTATCGTGGATGCCGATCTGGGAAGGTGCAGCACCTCGGCAAATATATCCGCCAGCCCGTGCTCGTCTTCAGTGCGCGGCGCCACCGCCGCGGTCTCCCGTGTTATCGCGGTAGGCAAGGCCGATCGGTCGACCTTGCCGTTGGCGGTCAGCGGCAAGGCCGCTAGCGTTACGAATGCCGAAGGCACCATGTAGTCCGGGAGCCGTGCTTGCAAAAAATTGCCGCCACTCGCTCACAGGAGGGGGCTTATCCGTCACCACATAAGCGACCAG
>CAVUXR010000024.1:0-43731 GCA_963745455.1 uncultured beta proteobacterium
GTCTCTCTACTCCTTGTACCGATTCCTTGATTCCTGATTCTTGTACTTCTTGGCTCCCTGAACCTGATGCCAATTTCAAAATTTCTCACAGCTTCCAAACTTCTCGAAGCTTCCAACGCTTCCGTTTGAACTTCCCGCGAAGCATTGGCTCTTACCCATATCTTTCTTACCCATATCGACTACCCGGCAACCAGCAAACCGCTGCCGCTGTCCTGCTATTCATGCGTACAAAACTGTTGTAAATACAAGACACTGTTGCCAATACTATTACGGATACGTTACATACCCACAACCCTGTAAAGACTATCCGCGAAGATCAACCAAGTCAAGCGGTTTACATTGGAGCAAGCAACAGCTGCCGGCGTCATCAGTTCCTTTATCGGCGCCTTTACGACTGCGCCTTACCAGCGGGACAGAATTCCATCCAGTTGCTCAAGGCTGTGGTAATGAATCACGATACTTCCCTTGCCGCTTTTTCCTGATTTTATGGTCACCTGAGCCCCGAGCTTGGCTGAGATATTTTCCTGCAAGCGCAGCAAATCCCGGTCTTGTTTGGGCTGCTTTTTTAATGCTGGCCGCTCGATATGGTGCACCAGCCTTTCAGTCTCTCTTACCGAAAGTTGCTTGTGCGCAATCAGATTCGCGGTTTCTATTTGCTTGGCCGCGGGGAGTGAGAGCAACGCCCGGCTGTGGCCCATGTCGATCTTTCCCTGCATCAACAAATCCTGCACCGGCGCCGGGAGATTAAGCAATCGCAGAAGGTTGGACACAGTGCTGCGCGAGCTGCCCAAAGCCTGGCTTGCCGCCTGATGAGTCATGCCAAACTCCTTTATAAGTCTTTGAATCCCTTGGGCTTCCTCAAGAGGATTCAAATTCTCGCGTTGGATATTCTCGATCAGGGACATCGCCAACGCAGCCTCATCCGGTACCTCGCGGATGAGCGCAGGCACTTCCGCGAGTCCTGCAAGTTGAGCTGCGCGCCAGCGGCGCTCCCCGGCTATGATTTCGTAACGTCCGCCGTGCACAGGCCGCACCAGGATCGGTTGCATTATTCCCTGTGATTTCACGGATTCAGCGAGTTCCGCCAGGGATTCCTTATCCATGCGGGTGCGCGGTTGATATTTGCCCGGTTGCAGTATTGACACTGACAGATTCTGAAGCGGTTCCTCAAGCTTGGCGCTCTCCTGGTTACCCGCCAGCAAGGCATCCAGTCCTCGTCCCAATCCCTTCACTTTCATAATTTCCTCTTATTCCGCTTCGGCCGCTCTATGTTTCCAGCTTCTGTTCGAAATCCTGTTGAACCGTTGCGATACCTGGACCATGCCTGTTCAGCATTTCTCCTGCCAGCGCCAGATAAGCCTGGGTACCTTTCGATAATTTGTCGTGATACAGCGCCGGGGTGCCGAAGCTCGGCGCTTCGGCGAGGCGTACGTTGCGCGGGATCACCGTCCGGTAAAGTTTGTCGCCAAAGTGCTGCTGCAGCTGGTCGGATACCTGTTGCGCCAATATATTGCGCGGGTCAAACATGGTACGCAGCAAACCCTCGATCTCCAGCGCCGGATTGAGATTGGTGCGCACTTTTTTTACGGTATTGACCAGATCGCTCAATCCCTCAAGCGCATAATATTCGCATTGCATAGGAATCATTACCGCATGGGCTGCGCATAAGCCGTTGAGCGTGAGCAAGTTGAGCGCGGGAGGACAATCGATGAGAACAAAGTCGTATTCATCTTCAATCTCGCGCAGCGCATCTTTCAGACGCGTTTCACGCTGTGGCAGATCCACCATTTCGATTTCAGCGCCCGCCAGGTCGCGATTGGCGGGAATTAAATCATATTTACCGTTGGTGGAGGTGATGCGTACGTCGGTGATTCTTCGGCTGCCAAGTAATACCTGGTAGACTGTCTGTTGTAGATTACGCTTGTCCACGCCGCTTCCCATGGTGGCGTTTCCCTGCGGGTCGAGATCAATCAATAGCACACGGCGCCTGGCGGCTGCCAGGCTTGCCGCCAGGTTGATACTGGTAGTTGTCTTTCCGACCCCGCCTTTCTGGTTGGTTATTGCCAGAATTTTTACCACCGCGCTGCCTCCGAACGGGTTCCCGCGCGAACCCGGATGAGCGAATAACGCACAGGTCGGCCGGCAGATTCCCGTCCGCGCGGCTGACTGTTCTCAAGCTCCTCAGGTTCCTTGGGCCGGTAACAGAGCCTTTCACCCATATCGCTTAATCATGATCAAATGGCGCTTCGCCTCGAGGCCGGGGATCGCAATCGGCAATATTTTTTCCACCGTGAACTGTGGATTCAACTCCGACTTCAACTGCGCCAATTCCTCATGAGGATAGATGCCTTTCATCGCCACGAGCCTGCCTCCGCCATCTCCGTGCCTGCATAAATGCCCCGCCAGCTTGACGAAATCCGCCAGATCGGAAAATGCCCGCGAAATGATGATATCGAATCCCTCCGCCGAACTGAAATTTTCCACTCGCCCGGCCACCACCTCGACATTTTTCAGCTTCAACTCAATCCGCGCCTGTTGCAAAAATATGGCCTTCTTATGATTGCTTTCCACTAATGCCACATGCCATTCAGGCCGGACCAGAGCCAGTGGAATGCCCGGCAAGCCGGCGCCGCTGCCGACATCGGCAATACGTTCTCCGGTAATGTGCGGCAGAACCGCCAGGCTATCGAGCAGATGCCGGACCAGCATCGTTTCAGGCTCGCGTATGGCGGTGAGATTGTGCACGTGGTTCCACTTTTGAATGAGCGCGAGGTATTGCAACAAGTGGCTTTGGGTTTCCTGCGGAATTGTGAATCCGAGGGCGCCGATTCCGTCGGCGAGACGCGACACCAGGCTCACGCGCTCTGCTTTTTTTCTGGATGCGAAAAGCCGCGTTTCACATGCACCAGCAACAAGGAGATGGCGGCCGGGGTTATGCCGGAGATTCGCGCCGCCTGCCCTGCTGTTTCGGGCTTGAACTGGTTCAATTTTTGCTGTACTTCGCTGGAAAGACCGCGCACGGTCCGGTAATCCAGATTCTGCGGCAAGCGGATTTCCTCGTAACGGGCATTGCGCGCGACTTCATCTTTCTGCCGTTCGATGTATCCGTGGTACTTAGCCTGAATTTCAACCTGCTCCGCGACCAAAGGATCGGTAACGGCTTCTCCCGCGCCGGGCAGAGTCATCAGGTTTCGATAGGATACATCCGGACGGCGCAGCAACTCATACAGCGAATAATCGCGCTCGATGGTTTTACCCAGCACGCGCAACACATCTGTCTCGGCCAGGGCATTTGCTCCTGGGCTCAGCCAAACGGCTTTCAATCTATCCCGCTCGCGGATGATAGCCTCGCGCTTGGCATCGAACGCAGCCCAGCGCGCATCATCGACCACGCCTATACCGCGTCCTGTTTCAGTCAGGCGCAAATCAGCATTGTCCTCGCGCAATTGCAGCCGGTACTCTGCCCGGCTGGTAAACATGCGATAAGGCTCGCTCACCCCCCGAGTGATGAGGTCATCCACGAGGACACCCAGATAAGCCTCATCGCGGCGCGGACACCAAGGCTCCCGCCCTTGCGCCTGGAGCGCGGCATTGATGCCGGCAAGCAATCCTTGCGCCGCGGCCTCTTCATATCCGGTGGTACCATTGATCTGTCCGGCAAAAAACAATCCGTCGATGGATTTGGTCTCAAGCGAATTTTTCAGCGCGCGCGGATCGAAGTAGTCGTATTCGATAGCGTAGCCGGGCCGGGTGATATGCGCGTTTTCGAGCCCCTTTATGGATCGCACCAGTTCAATCTGCATGTCGAACGGCAGACTGGTGGAGATTCCGTTCGGATATACCTCGTGGGTGTTGAGCCCCTCCGGCTCCAGAAAAATCTGGTGCGCTTCCTTTGCCGAAAACCGCACCACCTTGTCTTCAATGGATGGACAATAACGCGGGCCTATGCCTTCGATCGCGCCGGTGAATAGAGGCGAGCGGTCCAGGCCGCCGCGGATGATATCGTGAGTACGGTTGTTGGTGTGGGTGATCCAGCATGGCAACTGACGCGGATGCTGATGGATATTTCCCATAAAGGAAAAGATCGGGGCTGGGTCATCGCCAGGTTGCTCGATCATCATGGAGTAGTCGATGCTGCGGCCATCCACGCGCGGCGGTGTCCCTGTCTTCAATCGTCCAACGGGCAGCTTCAATTCGCGTAAACGCTGCGCGAGCGTGATGGACGGCGGATCCCCGGCGCGTCCCGCCTGAAAGTTGGCTGATCCGACATGCGCCAAGCCTCCAAGAAAGGTTCCGGCAGTCAGCACCACTGCCCGCGCAGAAAATCTGATCCCCAACTGGGTCATGACACCGGTTACACGTCCGCCCTCGAGTGTAAGATCATCCACCGCCTGCTGGAACAGCAAAAGGTTGGGCTGATTCTCCAGGCGCCCGCGGATTGCCTGGCGATAGAGCAGGCGGTCCGCCTGCGCGCGCGTGGCACGCACCGCGGGCCCCTTGCTTGAGTTGAGAATGCGGAATTGTATTCCCGCCTCGTCGGCGGCCGCCGCCATGGCGCCACCCAGTGCATCCACTTCTTTTACCAGGTGGCCTTTTCCAATGCCTCCTATCGAAGGGTTGCACGACATCTGCCCCAGCGTTTCAAGGTTGTGGGAAAGCAGCAGCGTTTTCCGGCCCATGCGCGCAGCGGCAAGCGCAGCCTCGGTACCGGCATGACCGCCTCCAATCACAATCACATCGAAGTTTTCAGCGGAATGCATTCAGGTTTGAAGCGATCAAAGAGAAGGATTCTACGGCAAAAGACGATATTATGGAAACGGGCCTCGTTCCTGCCCGCTGGTAACAAGCCGGCACAGCCATTTTCCCTGCGGTGTTTCACGTGAAACACAAGGTCACCGGTATAGGAGCGTCCACGTCGTGGCGCAGAACCAACCACGAAAGATGCGGGGAAAAACGGGGAACTGCCTGCCAGCAGAGAGTTACTTGCCGATGCAGAAACGTGAAAATATCTCCCCCAGCAAGTCGTCCGCGGTGAACTCGCCGGTGATGGCTGATAGCGAGCGTTGCGCAAGCCTCAGCTCTTCCGCCAGCAGCTCCAGTTGATCTCCATAACTCCCGCATCCAGCCAGATGGGCCGCACATTTCAAATGCCCGTCAGTTTCAGTTAACGCAACCAGATGGCGACGGCGCGCCATGAATACGCCTTCACCCATGTGCGGATTCCACCCGGCCATATCAAGAATCATCCGACGCAACGATTCAATGCCTGCTCCCGTCCTGGCGGATAGATAAATATCCCCTTTACCTCCGGCATTGGGCTGACTTGCGATTTGCGGCGACCTCCCGAGCAGGTCGATTTTGTTATATACGCAAATGCGCGGCAACTCAGGGGGGAGGCTATCGAGTATTACCTGATCTTCAGGCGTGATGCCCTCCCGGCTATCCATCAGCAACAGCGCCAAACCTGCTTTTTCGATGGCGGAGCGCGTTCGGGCAATGCCGATCTTCTCGACGAGATCGTCGGTTTCCCGCAATCCCGCAGTATCCAGCAGATGCAGAGGAACGCCTTCTATCGCAATCGGACGCAACACGGTGTCACGGGTGGTGCCTGGTATCTCGGTGACGATCGCAGCCTCTTCGCCTGCCAGTTGATTCAAAAGGCTGGACTTGCCCACGTTGGGCTTTCCGATAAGCACGACCCAAAGGCCTTCCTGGAGAAGGCTTCCCTGCCGGGCCGATGAGAACACTCGCTCCAGGCGGGTCTGGATATTTTTCAGCCTGCCTCCAATGTCGGCGTGCCATGTGACATCCAGGTCCTCCTCGGGAAAGTCGAGCAACGCTTCGACGAGCATGCGCAGGTCAGTAAGCGCTTGCACCAACGCGTGTATAGCAGCGGAAAATTCTCCTTGCAGCGAGCGCATGGCGCAGCGCGCGGCTTCATGGGTACTGGCATCGATAATATCCGCCACGCTTTCAGCCTGAGCCAGATCGAGCTTGTCATTGAGAAAGGCGCGCAGGGTAAATTCACCGGGCTGCGCCAACCGTGCGCCCGCTGAAACACAGTTGGACAACAGTAGACTCATGACCGCAGGTCCCCCATGACCTTGCAATTCCAGCACATCTTCACCGGTATATGAATGAGGAGCCGGAAAATAGAGCGCGATTCCCTGGTCGATGACCTCCCCATTTTCATCCAGGAATCTGCTCAGGCTGGCATAGCGCGGTTTCGGAATATTGCCTATGAGTTTCAGCGCGATGGACTCGGTGTTACTGCCCGAAATACGCACAATGCCGATGCCGCCTCGCCCTGTAGGGGTGGCGATGGCGGCAATGGTGTCAGAGTTTTCCATTAGAGGACGATTGTGCGATAACCGTCGAAGAGCAAAGCCTGTTATCTGAACGAATTAACCTGATGAGTCATTCCTGAAGGGTCCACAACCCTTCGAGAGAAACCCCAAGGTTTGCTCAGAGACCTTGGGAGCGAGCCTGAAAGCGCGTTCGGAGAGTGCTTCGTACCGCTGAGCCAAACCATGCAGGCAAGAAAGCTCGGGAAGGTTCCGGCAGGTTCATCTCTTTTTGCTTAATGGCATTGCGCTCGCGGCGCTTTCAATCATGCGGGTGATCTGCCATTGCTGGGCGATGGACAACACATTGTTGACCAGGGAATACAGCACCAGTCCTGCTGGAAAAAAGAAAAAGAAAACGCTGAAGGCGAATGGCATGATCTGCATTATCTTGGCCTGGATCGGGTCCGCCGCGGGAGGACTGAGCCTGGACTGTAGGAACATGGAAATGCCCATGAGGACCGGTAAAACGTAGAACGGATCGGGCGAAGACAGGTCTTCTATCCATAGCGCCAATGGCGCGTAGCGCAGCTCCACGCTGGCAAGCAGCACCCAGTAAAGCGAAATGAATACCGGTATCTGGACTAAAATTGGCAGACAACCGCCCATTGGGTTGATTTTTTCAGTCTTGTAGAATTGCATCATCGCTTCGTGCATGCGCTGGCGGTCGTTTCCATGTTGCTCGCGCAAACGCTGCAACTTGGGCGTTACCAGCCTCAATTTTGCCATCGACCTGTAGCCGGCTGCCGACAGGGGAAAAAACGCCAGCTTGACCGACATGGTCAAAAGGATGATTGCGACTCCCCAGTTTCCGGTCCAGGAATGAAATAGCGATAACAACCAGAAGAGCGGTGCTCCTATGACGGTCAGCCAGCCATAATCGACCGTAAGATCAAGCCCCGGGGCAATCGAGGCAAGCTTGCTCTGTTCCTCCGGGCCTGCGTAAAGCGGCACAGTAACACTTGCCGTTTTGCCTGGCTCGATCGTGCCAACCGGAACGATCACCCCCGCTGTATATTGGTTTTCGCCGAGCCGCTTCGCGTAATATTCGCGGGGTAATTTTTCCTTGGGCAGCCACGCAGTCAGAAAATACTGCTGGAGCATGGCTATCCAGCCATTATCGGCGGTTTTCGGGTAGCTCGCGTTACCTTTATCCAGAGCTGAAAATTCGATCTTCTTGAATTTTTCCTGTTCCGTATACATCGCCGCCCCGGTATATGTCGGGACCATGAAGAAGGAGCCGACCGGCGGTTTGCTGTCGCGCAGCATCTGAAAATATGAGAATGGCTGAATCGGCTCTGAACGTTGGTTCGAAACCTCGAAACTCACGTCGATAAGGTATTTGCCGCGTTGAAAAGTATAGATCTTGGTCACCTGCACGCCATCCGATTCGGGCGCGGTGAGCCTCACCTCAATTTTATCCTGCCCCGGCGCCAGCGTATGCGTGCCCGGTTCCGCTGTGTAATGCGTCTTGTGAGTGGGGAGGCCTTCTCCTATCATCCCCGACTGGGCCACATAAGTGTGGTCGTACTGGCTCTCCAATAACGCAAATGGCTTACCCTTGTCTCCCTTGTCAGGGTGATCCAGCAATTCGAGCCGGCGCAGGTCCCCCCCCGCAGTGTCAATCTCTGCCGTCAACAGGTCGGTCTTGACGACAATCTTACCCCCTGACTCGAGTAGACCTCCCGGCTTGGCCGGGGCAGCGTTCCCGGCAGAGGGAACGCCCGCATTTTGCTGCGGCGAAGCAAGCTTTTCCCCGGGCACAGGCGTTTCGTTCTGCCGCGCGGAGGGTTGGGTTGCGGTGGCCTCAGCCGGGGGAGCGGGACGTGTTTCCTTCTGCCACGCCTCCCAGAGGAATAACATCGATGTGGAAAAGATAAGAAAAAGTACGAGTTTTTGGGTATCCATGTAGCTGTATGATTATTTTTTGACGAGATGCACGAATGCTATCTAAGGAACAGGGTCATAGCCGCCGCGACCCCAGGGATTGCAACGCAATATCCGCCATATGCTCAGGAATATTCCGCGTATCAGACCATGTCTGGCTAGCGCCTCGCATGCATAATGTGAGCAGGATGGGCTGAAGCGGCACGAGGGACCAAAAAACGGACTCAGGCAATATTGATACAGCTTGATGAATCCGATAATTATCCGCGACATCGCTGCAATTGAATCATGAGCTTTTCTGCTTCCGCCACCATTCGGAGCATATCATTCGGGCCAACCCGGCAACGCAGGCGCACCACCATATCAAGGCCCGCCCACTCCTGTTGCCTTGCACGAAACACTTCCCGCAGTATACGTTTGACTCTGTTACGCCTGACGGCCAGACGCTCGATTTTGCCAGCGACTATCAGCCCCAATCGGGATTGCATGAGACCATTGGGTTTAACGAAAATCTGAAGTAGTTCGCTGCTGGCGGAGCACCTGAATCGAATAACCCAGGAGAATTCTTCCGGATTGTGCAATCGGTGAGTTTTCGGAAAGCGAATAGTAATCCTCGAACCTGAATATCTGTCGTTTTTTTGAAGCTATACCCCGAGACGAACCCGTCCTTTGGCGCGACGAGCGCGGATAACGGCGGCCCCGCCGGTGGTCTTCATGCGTACCCGGAAACCATGGGTTCGCTTTCTCCGCGTAACGGACGGCTGATAAGTGCGTTTCATTATGATTACCCCTGAGCCTGGTAAATAAAACTCAGCATTACAACTCTTTACAGAGGTTGATGTCAACCTATATTTTTTCCCCTCTCTGTGGATAAGTATATCGGAACGGTCTAAAATACCCTTACTCCGCTCTCGAATTTCCCCTTTTATTTTCCCCCTTATTTTCCCTTTTCCCCGATAAAGCGCTTTACGATCATGCCTGCAATGGATACCTTTTGGCTTTCCTGCCTCGGATATTTCGAGAAAGAGCTGAGCGCCCAGCAATTCAATACCTGGATTAAACCGCTTTACCTGGATTCATCGCATGACGCGTCGGAACCCGTTCTGGTGGCTCCCAACCGCTTTGTCATGCAATGGGTCAAGGAGAACTTTCTCTCTCGCATTGAGCTGATGGCGGAAAAATATTTTTCGCAAAACATTCGCTTTCAGCTCATGCTTGCCGAGCAAATTTCCGCCAAACCAGCGGTTTTACCGGCTAACAATGCGATGGCCGCCGCAATGCAACTTCCCGCCGCGGATACCGCGGCAGTTTTGCCGCGGAAAGCACCTGGCGATTCCAAGGAGAAAAATCCCAGCCGGCTGAATTCATCATTTACTTTCAACAACTTCGTCACCGGAAAAGCCAATCAGCTCGCCCGGGCGGGTGCCATTCAGGTCGCTGAACGTCCGGGCGTTGCTTACAATCCTTTTTTCATCTACGGCGGAGTGGGTTTGGGAAAAACCCACTTGATTCAGGCTATCGGTAATTTCGTGCTGGAGCACAATAGTGCGGCCAAGGTGAGATACATCCATTCTGAACAATATGTATCCGATGTGGTAAAAGCATATCAGCACAAGGCGTTCGACGATTTCAAGCGGTACTATCATTCGCTGGATCTGCTGCTGATAGACGATATCCAGTTTTTTGGCGGGAAGAACCGGACCCAGGAAGAATTTTTCTACGCTTTCAACGCCCTGATCGAGGCGCACAAGCAGGTCATTATCACTTGCGACTCCTACCCGAAGGAAATCTCGGGTATGGAAGAACGGTTGATTTCCCGTTTCGGCTGGGGCTTGACGGTGGCGGTCGAACCGCCGGAACTGGAAATGCGCGTCGCCATCCTGCTCAAGAAGGCGCTCATGGAAAATATCGTTCTGGATGAAAATGTGGCCTTTTTTATCGCCAAACACATCCGTTCGAATGTGCGCGAACTTGAAGGAGCGCTAAAACGGGTGGTTGCCTACTCCCGTTTTACCGGACATTCCTTATCACTCGATCTGGCGCGGGAGGCCTTGAAAGATCTCCTGGCTGTGCAGAACCGTCAGATTTCGATTGAAAATATTCAAAAGACGGTTGCCGACTACTATAAAATCAAGGTGGCCGAAATGTATTCCAAAAAGCGTTCACGCATTGTTGCGCGACCCCGGCAAATGGCAATGGCCATATCCAAGGAATTGACCCCGTTAAGCCTGCCCGATATCGGTGAAGCATTTGGGGGCAGGGATCATACGACCGTACTGCACGGTTATCGGAAAATAGCCGAGTTACGCGCTTCCGATCCGGCAATCAACCGTGATTTCAATACCCTGTTGCACATCCTGCGCGGCTGATTTTACGGCTGGTTTTACGGTGGATTTCGCGGTTGACAATCGAAGGATTGTTTGGGGATAACTCGGCGTTTCGGTGAAATGCGAATTCTGTCCACAAACCGTCCACAGACAGTACCTGATCGATACAAAGGGAAAATAGAGACCACACGACTGATTTTATATTGATTTATTTTTTTATACCGGACTTGTTCCACATCTATTAACGATTATTCTTGGTTTATATACATGAAGCTAATACAAGCTGAGCGGGATACGTTACTTAAGCCATTGCAAATGGTCACCGGTATAGTCGAGCGCCGCCATACGCTGCCGATACTTTCCAATGTTCTGATAGAAAGCAAAGACGACAAAATTTCCTTTATTGCAACGGATCTGGAGATACAGATCGCAACTTATGCGCAGAATGGCAATACCGTAAGTGAAGGGTATGCGGTCACCGTGGCGGCAAAAAAACTTCAGGATATACTGCGCGCGCTTCCTGATAAAACCGAGGTAACGCTGGAAACCGATGAATCCAGACTGCACGCGAAAGCGGGAAAAAGCCGTTTCCACCTGCAAACGCTTCCTGCCGAGGATTTTCCAAAATTTCCCGCCGGTTCGGAGCCTCAGGCAAAGATAACGTTAAAGCAGAAGGAACTGAAACACTTGCTGTCCCTGGTCCAGTACGCCATGGCGCAACAGGACATCCGCTATTATTTGAATGGCTTGCTCTTGCTGACTGAAGAAAATCAGATAAGGGTCGTCGCGACCGATGGTCATCGGCTGGCGTTTGCGCTGATGAACCTGGAAACCCCTCTTGAAAAAAAAGAAGTCATCCTCCCGCGCAAGGTGGTACTGGAACTGGCCAGGCTATTGAATGATACCGACGAAGCGATAACGGTGGAGATTCTGCAAAATCAGGTGCGTTTCAGTTTTTCCACTGTCGTGCTGGTGACTAAGGTAGTGGACGGAAAATTTCCGGACTATAACAGGGTTATTCCGTCCGGTTATCAAAAACACTTTGATATCAATAGGCAATTGCTTCTGCAAACCCTGCAGCGCGCATCCATTTTATCAAATGAAAAATTCCGCGGCGTCCGGTTGATTCTCACAGCGGATAACCTTCGAATCGTTTGTAGTAACAGCGAGCAGGAAGAGGCGGAGGAAGAGCTCGAACTTCGATATGATGGCGAAGCGCTTGATATTGGTTTCAACATCAGTTACCTGCTGGATGTATTGAACAACCTTAGCGGCGAAACCGTGCGGTGTGCCTTTGGAGATGCCAACAGTAGTGCGCTTATCACAATCCCGGGAAACGAGGATTTCAAGTATGTGGTAATGCCGATGAGGATATAAAACACCAATAAATACATCCTCAGTTCGGTGAGCAGGATGGGTGAAGCGAAGCGTAACCCATCAAAGATTAAACATGATGGGTAGAGGCTACCGCCTTCACCCATCCTACCTGTACTGAAAACACCCCAAACAGAAACTGTTGGTAAGCGGCAGGCGCCCGCAGCCGGAAGACCCATTGTTTAAAAAAAGCTGATTTCCCCTAACCGTTCCACGTGAAACTGAAGTCATGAATACTATGAATGAGAAAGAACGTTCCAGGCAGAAAAGAGCCGAAGCCTCGGCCGATTATGGCTCTGACAGCATCAAGATCCTCAAAGGTCTTGACGCGGTACGCAAACGCCCGGGCATGTATATCGGGGATACCAGCGACGGCACCGGTTTGCATCATATGGTATTCGAAGTGCTGGATAACTCCATTGATGAAGCGCTGGCGGGCCATTGCGACGAAATAAGCATCACTATCCACCCGGATAATTCGATAACCGTCCAGGATAACGGGCGCGGCATACCCACGGGCATCAAGCGCGACGATGAACTGAAACGGTCCGCCGCCGAGATCGTCATGACCGAACTTCATGCCGGCGGGAAATTCGATGCCAATTCCTACAAGGTGTCGGGGGGGTTGCACGGCGTCGGCGTGTCGGTGGTCAACGCGCTGTCCGAATGGCTGCGGCTTACCATACGCCGGGACGGCCTGGTTCATCAGATTGAATTTCGCATGGGGGTGCCGGTCGCACCATTGGCTGTAACAGGTAAGACCGAGCGGCGTGGTACCGAAGTGCACTTCCTTGCCAGCAAGGAAATCTTCGGCGACATCGAATATCACTATGACATCTTCGCGAAACGTCTGCGCGAGCTGTCATTTCTCAACAATGGCGTCAAGATTCATCTGGTGGACCAGCGTAATGCCAAGGAGGAAACGTTTGCTTTCGTAGGCGGCGTGAAGAGCTTCGTTGAATACATCAACCGCACCAAATCCGTTCTGCATCCCAACATCTTTTACGCTATGGGAGAAAAAGACGGCATTGGGGTCGAAGTTTCGATGCAATGGAATGACAGTTATTCCGAACAGGTACTGTGCTTCACCAACAACATCCCGCAAAAGGATGGCGGCACGCACCTTACCGGTTTACGTGCCGCGATGACGCGCACCCTTAATAACTATATCGAAAAGAACGAGCTGGCAAAAAAAGCCAAAATCGAAACCTCCGGTGACGACATGCGGGAGGGTTTGTCCTGCGTACTGTCCGTAAAGCTGTTCGAGCCCAAATTTTCCTCCCAAACCAAGGAGAAACTCGTCTCCTCGGAAGTACGGCCCGCTGTGGAGGAAATCGTGTCAATGAAGCTGGCGGAATTTTTGCTGGAGCGTCCTCTGGATGCCAAAACGATCTGCGGTAAAATCATCGACGCTGCAAGAGCGCGCGAAGCCGCACGCAAAGCACGCGAGTTGACGCGGCGCAAAGGCGTGCTGGACGGCATGGGATTGCCGGGCAAGCTGGCGGATTGCCAGGAAAAGGACCCTGCGCTATGCGAGCTTTATCTGGTCGAGGGCGATTCTGCGGGGGGCTCCGCCAAGCAGGGCCGCGATCGCAAATTCCAGGCGATCATGCCCTTGAAAGGAAAAATCCTGAACGTTGAAAAAGCGCGTTTCGATAAACTCATTTCGTCCCAGGAAATCGCCTCGCTCATCACTGCGCTTGGGACCGGCATCGGCAAGGATGAATACAATGCCGACAAGTTGCGTTACCACCGCATCATCATCATGACCGATGCGGACGTGGACGGCTCGCATATTCGCACTTTGTTGCTTACGTTCTTCTACCGGCAAATGCCGGAGTTGCTCGAACGCGGACATATCTACATTGCCCAGCCTCCGCTGTATAAGGTAAAGCACGGCAAGCAGGAACGCTACGTCAAGGACGATCATGAGCTTAAGCAATACCTGCTGGGACTGGCACTGACGGATGCGGAGTTGCACACCCATGAAGACAGGCCGCCGCTCACCGGCGAAACGCTAAAAAATATTGCCGATGAATACCTGCTGGCGGAAGCCGTAATCGAGCGTATGAGCTCCCTTATCGATCGCGAAGTGATGCATGCACTGCTGCCGCATCCTGATGTGGATTTGAGCAGCGAAACCGGTGCGGCTGAAAGCGCAGCCAGACTTGCGGCGCATGTAGCGACAGTGAAAATCGAACCCGAGTATGACGCAGCCGCCGAGGAATTCCGGCTGAAAATCACCCGTATGCGCCACGGCAACGTCCGCGCATCCTACCTCGACCAGGACTTCCTGGACAGCGGTGATTACACGCAAATCAGGAAGACCGCGCAAGTGCTCGATGGCCTGATGGGTCCTGGCGCCTATGTCAAACGTGGAGACCAGAAACAATTGGTCAGCGACTTCAAGCAGGCGCTCGACTGGCTCCTGCAGGAAGTAAAAAAAGGCGTCAGCACGCAGCGCTACAAAGGCTTGGGAGAAATGAATCCGACCCAGTTATGGGAAACGACCATGGATCCCAAGACCCGCAGGCTGCTGCGTGCCCAGATCGAGGACAGCATCGCCGCCGATGAAATTTTCACTACCCTGATGGGTGACGTGGTTGAGCCGCGGCGGGCGTTCATTGAAAACAATGCGTTGGGCGTGAGGAATCTGGATGTGTAGGAATCGTCATGTTGGGTGACACGGAAAGTGAAAACTGTGTCAATTAGATGAAAAATTACTGATGCAGATAGTTAAAAAAGCCAATGATGGCTTAATGCAAAACGGTCGGCATTCCCGGGGGCAAATACGGGCGAAGTGCGTAATAGCGAATCTTTATGAAAGCTAATTACGGTAAACGCAAGTATCGTTGAGATATATTGACGCTTGGAAGATGCTTATCGATCGGTCGTTGGTTGGATAGGGGAAAACCCTAAAAAGGGGTTAAGCATGACGGATGCTTCATCCGATCAGTATGCCGCTGGCGAGCAGGGTCTAGGGATACATTTATCAGCCTCGCTTCGCTTTGCTAAGGCTCTTGCAACTGCCAGAGAGTACGTCGGTTCTGATTGAGAAGGACGATGATCTAGACTTCATCGACAAGGATGGCGTTAAGACACTCGCTTCTCTCAAACATAAGGGGGTCGGTAATCGCCTAACGGACCTGTCCACGGACTTCTGGAAGTCGGTCCGAATCTGGCTGGCACGCTACAACCGCGATGGACGTAGCGAAGCCGGCCTCCGCTTTTTCCTGTTCACGACAGGCACCGTTTCAAGCGACCTTCCTTCCTGCGGCACTTCTGTTCAAACCACCTCCGGAGCACGGTGAGACGGCTGTCGCTCTCGCCCCATACTAGCGGACGATGCGCTCGCCAAGACCGAATCGAAACTCATCAGCGCAATCGCCAAAGAGTTCCATGAACTCAACGACGATGAGAAGGACGACTTCCTCTCGCGCATTGTCATATTTGATGGTGGCCCTCGAATCGAAGATGTGCCTGCGATCATCAAAGATCAGCACATGCGCAGCATCCGGCGCGAGGTCAGAGACGCCATCTTCGAGCGCTTCGAAGGCTGGTGGAATGACATAGTCGTGAATCTACTGACCTGCAAGCGCACAGAAGCGATTTACGGCTACGAAATTTCGGACAAGCTCTCCGCATTTGCCGAGGAATATAAGTCAGACAACCTGCCCATCACGTTCCGAGGGAAAGTGCCTGTCGGTGAAATCGATGCGGAAAATGACCCTCGTCTTTTTGTTATGCAGTTGCGAGAGATCGGCATCGCTTCGAACAGAATTCGCAACGCCATCTGGACTACTACCGAGCCTTCGAGCAGCGGTCGGTCTGGGCACGGGAAAACCTTCTGGTCTCGGGCGAGATGGAAGAGTACGAAGATCGCCTCGTCGATGAGTGGAGCCGATACAGGGACGTGGTATTTGAAGACCTTAATGAGGAGAGCGCTGATGCGGTCCTCATGGAGGCCGGAAAGACTTTGTACAGATGGGCCGACTTGGAAAGCGGCAACATCAGTACGCTTCGCATCCGAGAGCGCGTGACCGAGCCTTATGTTCTGCGCGGCGGCTTCCATATTCTCGCGAACGCTTGCCCACTGCCACGGGTGTACTGGCACCCGGTTTCCTAAGCCGCATTGGCAAAGTGCTGGGGGCGACTGAATGAAGCGATGGGATCAACGGCCATTCGAAATACGAAATCTCTTTAATCCAGCCTTCTGCGGCCTGATCCTATTCAGGGCGCTGCAGGGATACGAAGAAGAAAACCCTGACGGTATGACATTTTCCCTAGCGCTGCTCGTGTTGCCTCTGTGTCTGCATAAAGAACTCGCCAGGTGATTGCAGACAGTCCCCGCAGCTATCTCCTGAAGATAGTCGAAAAGAATCCCCAGTTGTTGGTCGGCTTCGCCAACCGCGCAAGAGATCTGATGCCGTTTGCACTTGAGGCGTTCGGCCTGTTAATGGCGAGGGGCTGCTTTGTCGTATCGCAG
Organism: uncultured beta proteobacterium; assembly: GCA_963745455.1. Lineage (GTDB taxonomy): Bacteria > Pseudomonadota > Gammaproteobacteria > Burkholderiales > Nitrosomonadaceae > Nitrosospira. The sequence goes on from CAVUXR010000024.1 coordinate 16,419, forward strand.
GATGGTCGGTTGAAGACCGTGCCAGACAAGGTTCGAAAATCCATTACAGGTACAAGCGAGTCTATCTCGTGCCAACGCGTTGCACGCATCATCGGAAAAGAGTTTGCCCGCATTGCGGACCGCGTTACGGTTTACACGACCTTCGGAATACGGCCATGAAAATCAAGTCAATTCATATCTACAGCCACGATGGCCAGCGCCGGGACCTCCAGCTCAGAGTGGATGGTCTCAACGTCATCACCGGCCGGTCATCGACTGGGAAATCCGCACTCTCGGAAATCATCGAGTACTGCATGGGGCGCTCGACCTTCAATGTGCCTGAGGGCATCATTCGCGACAAGGTAGCATGGTTCGCCGTGATCTATCAGTTTCCTAAGGAGCAGGTGCTGATCGCTAAACCAACCCCGACCGCGGGCGGCACGAGCTGCAGCATTGCCATGCAGCGACGTGGGGCTCAACTGGTCGCACCTGCCTTCAAAGAGCTGGTGATCAACACGGATGACGATGCAGTTGTTGCTCACCTGTCGCGGCTGCTGGGCATTCCAGAGAACCGGACCGATGTCTGCGATCGAGCATAGTCGAGAAAGCTATGATGCGAACGTCAAGCACACGTACTACTACCTCTTCCAGAAGCAAGGCCTCGTCGCCAACAAGGATCAGCTCCTTTATCGCCAAAACGAAGCTTTCCAACCGCAAACAATCCGCGACACGCTGCCAATCTTCCTCGGCGTCTCCTCAAACGATCGGTACGAGCTCGAAGCCAAGCTCCGTGCGGCGCAACGGGAACTGAAGCTCAACGCAAGCTACTGGAACAGGCTCGGGATGCCATCGACACGTCCCAACAGAAAGGCATCAGTCTTTTCTCGGAGGCCAAGACGGTCGCATCATTGATTCGACGAATCAACCCGGCGCGAATGGCGTGATCGACACCTTGCGCGCTGCGCTGCAGTGGAAGCCTTCCGCGATTCCCGAAGATGATGGCCACAGGATCTCTCAGACCGGTGAATGGCAATGGCCATTCTGCGAAGAGAATCTGGCCTTAGAGTCTCCCGTTGCCAAGGTACTGCTAAACGAGCTGGCGACACTGGATGCGGAAATGAGTATTGTTGCCGGTCAACGCCCCGAGCTGGAGGCGTACTTGGCCGAGCAAGATGGCAAGGTACAGGAAATCGTGGATACGATCAAAAACAAGGAAACGGAGCTTTCTGCAGCGATCATGGCGAACGAAGTCATCGCGCAAATGGGTACGCCCAACAACGCGGCGGCGCGCGTTGTCGGGCGCATCAGCTTGTTCCTGGAGAACCTGGTTTCCAATGAGGAACTCGCCTCACGCGAGGCGGAGCATCGCCGCCTCAAGTTCAAGGTTGACGAACTGGAAAAGAGAATCGGGGCCGACGACAGCAATGAGCGGCTGGCGTCGATCCTGAACAACATCTCAGCGCAGGTGTCGCAGTACATCCGCACCTTTGAAGCTGAGTTCGGCGCATTTCCTGCGCGATTCGATCTCAACCATCTTACCATCATCTTCGATCGCCCGGATCGGCCAGTGCCGATGAGTCGGACCGGCGGCGGTGAGAATCATCTGGCCTATCACCTTCGGCCTTGCTCGCGCTGCATCTCTTCGCAGCGAAGAACAACCGCCCAATTCCTCAGTTCCTGATGATCGATCAACCCACCCAGGTCTACTTTCCTTCGGAGAAGGTCTACCAAGAGGCAGATGGTTCCGTCCAGAAAACGGAAGCAGACGCCGATCTGACGGCCGTTCGCCGATTGTTCGAGTTGCTGCTGAAGTTCACGCAAGAGGACGTTCCGGGCTTCCAACTCATCGTGACCGAGCACGCCAACCTTCGTGACCAGTGGTTCCAGGATGCGCTGGTTGAGCAACCTTGGACCAAGCCGCCCGCACTGGTGCCGGAAGGCTGGCCTATATAAAATACTCGAACCACGTCGTAGAGTAAGCATGAGGATGTAGCATGAAATCTATAGTTTTATTTAGCAGGTCCTTCTTTGTCGAGAGTAGATATTTCTAACCTCGCAAGTAATTTCCTCCTTTGACAAGGGTGCGGCGGGGCGGCCGCCTACGCTGATGGATATATATCTGTCTAGCATGGGTAGAGATGAACTCGTTTTCCCATTACCTGCACGAACTGCGCATGCGGCACGAAATCCGCCATCCGAACTGGCGGAGCTACTCGGCTACGAGTAAAGCTACATTTCGGCGCTGGAAACCGGCATTAAGGGGCCGCCCACGCCCGAGTTCATCGGAAAACTCATCGTCACGCTCGGCTGAACGAACCGGAACAGGATGAGGTTCGCCGCGTCGCCGCCGTAGCCTCGCAGTGCAAGCTCGCGCTGAATCCCGAGCTGGCCCCAAGACGGGCATTGGATGCTCAAGGAACCGTGCGAGCAGGTGAATGAGCTACATCCGGTGCAAATCAAGATGATTCGCAATGCCCTGGAGCTGAAGGGATCGTGTGTCGATCCGAACCGGAGCCGGTTCGGCGCATCAAACGGCATCGCAGAGAGGACGCCGGAGGTAAAAACATACGGGACAAACCTTTCGGCTTGTTGTCCCGCTGGGGTAGGTAGCGTTGCGTGCCTCACTAGACCAAGTGAGCTGATCAATATAACTCAAGGCAGCGCTTGAGTTCTCCCGCTCTCAGCAGCTATCAATCTTCTCGCTTGCTCGAAGAGGAAGCTCTCCTGCACAGAGATTCCTAAGGTTAGTCATCATCTACTGATGCCAACCCAGTCGCACTCTAAGCTTGAAACTCCTATAGTAGCGATGACCATCTGAAGCTTCCATGCATCAGGTTCGTTTCAACTCGAAGAGTAGTCTCACAAAAATGCTCCCGTCAGGATTGCTCTGCGCATGCTGCCGATGATATAGAATACACATTCCATTCTAAAAATACCAAAGGACTGAATCATCATGTTGTCCCCTGAACTGACCCTCGATCACGTTGACCCCGATCTCTGGCAGGCGATCAAAGGCGAGATGCAGCGCCAGGAAGAATACATCGAGCTGATCGCCTCGGAAAATTATGCCAGCCCGGCGGTGATGCAGGCGCAGGGGTCGGTGCTGACCAACAAATATGCTGAAGGGTATCCCGGCAAACGCTATTACGGCGGCTGCGAGTACGTGGACGTCGTGGAGCAGTTGGCGATAGACCGGCTCAAGGCGCTGTTTGAGCGCCGAGTATGTCAATGTCCAGCCGCATTCCGGCTCGCAGGCCAACGCCGCGGTGTATCTGACCGCTTTGAAACCGGGCGATACGCTGCTGGGCATGTCGCTTGCCCATGGCGGGCATTTGACCCACGGCGCGTCCGTCAATCTCAGCGGAAAAATTTTCAACGCGATTTCATACGGCCTTGATCCCGAAACCGAGGAACTTGATTACGACCAGGTGCGGCGGCTTGCGCATGAGCACAAGCCCAAGATGATCGTGGCCGGCGCGTCCGCTTATGCCTTGGTGATCGACTGGAAGCGTTTTCGCAAAATTGCTGATGAAGTGGGCGCTTACTTATTTGTAGACATGGCTCACTATGCGGGTCTTGTCGCGGCGGGTTACTACCCCAATCCCGTCGGCATTGCCGATTTTGTCACGAGCACTACACATAAAACGTTACGCGGGCCGCGCGGGGGCATCATCATGGCCAAGCCGGAGCACGAGAAAGCGCTGAATTCGGCTATTTTTCCGCAAACTCAGGGCGGCCCGCTGATGCATGTCATCGCCGCCAAGGCGGTGGCTTTCAAGGAGGCCGCTACCCAAGCGTTCAAGAATTATCAGGAGCAGGTGATCGAGAACGCGCGTGTAATGGCCAAGGTATTGCAGGAGCGCGGCCTGCGCATTGTTTCGGGACGCACCGACTGCCATATGTTTCTGGTGGATCTGCGGGCCAAGGACATTACCGGCAAACAGGCTGCGGAATCGCTGGAGCTGGCGCACATTACCGTCAACAAGAATGCCATCCCCAACGATCCGCAGAAGCCGTTTGTCACCAGCGGTATCCGCATCGGCTCTCCCGCGATAACCACACGGGGTTTTACCGAAATCGAATCGGAACAACTGGCAAATCTGATTGCGGATGTGCTGGACGCCCCGGACGATGTCGCGGTGCTTTCGCAGGTCGCGCACCAGGCAAAAGCGCTCTGCGCAAAATTTCCGGTTTATGGGACGAGGCCCTGATTGCGCACGAGGCAGAGGCAGCCTCTACTGATGCCGGCTTATGCCCAAGGCATCGATCAGCATGGCTTTGTTTTATCGGCCTTTAAAGCATGAAATGCCCTTTCTGCAACGCGGATGACACCAGCGTGATCGATTCGCGTGCCAGCGAGGAAGGCGACCGGATACGCCGCCGCCGCCGTTGCCTGAAGTGCGACAAGCGCTTCACCACCTATGAAACCGTGGAGTTGCGTCTGCCTCAGGTCGTGAAACAGGACGGTAACCGTGCCGAGTTTAGCCGTGACAAGTTGCTGACGAGCTTCATGCGCGCGCTGCACAAGCGCCCGGTGCCCACGGAACAGGTGGATGCGGCGATGGATCACATAATGCAAAAGCTTCTCAATTCGGGAGAGCGTGAAATCCCCTCGCGCAAGATTGGGGAAATGGTGATGCAGGAACTCTACAAGCTCGACAAGGTTGCCTACATCCGCTTTGCCTCGGTCTATAGAAGTTTTCAGGATATCCATGACTTCCGCGACGCGATCAAGGAAGTTCAAGGACCTCAGAGAAAACGGGAAGTAAAAAAAACCTGAGCCCGAGGTTAAGCGTCCTGCAGTCCTCAATAATATCTCTGTGACGTCTGTTGTGGCGTCTTCAACGTTGCGGCGCAGCGGTTATGTCATCCCACCCATTTTCCTCGCTCGATCACGCCTGCATGGCCCAGGCTTTACGCCTGGCCGAAAAAGGCTTGTATAGCACCAGCCCCAATCCTCGCGTAGGCTGTGTGATTGTGCGCGATGACAAAGTGGTGGGGAGCGGCTGGCATGAGCGCGCGGGTCAGCCGCATGCCGAAATAAATGCCCTGAAAGCCGCCGGACCGGCGGCCCGAGGCGCGACCGCCTATATTACGCTGGAGCCGTGCAGTCATCACGGGCGAACCCCACCTTGCGCCGAAGCGCTCATTAAGGCGGGCATTGCGAAAGTAGTCATGGCCATGCAAGACCCGAACCCGCTGGTAGCAGGGAAAGGTTGCACGTTGCTGCGAGAGGCCGGGATAGAAGTGCAAGCGGGGCTAATGGAAGCGGAAGCGAACGCGCTGAATATTGGTTTTGTTTCACGCATGACGCGCGGCCGGCCGTGGGTACGGATGAAAATCGCCGCAAGTCTCGACGGCAAGACCGCGCTCAACAATGGCGCCAGCCAATGGATTACCGGCGAGGCGGCACGGCGCGACGGTCATCGTTTCCGTGCGCGTTCCTGCGCAATTCTTACCGGAATTGGCACCGTTCTGGCCGACAACCCCGAACTCTCCGTGCGCCATGTGGACACACCCAGACAACCCTTGCGCGTGGTGGTGGATAGCCGCCTGGATATCCCGATAGATGCCAGATTGCTGCGCGGTGCGGGAGAATTGATTTTTACCGCGAATGCCAGCGAGGGCAAAATTGTAGCGTTGCGCGAGTTGGGCGCGCACGCAATCGTTTTGCCGGATTCGGATACAGGCAAGCGTGTCGATCTCGCAGGAATGATGCGTGCGCTGGCCGACTTCGAGGTCAACGAGATCCTGGTTGAGGCGGGCCGCACGTTGAATGGCGCCCTTATTGCCGCAGGGCTGGTGGACGAGCTGGTGGTCTACCTCGCGCCGTACCTGATCGGCGATGCCCAAGGCATGTTGAAGCTGCCGGAACTGACGGACCTTACAAAAAAACGCAAGCTCGAAATCCGCGATATGCGCATGGTAGGCAGTGATATTCGGCTCTTTGCCCGTTTTTTATAACGACAAGGCAATATAGTAGAGGTATCCGCTGGACGTGCGTTAGCAGAGAATTCAGGTCTTGGCGGGGTATTTCGTAAGCTTGCGCTGCAAGGTGCGGCGGTGCATGTTGAGTACTCGGGCGGTGACGGAAACATTGCCCTTGTTCTCATTCAGGACACGCTGGATATATTCCCATTCGAGCCGGCCAACCGAGAGCGGGTGAGTGCTGATTTGCACGTCCGAATCGCCCGTGGTGCGCTCGAACGCCATCATGATGTCGTCGACATCGACGGGCTTCGCCAGATAATGCGTGGCCCCGAGCTTGATTGCCTCCACAGCCGTGGCGATGCTCGCGTATCCGGTCAACATGACTATGCGTGTGCCGGGGTCAAGATTTTTGAGTTTTTCGACCAGCGTTAGCCCGGACATACCCGGCAGCCTGAGATCGATAATGGCATATTCCGGCAGGCAGGCCTCGGCGCTTTCCAATGCTTGCTCTACGGAGTGCGCGCAGGTGACATTGAACCCGCGTTTGGTCATGGCTTTTGCCAGCACGCCGCAAAAGGTCAGATCATCGTCCACAATCAGCAAAGCCGGCTGATCGTCCACTTCCATTGCTGTCGATGTTGTCATACCGTTTGACGTATCAAGGGTAATATAACCTCGGTGCAGGCGCCACCCTCGCGATTGGTCAGGCGCACCCTGCCGCCAAATCGCTCGATATTCGCGTTTGCCAGAAATAGGCCGATGCCAAAGCCCTGCCCCGGCGCCTTGGTGGTAAAGAAGGCCTGGCCCGCGCGCTGCGCGGCTTCTCCCTTAAGCCCTTCGCCATAATCAAGGATTTCGAGGTGCAATTCCTGGTGGTTCCAGTTGACCTCTATCTCGATGTGTTTCAGGGACGCATCAGCCGCGTTGTTCAGGAGGTTTAAAATGGACTGGCTCAACAACTGTGTATTGAGAATTTGGGGCGCGGGCTGAACGCCGCTGCCGTGGTAAGTATATTTCACGGAGGGCCGCATCAATTGCCATTTATCCAATACCTGGCGCAAAAAAAGATCGACCGCTTGCCCGCTAGCGTCTTCCGCCCGAGCTTGTCCGGCATCGGCCAGCAATTGCGTCAAGGTGCGCTTGCATTGGGTGATCTGATCACGCAATATTCTGATATTATTCTGGAATTCCGAGTCTGCGGTATATTCACTTTGCAACTCTCCGGATACCACCGCCATCGTGGCCAGCGGTGTCCCCAATTCATGCGCCGCACCGGCGGCGAGCGTTCCCAGCGCAATGAGCTGTTCGTTTCGTAAAGCCTGTTCACGTGCCGAAGCCAGGTCCTTATCGCGTTCGCGGATGGATATGCCCATCTTGACAACGAACCACGCGATTAATACAGTGCTCAAGACGAAGGCAAGCCACATCCCCGACACGTGCAGGTTGAATTCACTGGTGTGTTCTTCATGGTCGTGCGGCAGGGGTACATAGTAAAACAGCAGCAGCGTATAACAGCTTATCGTGATGGCCGCCATTACCCAGGTGTATGCCCAGGGCAGGGCTGCCGCGGCAATCGTCAGCGGCAACAGGTAGAGGGAAATAAAGGGATTTGTCGAGCCGCCGCTAAAATAAAGCAAGGCCGTCAGCGCAAAGACATCAACCATTAATTGGGCGAAGAATTCGACGCTCGATACCGGCAGCTTACGGCGGAGGCGCACCCAGGTCGCCAGGTTCAGGACGGCCAGCATAACCGCCACCATGACCATTTCGGTCCAGGGAAGCTCCATTTCCAGCACCCAGTAGGCCAGCGCAAAGGTCAGGCACTGCGCGGCAATTACGATGTTTCTGAGCAGAAACAGGCGCTGCAGATTCTTGCTCAGGGGCGACTGGCTGAGATCGCTGAACATATCATCCGTAGCGGGTCCATACGTAGCGTCTTTGTATGTAGCTTCATTGTTTGTAGCGTCTTTATATGTAGCTTCATTGCAGGTAGCTTCTTTATGTATGATGTAAGGAATCTGAGCAAGCGCCATGGGATTCTCCCGGAAATTGATTCCTCTGGCTGATCCTGCGTTTCGGCAAAAGGCCTGCCCGGAGGTTCCCTGAACATTAGCGGATATTGAAAAGCAAAGCCATGCGGCATATTGCCGCACCACAGCGAGCCTCGCAGGCCTTGGCCCTCAGGTTCATGCACCACAATGATTGTAGTGGAAAGCAGGAAGAGTTTGATGTTCACCGGAATTATTGAAGCTGTTGGCGAAATAAACGGCGTTACGCCTCTGGAGAAGGGTATAAGCTTGTGTATCGCGTCTGCAAGGCTGGACTTGAGCGATATAAAAGCAGGCGACAGTATCGCGGTCAATGGGGTATGCCTTACTGTTACCGCTCTGGCAAATGAAGAGTTCTCCGTGGATGTATCGCGCGAAACGCTGAATTGTACCGAAGGGCTCGATAGACAGGGCGGGCGGGTCAACCTTGAAAAGGCCCTGCGCCTGTCGGACAGGCTTGACGGTCACTTGGTGAGCGGCCATGTGGACGGAGTCGGCGAAACGGTACAATTCGAGCAAACGGGAGAGAGTTACCTGTTGGCGGTCAAGGCACCGGGCCCGCTGCTAAAATATATCGCCCGGAAAGGTTCGATTACGGTAAACGGCGTAAGTTTGACGGTCAACCGGCTAACGGGGGATACGTTCGAAGTCAACCTTATCCCGCATACGCTGGCCGTGACCACATTGGCGGACCTCAAAGCAGGCGTCAAGGTAAATCTGGAAGTCGACATGCTGGCCCGGTATGTGGAACGGCTCATGGCGGCGCATGAGTGATTGGCCGAGCCGAGCACCCGCGCATCCGAATTATGGCTAAAAATTTGACATGATCGTTAGTTCGATACAGGAAATAATCGGCGAAATCAAAGCCGGCAGGATGGTCATTCTCGTAGACGAGGAGAATCGCGAAAACGAGGGCGATCTCGTCATGGCGGCGGATTTCATCACGCCGGCGGCAATCAATTTCATGGCCACGCATGGCCGCGGATTGATCTGTCTGACATTGACAGAGGAGCGCTGCCGCCAGCTCAATCTTCCGCTGATGGTAGCCGCCAACCGCTCGCCGCTGGGGACCAATTTCACTCTTTCCATCGAAGCGGCCAGCGGGGTCACCACCGGCATCTCGGCGGCTGACCGGGCCCATACCGTGCAGGCGGCAGTAAACCCGAACGCAAAGCCCGAGGATCTGGTCCAGCCCGGCCACATTTTTCCGCTCATGGCGCAAACCGGAGGAGTGCTCGTACGTGCGGGGCACACCGAGGCTGGATGTGATCTGGCGAATCTGGCGGGATTGACCGCTGCCTCGGTCATTTGCGAAATTCTGAAGGATGATGGCAGCATGGCCCGCCTGCCGGATCTGGTTGAGTTTGCCGCAAAGCATCAACTCAAGATTGGCGCCATTGCCGATCTCATTCATTATCGCAGCCGCACCGAAAGCCTGGTGAAGCGCGTGGCTGAACGCGCCATCCAGACCGTTCACGGTGAATTTCGCCTGGTGGCCTACCTCGACAAGACCGCCAACGCTACGCATCTGGCGCTGGTAAAGGGCAGAATCGATCCGGACACCGAAACTCTGGTGCGGGTGCACGAACCACTTTCCGTCATCGATCTGCTCGATGTGAGCGACGACACTCATTCCTGGAACGTGAACGACACACTGCGCATTATCGCGGAGGCAGGGCGCGGCGTAATCGTGCTGCTTCACCGGAGAGAAAGCGCGACAGAATTGCTGGAGCGCGTCACACCTTCAAAATCCAAACCCCGCATTGCGGGCCGGACAGATTTGCGCGACTATGGCATTGGCGCCCAGATATTGAAGGATCTGAATGTCGGAAAAATGCGATTGCTGGCTGTTCCCCGCAAAATGCCCAGCATGACGGGATTTGGCCTGGAAGTAACCGGATATCTGGAAAGACAAGATATGAATCGAGAATCCGGGACAGGTCGCCGTATAAAACAGAATTGACCACAAACAGTTTCAACCCAGGCGGATTTGCTGATTCAGAAGCATTAAAGCCAATCCGCATAATGGGCTTTTGCTATAGGAGCGAACATGGCACGGTATGACAACATTCTAGAATTCGAACCCGATCTTGAAGGCGAAGATTTGCACATCGGCATCGTTATGAGCCGGTTTAATATCGACGTGGCCGACGGATTGCTCAGCGCTTGTACTGCGGAACTGGTGAAACGCGGCGTGCCGGAATCCAACATGCTGTTGGTAACGGTTCCCGGCGCGCTGGAAGTTCCGCTGGCATTGCAAAAAATGGCTTTATCCGATCAGTTCGATGCGCTGATAGCCTTGGGCGCCGTCATACGCGGCGAGACTTATCATTTTGAAATCGTGGCCAACCAATCGGCCAGCGGCATTGCCGCAGTGCAGCTCGACACGGGTATTCCCATTGCCAATGGCATACTCACTACCGATTCCGATGATCAGGCCCTGGCCCGCGTGAGCAAGAAAGGTGCGGAGGCCGCGCAGGCTGCGATAGAGATGGCCAATCTGCTCAGAGAACTCGACGAAGCGACCGAATGACATCTGCCAAGCCATCGGATACACCGTCAGATAAGCGGACAGACAAGCGGGCAGATAAGCGGCCAGCCAATCCGGTAACGCAATCATTTGAGGCTCCCGCAGCCAGGCCAGGCCGTAAAACCCGGCGCCGCCTGTCCCGTGAACTGGCTCTCCAGGGGCTTTATCAATGGTGCCTGGCGGGAGGCACGGCTGAGTCCATCGAAGCCCAGCTTCATGAAACGCGCGAATTCGCCAAAACGGATGAGGCCTATTTTTCAGGTTTGCTGCGGGGCGTATTGGTGGATGTGCCGGAGCTCGAAGAGCTGATCCAGCCTTATCTCGACCGGCCTATGAAGGAGCTCAGTCCGGTAGAAATCTCTATTCTTCTGATGGGCACCCATGAGCTTAGAAGTCATCCGGAAATGCCTTACCGGGCGGTAATCAACGAAGCGGTCGAGCTGGCCAAGACCTTTGGCGGTACTCATGGGCACAAGTACGTGAACGGAGTGCTGGACAAATTGGCGGCGAAATTGCGCACGGCTGAAATCCGCGCAAGAGCTTGATCTCCGGCTTGCTTCAGTTTCGTCTAAATTGTCCAGTGTCAAAAATTGCTTTCCGAATTCGACATTATCCAACGCTACTTCACCCGTCCGGCTCCCAGTGCGGTATTGGGCATCGGGGACGATGCCGCGCTGATCAAGCCGGCAGGCGGAATGGAATTGGCTGTTTCCACGGATATGCTGGTGTCCGGCCGCCACTTTTTTGCGGATAGCGAACCGCGCAAGCTGGGCCATAAATCTCTTGCCGTGAATCTCTCGGACATGGCCGCGATGGGAGCCAGGCCGCGCTGGACCACTCTTTCGCTGGCGCTGCCCGAGCCTCTAGTCCGCACGGATGAAAAATGGCTGGAGGCGTTTGCTGAAGGATTTTTCGCACTTGCCCAGGCGTATCAGGTCGAGCTTATCGGCGGCGATACCACCCAGGGGCCTCTCAATATCTGCGTGACCATCATTGGCGAGGTGGCAGAGGGAAAAGCCCTGCGCCGAGGCGGCGCGAAGCCTGGAGATGACATATGGGTATCGGGCCATCTGGGCGATGCCGCTCTGGCCCTTGCTCACGCGCAGGGGCGAATAAAGCTTCAGGCCGAGGAGATCGAAACGTGTCTGCCGGCGCTGGATACCCCTGCGCCGCGGGTCGCCCTGGGACAGCAGTTGATCGGCCTCGCCCATAGTGCCATCGACCTATCCGATGGGCTGCTGGCGGACCTCGAGCATATACTGAAATGCTCCGGGGTCGGCGCCGTCATCAGAATGGATGAGATAAATTGCTCGGCGTCCATGAAAAAATATCTTCCCCATCCGTTGGCCATCAAATGTTTGTTAGCGGGTGGGGACGATTATGAGCTTTGCTTTACCGCGCCTCAATCAGCGCGCGAAAGCATTGGAATACTCTCGCATGAACAGAGCATTCCATTGACTCGCATTGGTGCTATTGTCAAGGACGAAGGGCTTGACGTGCTGGATGCGGACGGCAATTCGATACGGTTGGAAGCGAAGGGTTATGACCATTTCCGTGCCGAGCAATAGCGCCATACCCGGCGGGGAGAGCGTAGCCCATAGCAAGGCTATTCATGATGGTGAAGCTAGCCCCCATGGCGAAGCTATTCGTGACGAAGCTAGCCCCCATGGCGAAGCCGTTCCCCATGGCGGAGCCATTTCCCATGGGGAAGTGGTGCCCCTTGGTGAAGTAGGTTCGCGTAACGAAGCGATATCCCGTAACGAAGCGATGCCGGATAGCGCGGCCACGCCAAATACCGAAGCCAATAGCCAGTCGAGCTACACGCCTGGACCCCAGCCAGGCCATGATTCAGAGCCCCGTCCTGAGCCATTGCCTTCCCCGGCATTGTCCCCATTATCGCCGGGAGCGTCCGGCAAAGCTGCTCAGCCACGCCCCGACAAGGCCTTCGTACGGCGCCACATTGCCCATTTTATCGCTTTCGGTGGCGGTGTGGGATTGAGCAGGGTTGCGCCAGGCACCGCAGGAACGCTTGCCGCATTCCCCTTATTCTGGGTACTCAACTACTTCCTTGACGCCACCAGTTTTCTGCTGGCTATCGGCGCCATGTTTATCATCGGCATTTGGGCCTGTGCCGTCACCGGGAAAGCACTCGGCAGTCATGACCATGGGGGCATGGTCTGGGATGAGATCGTCGCTTTTCTACTGGTGCTGGTGTTTACACCCAAAGTTTTGATATGGCAGGCCTTCGCATTTCTGCTATTCCGCGTGTTCGATATAATCAAACCGCCGCCTATCCGGTATTACGATAACAAACTGCGGGGCGGCTTCGGCGTGATGTTCGACGATATTCTGGCCGCATTCTATGCATTGCTTTGCCTGGCCGCGTGGAAAGCATTTGGTATATAACGAAAGGCAGGAAGATTCCAGCACCGCCCAAGAAACAGAAATCACATGAAATGGAGGGAACCCATGGATGATCTAATGCTTGAGGATCTCGCAAGGCAGGCCGGATCACTGCTTTCCGAGCAGGGGTTGATGCTCGCAACTGCCGAATCCTGCACCGGCGGATGGCTGGGGCAGACCATCACGTCGATAGCCGGAAGCTCCGCCTGGTACGAACGCGGCTTCATCACTTATTCGATTATCTCCAAGCACGAAATGCTGGGTGTGAGCGACGCAACGGTTGACGAATATGGTGCCGTATCTGAGCAGGTTGCATCTGAAATGACAGCCGGTGCAATTGGACGAAGCCATGCGCAGGTCGCGGTTTCCATTACCGGGATTGCCGGCCCCGATGGCGGCACAGCAAAAAAGCCCGTAGGAATGGTATGTTTCGCCTGGATGATGAAGGATGGCCTTGCGCGCACTGAAACCCTCTATTTTTCCGGGAATCGCGAGGAGATACGGCGCCAGTCGGTCGCCACCGCGCTGCAGGGAGTGATCGATCTCTTAAACAGCATTCCCCCTGAAGTGGCCTGAAAGGTATAAAAGATATCCTGGCAGCCGACAGGCGGGCGGAACACACGGCGTGGTCTTGCGATTCCGGGTGGTGGATCAGCCACAACCCTGCAGGAAAGTGTTTCTTATATTCTTTATATCCTTATTCCCGCAGTTATTCCATGCTCATTTCCGTGCCTTAGTGCGAATCCTTTGCCATGATGCGGTCGCTGAGGCCGATCGCGATCGCGGAAATCAGAAATACGAAATGAATTCCGGTTTGCGCCATGATGGTCTTTTCATCATACGCATGGGCATTAATGAAGGTCTTGAGCAAATGAATGGATGAAATTCCGATTATGGCGGTCGCGAGCTTGACCTTCAGCACAGACGCATTGACATGCGATAGCCACTCCGGCTGATCGGGATGCCCTTCAAGGTTCATCCGTGAAACGAAAGTTTCATAACCGCCGATGATCACCATGATGAGTAAATTGGAGATCATCACGACATCGATCAGGCCCAGTACAACCAGCATAATGGTCGTCTCGTTGATCTTGGTGGGCCTGGCAGCGCCCTCGATCGCGACGGCGTCCAGTATATGCTGCAGCGCTGCCTCATTACCCATCACGGCGCCGATCAGATCGAGCAATTCGACCCAGAAGTGATACACATATACGCATTGGGCGAGAATCAGTCCCAGATATAACGGGAGTTGCAGCCAACGCGTCGCAAATATGAAATATGCCAGCGGCTGGATCTTCCTGACGAGTGCGGGGCGGGAGTCAGCGGAGTTCTCATTGGTTTCCATAAGACAGCAGGTTGCGGCCGGGTTTGCGGCTCGCATAGATGAGAAAGCCGCCATTTTACACGGCTGGCCCGGTTTATTGTTCCGATCGTTGAGATTGAGGGTTTCCCGCAAGAAAGTCTTGATTCACGGTTCCTGATTACCCGCGAGGATCATAGGCAGAAGTAAAAAAACATTAAGCCTTTCCCAACAGCCCCATCCTCGTTGCGCCTTTCCGCCCGAGCGCCACATGTGCGATAATTCCGCCCACTCTTAAAAGGAACATTCATGGATGAAAACAGAAGCAAAGCGCTAGCCGCGGCGCTTTCCCAGATTGAAAAACAATTTGGCAAGGGCTCGATCATGCGCCTGGGCGCGAGCGACGTTGCCAAAGACGTCGAGGTGATTTCGACGGGGTCATTAGGGCTGGATATCGCGCTAGGGGTGGGCGGCCTGCCTCGTGGCCGGGTTATAGAAATCTACGGTCCGGAATCCTCCGGAAAAACGACGCTCACTCTGCAAGTCATCGCACAAATGCAAAAGATGGGCGGCACGGCGGCGTTCATTGACGCGGAACATGCTCTCGATCCGCAATACGCCCAAAAAATTGGCGTCAAGGTACAGGAGCTATTGATTTCCCAGCCCGACAATGGTGAGCAGGCCCTGGAAATTGCCGACATGCTGGTACGGTCCGGCTCGGTAGACGTGGTGGTGGTGGATTCTGTCGCGGCCTTGACCCCCCGTGCGGAAATCGAGGGGGAAATGGGCGAGCCTCAAATGGGCCTGCAGGCGAGATTGATGTCCCAGGCGTTGCGCAAGCTCACCGCCAACATCAAGCGCAGCAATACCATGGTGATTTTCATCAATCAAATACGTATGAAAATCGGCGTCATGTTCGGCAGCCCTGAAACCACAACCGGCGGCAATGCATTGAAATTCTATGCATCGGTGCGTCTTGATATACGCCGCACGGGCTCCATCAAGAAGGGTGAAGAGGTGATCGGCAGCGAAACCCGTGTCAAGGTGGTCAAAAATAAAGTGGCGCCGCCGTTCAAGCAGGCTGAATTCGATATTCTCTATGGCGAGGGTATTTCGCGCGAAGGGGAAATCGTCGAATTGGGCGTGCAACACAAACTCATTGAAAAATCCGGCGCCTGGTATGCCTATAAAGGGGAAAAAATCGGGCAGGGCAAGGACAATGCGCGCGAGTTTCTGAAAGAACACCACGACATTGCAATGGAAATAGAGTCGAAAATTCGCACAGCCGTGGGCGTCTCCAATCCGGCGGAAGTTGTAATTGCATAGCTCCGGCTAACTGCGCGAGCAGTTGGTACGCCCCCCAGGAACTGCGCCTCACGAACTGAACCCCACGAACCGCGATGCCGCATGGGCTGAGCCTGAAAACCCGCGCCTTGGCTCATCTTGCGCGCCGGGAGCACTCCCGGCTGGAGCTGGAAAAAAAGCTCGCTCCGCATGCCCAAAACTCCGGAGAGCTTGCGCAGCTCCTCGATGATCTTGAAGAGTGCGGTGCTCTGTCAGCTGCTCGAATGGTCGAGCAGGTGATACACATGCGCAAGAGTAGATTCGGCAGTCAACGGATTGTGCGTGAGTTGCGTGAGAAGGGCATTGCAGAGAATTTAATTGCCGCGCGGTTGCCCAACATCAAGGAGGCTGAACAGCTCAGTGCTTACGAGGTGTGGCGGAAAAAGTTCGGCGTCATGCCTGTGAATGCAAGAGAATTTGGCAGACAGATGCGGTTCATGAGGAGCCGAGGGTTTCCTCCGGAAACGATAAGCAAGGTGTTGCGCAGTGCTGACGAGGAAGAAGAATAATGCAAAAAAGAACGATACAAAAACTATTCGGCTGGATTGTACTGGGGATGGCGGCCGGGGTCATTCTGGGCAGCTGCGGCGGCATCAACGCAACGCCTATTCGGGACATTATTACATCCCCTGTAAATTTCGACGGGAAAGAAGTCACGCTTCATGGTATTGCAAAAGATGCGACTCGAATTCCGCTGGTCAACATGAAGTCCTACGTACTGAAGGATGATACCGGCGAAATCATGGTATTGACTGAAGGCGATCTGCCGAAGGCGAACGAAAAACTGACCGTCAGGGCGAAAGTGGCCAATCTCGCAATCATCAATGGTGAATCGCTGGGGACGACGGTAACGGAGATATCGCGTCGTTAATGCGACAGAGTGACTTGAGGCTAAACATCCAGGAAGCTTCGGAAGCTTGAGGAACTTAAACTGGCAGGCCCATGCGTTTATCATCGGCTATCCTGCCACTGAAAACCCGATATGAAAAGCAGCGAAATCAGACAGAAATTTCTTGAATTCTTTGAATCGCACGGTCATACGATCGTGCCATCGAGTTCGCTCGTTCCTGGCGCTGACCCTACCCTGCTGTTCACCAATGCGGGCATGGTGCAATTCAAGGATGTGTTTCTCGGCCAGGACAAGCGTCCTTATATGCGGGCCACGAGTTCCCAACGCTGCGTGCGCGCGGGCGGCAAGCACAACGATCTGGAAAACGTCGGCTACACTGCACGGCATCATACCTTTTTCGAGATGCTGGGCAATTTCAGCTTCGGCGATTATTTCAAGCGCCACGCCATCAAATTTGCCTGGGAATTCCTTACGGTCACGCTGAACATAGCGCCCGAAGAAATTATGGGTCACCGTCTATGCCGAGGACGACGAAGCCGCAGACATCTGGCTCAACGAGATAGGCATAGACTCCTCGCGCTTTACCCGTATCGCCACCCTGGATAACTTCTGGCAAATGGGCGATACCGGACCATGCGGTCCCTGTTCGGAAATTTTTTACGATCATGGGCCGGAAATCGCCGGGGGACCGCCAGGTACCCCCGAGGCGGACGGCGACCGCTATGTCGAAATCTGGAATCTGGTGTTCATGCAGTACAACCGCGACAGCGCGGGAACATTGCATCCACTGCCCCGGCCGTCGGTGGATACCGGCATGGGGCTGGAGCGCATTTCCGCAGTCATGCAGCAGGTCCACAGCAATTATGAAATTGACCTGTTCCGGGACCTGATCAGTGCGGCGGCGCGCGTTACGCACACAACCGATCTATCCAGCAGTTCGCTCCGGGTGATCGCTGACCACATACGCGCCTGTTCCTTCCTCATCGCCGATGGCGTGATTCCCGGCAATGAAGGACGGGGTTATGTCCTGCGCCGCATTATCCGCCGCGCTATTCGCCATGGTTACAAGCTGGGGCAGAATGAGCCTTTTTTCTATTTGCTGGTGGAGGATCTGGCGAAAGCGATGGGGCAGGCCTATCCGGAACTGGTCGAATCGAAAGGCCGCGTAGCAGCGGTGCTGAAGCAGGAGGAGGAGCGGTTTGCCGAGACCCTGGAAAACGGCATGGAGGTGCTGGAAGCAGCGCTGCGTCTGGAAGACCGCGTGCTGGATGGCGAAACATTATTTCGCCTATACGATACCTTCGGCTTTCCGCTGGATCTCACCGCGGATATTGCGCGCGAGCGCGGCATCGCAATAGACCAGGCCGGTTTTGAACGCGCCATGGAGCGCCAGCGTGAGCGTGCCAGGGCGACAAGCAAGTTCACGATGGAGGAAGGCATTACGTACAGCGGACCGTCGACGGCATTCCACGGGTATGAAAGCCTGCGGCACGAAGGGGAAGTTCTTGCCATCTACAAGGAAGGCAGCCGGGTCGATTTTATCGAGGCGGGGGATGAAGCGGTAGTGGTGCTCGACCAGACGCCATTTTATGCCGAGTCGGGTGGGCAGGTGGGAGATCGCGGCGAACTGCTTGCGGCCAATGGCACTTTTGCCGTATCCGACACCCTGAAAATTCAGGCGAACGTATTCGGCCATAAGGGATTGCTGCGCAGCGGCCGGCTGGTTACCGGAGACACGGTGTTGGCGGAGGTCGATCGGGTGGCCCGGGCGCGAACCGAGCGCAACCATTCGGTTACCCACCTGATGCACAAGGCCCTGCGCCAGGTATTGGGCGGCCATGTACAGCAAAAAGGTTCATTGGTCGATCCCGACAAGACGCGTTTTGATTTTGCGCATAACCAGCCCGTGACAGATGCGGAAATTCGTGAAGTCGAGGCATTGGTCAATGCCGAAATTCTCGTCAATGAGGCCACCACCGCGCGCATGATGACAATAGATGACGCAAAAAAAACAGGCGCCATGATGTTGTTTGGCGAGAAATATGGCAGCGAAGTGCGTGTGCTGGATATCGGCACCTCGCGGGAGTTGTGCGGCGGCACTCATGTAAAGCGCACCGGTGATATCGGGCTTTTCAAGATCGTGGCTGAATCCGGGGTGGCTGCGGGCATTCGACGCGTGGAAGCCGTTACGGGCGAGCGCGCCCTGGCCTATGTCCAGGAAAAAGAAGCGCAGTTGCAGCAAGTGGCCGATGCGATAAAGGTGCAACCGCAGGATGTCGCCGCGCGCGTCATGCAAATCCTCGACAATGTGAAAACTCTCGAAAGAGAGCTTACCCGGATGAAATCGAAACTGGCCAGCACACGAGGTGACGATCTGGCCAGCCACGCTCGCGAGGTCAAGGGCGTAAAGGTTCTTGCGATAAGCATTGAAGATGCCGATTCCAGGGCACTACGCGAAACACTGGATAAATTCAAGGATAAATTCAAATCCAGCGTCGTGGTCTTGGGCGCGATCGAGGATGGAAGAGTCAAGCTGATTGCTGGCGTCACCGCCGACCTGACGGCCAGGGTGAAAGCGGGCGACCTGGTCAATTTTGTCGCCCGGCAGGTCGGCGGCAAAGGCGGTGGACGGCCTGACATGGCCCAGGCAGGTGGAACCCAGCCCGACAATTTGCCCTCAGCGCTGGACAGCGTGGCGGGCTGGGTTGAGCAACGGCTATAACCCATGCAAGCGATCTTGTATTTTAAGAAAACAACTTCATATAAATAAAAGCAATGATAAGTAAACACTCCCGTCTGCTCATCCTCGGTTCCGGCCCGGCCGGATATACCGCGGCGGTTTATGCCGCCCGCGCCAACCTCAACCCTGTCATCATTACGGGGCTGGCTCAGGGCGGTCAGCTCATGACCACCACCGACGTGGATAACTGGCCTGCGGATGCCATGGGCGTGCAAGGGCCTGAATTGATGGAACGCTTTCAGAAACACGCGGAGCGCTTCAATACTGAAGTCATTTTTGACCATATACATACGGCCAGGCTTACGGAAAGCCCTTTTACCCTGATCGGAGACCAGGGCACATACACTTGTGACGCATTGATTATTGCGACCGGCGCTTCCGCTCGATACCTGGGGTTGCCCAGTGAGGAAGCATACATGGGCCGGGGCGTATCCGGCTGCGCGACCTGCGACGGTTTTTTTTACAAGGGCCAGGATGTGGCGGTGGTGGGGGGCGGCAATACCGCGGTGGAAGAAGCGCTTTACCTTTCAAATATCGCCCGAAATGTTACCGTTGTGCACCGGCGCGATAAATTCCGTTCGGAAAAGATCATGATCGACAAGCTGATGGAGAAGGCAGCCAATGGCAACATTACACTGGAACTGAACCAAGTGCTGGACGAAGTGCTGGGAGACAGCTCAGGCGTTACGGGCATGCGCATCAGGAACCTTCACGACAGTTCCCGCAAAATTCTTACTGTGCAAGGCGTATTTATCGCTATCGGCCACAAGCCCAACACCGACATTTTCGAAGGGCAATTGAAAATGGAAAATGGTTATATTATTACGCGCAGCGGAACCCATGGCAACGCCACAGCGACCAGTATCCCGGGCGTATTCGCCGCGGGCGATGTACAGGACCATATTTACCGGCAGGCGGTAACCAGTGCGGGAACCGGTTGCATGGCAGCATTGGATGCGGAGAAATACCTCGACGTCCTGACATGAGTCCGGGCATAAGTTTCTTCAAATAAATCGCAGTCGATGGCGCCCCCCTCTCCCACATGTGGGAGAGGGGTGGGGAGAGGGTGACTGACCTGCCCAAGCCCAATGCTATGCAACCGGTAGAACGCATAATGTTTGGAGTAACAGTTGGGCAACAACAGCTCGATCCTCTTATTTTCCAAACGATGAAACGGCGGGAAAGGAAACCGTCAGCGGAAACCGAAACGCCGCGACGAGCAGATGACGCGGCGGCACCCTCGGCTGTTCCGGCAATCGAGGGTGCCGCCGCGTTGTTCCGCAACGCGGTTCGGGATGTGGTCCCGCTGACTCCGCCCGATAAGATAAGTTACACCGCCAAACCCCATCCCCAACCCATACCGCGTTCGATCCCACCGCGAACAGCCCGCCGACGATTCGCTTTCCGATCACGTCTCGCTGGAGATGGAACCCGGCGATGAATGGTCGTTTTTGCGCCCCGGCCTTTCACGTCAGACGCTACGCCGGCTGCGGCGCGGTTACTGGGGAATTCAGGCGCAACTGGACCTGCATGGGTTCACCCGCGACCAGGCACGGCGGGAATTGATTGCGTTTCTCGATGACAACCACAAAAGGGGCTTTCGCTGCGTCCGGGTAATTCATGGTAAAGGGCTCAGCTCCAGGAATCATGAACCAGTGCTGAAAGCCAGGGTCGGCGGCTGGCTTGCGGAGAGAAATGATGTCCTGGCTTTCTGCCAGGCCAGGCCCGAAGATGGAGGCAGCGGCGCTCTGCTGGTACTGCTCAGATCGCCTGGGCGAGAGCATGGCGCCCCGCCGGGCTGACGCTAGACGCTGACGCCGTTGGCGAGATTGCGCGATTTAAAGTTTTGGAAAAGCTGAGTGAAATGAGCGGGATCAAAGGGTAGGCTTGTTCTCGTGCATATAAGTCTTCTCGTGTAACGCCTGGCAGCGCACGCATCGCTGTGCGGTAGGATAAGCCATCAGCCGTTCGAAGCCGATTTCGCCGCCACACTCGATGCAATCGCCGAAATCCAGGTCCGCCAGACGTTTTAGCGTTGCCTGCACCTCGCGCATCTCGTTTACCTGCCGGTCCACAATTGCCGCGTCCACATCCACGAGCATATCCGCCACCGACTCGTCGCCAGGGTCCGCCACGCTTCCCGCCAGATCAGCATAATGCTCGTTGCCCGAGCGCTCCAGCTCGCTGCGGACTTCTTCACGCAATTTCAAGTAAAGCTGCTGTAGCCTTGCTTTCAGTTGCGCCAGTTGGTCATCGGTGAATTGCGCCATGAAATATTCCCCAATTATTGAAGCAGCGTCCAAGGTTATACGGTTATATGGATGTTTTAGGCTATATGAGATATTCAGCCCCAGACCTAAATCCTATATAGAAGTTGTAGCATCGAATAGAGCCGGCAGCAACAACCAGCGCCTCTTCCCTGAAAGAAACTTCATGAGTTTGCTCTTCCTGAAGCGTACCGCACGCCTCTTCGTCGTCATTCTCATGAAAGAAAGAATCCAGCCTTTACTTGCCTTACTCTCCTTACCTTCGAGGAGACTCCCCTTTGCATTCGTCATTCCCTCAAGAACTCCAACCGTGTTCTTCGCCGTCATTCCCTCGAAAGAGGGAATCCAGTTCTTTACTTAAGTTAATAATTGGTAGCAGCTCCAGCTGTGCTCAGCTGGCATTTTTCTAAACCCTCTGTTATGAACCCTTCAACCTCTTCAAGTCTGCGATAACGTCGGCAGAGTTTCGCGAAGTGCTGGCAGACAAATAAATTTTGGCAATTCTGCCTTCCGGATCGATCAGAAATGTATTGCGCTTGGCGAGAGTCCCGCCCTCCCGAAGCGAGCCGTAACGCGCGGCGGTTTCCCCTTTGCTATCAGCCAGAAGCGGAAACGGAAGACTGTATTTCTTGGCGAAATTGGCGTGGCTGGCGGTGTCGTCCACGCTCACGCCAACCACTTGCGCGCCCAGATCCGCAAGCTCATGGACATCGTCGCGGAATTTGCACGCTTGCTCGGTACAGCCCGGCGTATCGTCCTTGATATAGAAATACAGCGCCAGCCACTTGCCGCGAAAATCTGCGAGCGTATGTATCTTGCCGTTCTGATCAGGCAATTTGAAATCCGGCGCCGGCTGACCGACCTTGAGAGGCTCGGACGCTTCGGCATGGGCCGTGTGACTCGAAAAAAACAGAGCCATTGCCATCAACATTGTGACGATCCTCAGTGATTTCACAATATACCTCCTGTAGTAGGATGGGTGAAGCGTAGCACAACCCATCATTTCAACTCACCATAATCACCATCACCTTCCTTATCACCCCCACCTTCCTTATCACCCCCACCTTCCTTATCACCCCCACCCCAATCCCTTGGATATATGCCGGCTTCAACATAACGATGAAACGTGGAATAAGGCCAATCGGCTACTCGCTGGACGTGCCCGTGCTTAACTGGATTGTAATGGATGTAATTCATGTGATGCTGTCTATCCACCTCGTCACGTAAAGTATGTTCCCAATAACGCCGCTGCCAGATACAGCGCTCGCCCTTCAAGAGTTTGCTTCGAGAACGTACATCACGATCTGGCAGGCTGCGCGAGAACGTCGCCTTGATGCGCCGCCACGCTCGGGGAAATCAGCATCGCCTTCCGGCAATGTCCAAATACAATGTAAATGCTCAGGGAGTATTACAATGGCGTCGAGGCTGAACGGGTAAGCGTCTTTAACACTGCGGAAAGCTTCGCGTAAGGCTGCAATTTCATTCACAGAAGACCTTGGCTGCGATCTGCTAGCGCAACCGTGAAAAAGTTCCACCTTTTATGAAATTGCGCCGATATTCGGTCATACATAAAAATATATGTCTGTCGGCTTTGATGGGTTGCGCTTCGCTCCACCAATCTACCGGCGATCTATATGGGCTTGACGCTCTTCCCCGGGATATTCGCGGTGCACATTGAAAAACTTTAGCACCTCAACACGCGAGCTTTGCTAATGCCTCGGTAGGATGGGTGCAGCGAAGCGCAACCCATCATTTATCGATCTTCCATTATCATCAAATCTGAATCAATCAACCACGCTCAGCTTTTAACCGGCAAGCCCACGTTCCGGCCACGCCCACGTTCGCAACAATAATGCCGCAAAAGCCGCCAATCCACCCGCAAAAATAAACGCCGTCTGCGAGCTCTGGAATTGCCAGATGGACCCGAACAGCACTCCTGCGGGAATCGCCGCGATACCTATCATCAAATGATACCAGCCGAAAGCCGTGCCGCGCTCACGAGGATCGGCATAACCGCTGATGATGGCTCGTTCCGCCCCTTCGCTCATGCCGGCGCAGAGGCCATAAAAGATACTCACCGTCCACAACTGGATACCATCCGCTACCGCACCCAGCAATAAGAACGAGAGTGAAAATGTGGCCCATCCGACCAGCATCAACGCACCGCGGCCCAGGCTGTCCGCCAGTTGACCACCCCAGGTGGAGGTGGCAGATTTGCACAGATTCAGTGCGGACCACAGCAACAACAATTCGACTACGCCCATACCCAACTGGTGCCCAAGCAGCAGAATAAAAGTTTCCGAAGCGCGGGCGAACGTGAACAGCATCAGCACCAGAAGATAGCGCCGCATCGGCAACGATAATACTGACCAGCGTAATGGCGGCAACTCCGCACGAGCATGAGCGGAAGCTTGAACGGCGGCAGGAACACCGGCGACCCCTGGTTCCTTCACACCCACGCCCAGCAGCAATACTGCGACAAAACCCGGAACCGCCGACCACAGAATCACCTCGGTGAGGCTCAAGCCGGACCATGCCAGTACAGCCGCAGCCGCGAGACTTCCGGCAACCGCCCCGCCATTGTCCATAGCCCTATGATAGCCAAACGCATAACCGTGCATATGGCGCGGGGTTGCATCCGCTACGAGCGCATCGCGCGGCGCGCTACGCAGCCCCTTGCCCATGCGGTCAATACTGCGCAGCACCAGGATCATCGGCCACGAGCCGGCCAGCCCCAGCAATGGGCGGGCGATATTCGAAAGCGTATAACCCGCCACCGCCAGTCCCTTGCGCCTGCCGCTCATGACGTCCGAATGCCTGCCCGACCACAGCTTGAGCAGGCTTGCTATGGCATCGGCGACACCTTCGATAAGCCCGAGCGCTAACGGCCCGGCGGCCAGTACCGTCGCCAGCAGGATCGGAATAAGCGGAATGACAATATCGGACGCGAAATCATTGAAGAAACTGACCAGTCCAAGAACGATGACGGTACGCGGCAGTTTTTTGGGAGCGGCAGGGCTATCTCCGGGACCGGAGGCGGATGCTTGAGCGGGTTTATCCATGCCCGCATATTAGCGTAAAATGCAGCTACCGCCCTGGTAGCTCAGTGGATAGAGCAACCCCCTCCTAAGGGGTAGGTCACACGTTCGATTCGTGTTCAGGGCGCCACTTTTAAGCTATTAGCAGATTTTATAAAATTTATTTTTTATGCGTTAAGAGAGCCCATGCAGAGGATTATAAACTTCCCGCCGCCAGCCTCTATTGGTACAGATCAGTAGGGGTACTAATGTTCCGCTGCCGCCTTAATAGCGGGCATTCAAGGGGATCACGCTATATCGCAATGGACTTACTGTTTAAAGTCATGCCGCAGCATGCAGGCTGGAATAATGGACACTTGCGGCTGTATACCAATAACCTGATAAGCATTGCTGGAGTTTGCCGGTATAATCCAAGCGGAAGAACTGATCATGCGCGGTCTGATCGTTAAAATACGTTGGGGAGGACTTAATGCTGGTGCTGATCGGTTGCACGGACTTGGCTAGTCTCGTGTAACTTAGACAAGATCAATGACTCTGCCCATCGATTCGTAGGTTGGATAGTGGGATCCCCGAGCTGCTGAGCTTGCACGGTATCACACAAACCCCGCCGGAGCGGGGTTTGTCGGTTCAAGCATATATTATTGTTTGCGGCGCGCGCGGAAAAGACCAGGAAGCCGATTCCAAGCAAAGCGAGAGTCCCCGGTTCAGGAACATTATTACCGGGTGTTATTTGCAGGCTTTGGGGCGATCCCTCAAGCGAAAACCAAGCTGTTGCACCATCAGCCAAGCCACCGATAAAATCACGTCGCCACTCGTACCCCCTAAGCCGATGTTTGTAAATGCGGTATTCGGCCCTTCATAGCCCGTATGAGTAAATGGTGAAGGAGGCGTGAAGAGGACTCCGCCCGAAACCGTCTGCTGTCCATCACTGTCGAAAGCAAAGATTCCGCCGCCATTCCCTGAACCGGTCAAGTGGAGCGAGTTTAAAATCCCCCCGGAATTATTAATAACGCCCACCAATGCATCGTCAGATCCGTCATACGGGGTAGTATCAATAGTACCCAATCCATAATTTTGTCCATTGGTGTTGAAGCTGGTGATCACACCGCCGGGACCAACTGAGAGAACAGCGCCACAATCCACTTCTCCACCAACATGAGGGCAAATGCCTGCGATTGCATCAGGAGCCAGTAGACCAGACGCGGCAAGTAATGTGGCTGCTACTGCATTTAAAGCAATAAACTTTTTCATGATTTTTTTTCCTTTTAAAAGTTTTATTACTAAAACCGGCTATATATAAGCAAGAATTGGACCATTATTTTAATCCTTTGTTTTTAGGACAAAAGTTTATAAGTTCGGGGATTTCTTCACGGGAACTGTAAACATATCCGACATTGGATAAACTTTGGCTTAAAGCTCTATGCTTTTGGACCGTGACGGATGGCCCACCATAAGCTTCCCTGTCAGGCAGGCAGTTCAGAAGTAGAATTTCCGTGCGAGCGATCGCTCACGGAACACAGCCGGGGGGCAGGCTTCCCAGCGCGTCATGGGAATAGGGAATGGGGCCAGCTTCCAATTCATCCCCAGCGGGCTGTCGATCGCCTGCGAAGCTCGGGCCAGACCAGTTTCGGCCGCTTTGGACCCGCTACATGACTTCGCCGCAGCGGCTTAGCGTGCTTAAAGCGCGAATCGCGTCTTCACCTCTAGACGCAGCCCATATTCAGATGATCAGCAGTATGTGTCGGTCCGACTTCACGTCCGAATATCTCTCCAAGGATTCGTCTGTCGATAAACTTATTAAGATAGGCCACACAACTCCTCATAAAGTTCCTCTTCGTGACGTCCGGTTCCAGTTCTTCAGCCGCGAGTATTTTACGGGTGGAAGGACGCTCGCACATCGCATCGTAAAACATGTGTAATGCTGGATCGTCTCGAAACAGATGCATCTCGGGTATTTCGAACAGTTCAGAAACATTTGGCTAAGCTGAGCGTGTACAACAAGTGCAAATCCGGCAGAAAGGGCTCTTTGCCAAGTAGGAACGGCTCCATTCTCGAGCCATTAACCAGTCGGGGCAGCCCATTTTGCTTAGTAAGACAGAGAAAAGATTATAGATATGTGCTTCTTTTTCAATTTTGAGTTTCCATGCTTTTGGAAAATATGCGCTGACAACAAACCAGTTGAAGAATGGACCCGCAATGGAGAAAGTGATGAAGTCATTCTTGGCATCGACCTCTGCACAGAGCATCGGATCATCAATAGGATAAAACTTTCGTGCTTCTGGGTAGATTCTCGCGAGATAACGACAGATTGCATGACTTTCCGAAATATCAACACCATTGACATCCCTGAGAGTGGGAATTTTTCCAAGAGGATTTCGTTCTATGTGCTCTGGCGTGAGCGTGCTCCCCTGAAACGGGGACACACGTTCATAGCGATAAGCCAGACCGGTTTCCGAGAGGAAGTGCGCGACCTGGCTCATATAGGGTGAGAGCCAGAATCCATACAGCGTGCGCTCGACATTTGATTGATCGTACATGGGATATTCCTTTTGCATTGCAGTTTAATGTTAAGTGGGGTGCGTTATCAGGGATATATGGTGCGATGTGCCGCCGGTAGTAATGGGTAGTAATGCCAAGGGGATTCCGGTAAAGCTCAATTAAAAACTAAATGTTTAATCACTTCATTCTTTATTCGCTTCATTCTCTTTACGTAGGGATAGTCGTATTTCCGCCATGAATTCCATCGGATCCTGTTCGAATCGTTGAACCAGATTCTCGTGCGCGTTACTTCCAGGAACATGTTTTGCACCCCAACGTATCAGCTCCATGATTGTAGGCACCAGATCCAGGCATTTTTCGGTAGGCATATAAATAACCTTGCGC
>CAVUXR010000025.1:0-43990 GCA_963745455.1 uncultured beta proteobacterium
CGTACCTGAAATACGCCTGTAACCCTTATGAATATTAGCATTGAGGGGTATACAACGGCTGAGGGAATTGCCAGAATGGGAGTTATTATCCCCTGATTTCTGGTGAATTGATGAAGCCAAAGAAACAAGAATCGAGTACCTGTGACGACCTGTTCCGCATGCGCCTGGAGCAGATACTGGATCAGCGTCATGTGTTGTACCTTCTTGCGGGGAAGCTTGACTGGATAGCGGCAGAGCAGCGGTTTGGCGGGCTTTATGCGGAGGAAGGCCGTCCTGGTATTCCGATCCGGCTCATGGTGGGGCTGCACTATCTCAAGCATACCTTCAATGAATCGGATGAAACGGTGGTGGCGCGCTGGGTAGAGAATCCTTACTGGCAGTACCTGTGCGGGGAAGAATACTTCCGCCATACCCTGCCGATCGATCCCAGCCAGATGACCCGATTCAGGGACAGGATTGGCGAACAAGGCTGCGAATTCATGTTAAGCCTCACGGTGCACACGGGGATTAAAACCAAGACAGTCGCCGCGGCATCGCTTGCTGTGGTCAACATCGATACCACGGTACAGGACAAGGCGATCGCTTATCCCACCGATGCCCGGTTGTACCACAAGGCCAGAGGTGCGCTGGTACGGATAGCCAAGCAGATGGGCATGGACTTGCGGCAAAGTTATGAACGGTTATCGAAGCTTGCTCTGGCGAAGAATGGGCGCTATGCCCAAGCGCGGCAAATGAAACGCGCCAGGCGTGAACAAAAGCGCCTCAAGACCTACCTGGGCTGTGTTATCCGCGATATAGAGCGCAAGCTGGCAGCAAGATCGGCACAAGCGGGACCGCAGGAAGTCGCCAGGCTTTGCCGGCTGCTGCTGATTGCCCGGCGCATTCACACACAACAGCGTCACGACACGGGTAAGGTGTACAGCGTGCATGCGCCGGAAGTTGAATGCATTGCCAAAGGCAAGGCGCACAAGCCCTATGAGTTTGGGGTCAAGGTCGGCGTGGTCAGTACCAGCAAGGAAAGCTTTGTGGTGGGCATGAAATCGCTTCCTGGCAACCCCTATGACGGCCATACCCTCAAGGAATCACTGGAACAGGCACAGCGATTAACAGGGGTTGCAACCAGGGAAGCGTATGTGGACCGGGGCTACCGCGGTCATGGTGTTGCCCTGGATAAGCTCAAGGTATGGATTGCCGGAGCCAAACGCGGCGTTACCGTAGGGATCAAAAAGAAACTGAAGCGGCGCAATGCGATAGAACCGGTGATTGGTCACATGAAGAATGACGGCCGCTTGGGTAGAAACTTCCTCAAAGGCACTCAAGGTGACGCCATGAATGCCCTGTTGTGCGGCGCTGGCCATAACCTGCGCAAGATTCTGCGCCGACTGGCGCTTTTGTGCGCCCAAATCCTAAGTTGTTTGCAGCGCTATCTACCGAAACGCGATGGAAACTGTCATCGATTTATGATCGCTGTTTGCTAAAAATAGGGTTTTTCAGGGACGACTAATTAAGGCCGGGTATACAGGTGGAAAGGTAGCATGAAGTGAAGTGGCTTTGAACATTCCCTGCGAGCACTTTACCCCTGCTAACCGGCCTCTCAGCTCACTCTTGGCTCAGTTAGCATGGTCAGGGCTTGGGATGTGCTAACCCGAAATCAGCGTTTCCTCAATTTCAACAAAAGTTTTTGCAACTTCGGTGAGTGGAATCGCGGCTCCGAGCTGCTTCTCGATTTGGGTCAAGGAGAAAATACCGCACACCACCGGTTTGCCTTCCGCATCATTCTCTATCACCCAGGTATGCTGCCGTCCGCTATCTCGCAGGCTTGCGATAACGTCGCCCACCCTGGCGGTCTGGATTACTTTTAGCGGAATGCCCTCCAATCGATCAAGTGGAGTCATGATGTCAGAGACCAGAATCTCGTTGTGCTTTACCTGGCGCTGCTGAATGAAACGGAGCGGTTTTTCGCCGAGAATATCGGTTGCGGTGAGAATGCCACAGAGGAGCTTGTCCTGATCCAGCACAAGCAGTGAACGTATGCCGCGATGCATCATGTACAGGTTCGCAGCTTCCATCGTCGTATGAGGTTCGGTAACGCCCGCCTGGACGTGCCGCAAATCGGTCATGACCTCAAGCGCCGGAGATGCCAGGGTTACGGATTTGGGTGGAACGGGAGAAACTACCCGGACAGTGCCTGTCAGGCGCTGTGCCGGAAGAATGCGATAGTCGGACATGATATTATCCTCCAGCGTTTGTGGTGGAATATTTGAAATCCAAAATGCAGCGCCTTCATTTAACTCTACTCGCAAGTAGGGTGATTCGCAAGGCAAGGCTCAAGCTTTTAGTAATCCTTGGCAAAATCGCTAATAAACCTTAATAAATCCCTTGTCACCTCTTTTACTACCAATCTCTTTCTTATTTCTTTAGTACTCGGTTGAAAAGAGCAAAAGGACAGAATGAGTTAGCAAATGGGTTATGAATTCCAGTTGTGGGTTCCGGTTACCGAGCAAATTCCAAATGGAATTTCCAGATGAGCTATTTGACTGTGGCTGAGTTATTTGGTGGTAATGTGATACGGCGGTAACGTCGTAAATGCCTTACCACATGAGAGACGGAGGCTAAGGCTGTACAGATGAGCTGAAACTGAACCGTTAAATTGAAAGCCCGGCAACCGGCCGGAACCCACGGTGGAATGGTTATCAGGAAGAAAGAGAAGGGAAGAGGTGGAAGAGGTTACTGATCCGGCAAGGACGCAATTTCATCCACTTGCGATTTCGTCATTCAATTGCCGCAACAGCGAGGCAGGATCGTTCGACTGTGTGATGGGCCTGCCGATCACGAGATAGTTCGACCCGTTCCTGATCGCCTGACGCGGCGTGGTCACCCGCCTCTGCTCATCCAGTGAGGCGCCAGCCGGACGGATTCCCGGCGTGACCAGACAAAAACTCTCACCCATGATTCTTCTGAGCTCCGGGGCTTCAAGTGCGGAACTTACCACTCCATCCAGACCGCACTCATGGGCAAGCACGGCCAGCCGCCGCACCACGTCCTCCGGCTCTCCATTCAAACCTATGTCCTTCAAGTCGCTGCGTTCCATGCTGGTAAGCAGGGTTACAGCAATGAGTTTCGACGATCCCGCTGGCACAGCCTCACGCGCTGCGGACAACATTTTTTTTCCGCCCAATGCGTGGACGTTCATCATCCATACTCCCAACCTAGTCGCTGCCCTGCACGCGTTTGCAACGGTGCTCGGAATATCGTGAAATTTCAAGTCAAGGAAGACCTCAAAACCTTTATCTATCATTTTTTCCACAAGCTGTGGCCCGGCAGCAGTAAAAAGCTCCTTTCCCACCTTGACCCTGCATGCATTTGGATCAAGTTTGGCCGTAAAGGACACTGCCTGCTCCGCAGATGGAAAATCCAGGGCGACAATAATGGGGGGATCGCTCATACGATCAGCACGATCCTCTTCAGGAATCCTTAACAAGGCAATAAACCCGCTTATCCCGACGCAGCCAGTCGGTATCGAGATGTATCCGTGCGTGCCACAGGCTCATCACAATATCAGTCCGGAATATGATATTTTTTTCTGTATATGGCAATTTCACGCCTCTGCCTGAACAGCTTTCCAAGGCAGGACATGACGCCGATCGCTACGCCAAGAGCGAAAAACAATAATATTATCAGTACGAGCGGCGCCTGCCACTCATAGCCAAAATAATAACGCAGGGTTACTGTTTCGGCATTCCTGACGGTAAAACCGAACAGCAGCAGAAACACGACGATGCGCAGGAACCAAACCGGATAACGCATATTCATCCCGGAAGAACAGGACGTTAAACATAAAAAAGCGGCATAACCTTTCGATCTGCCGCCATGTTATACCCATCAATTGTCAGGTTTTCAGCCTTTATAATCCACTCTTTCTCGCATTTCTTTGCCCGCCTTGAAGTGCGGCACATATTTTTCAGGTACCCGTACCTTTTCCCCGGATTTCGGATTGCGCCCGACGCGCGGTGGACGATAGTTCAGATCAAAACTGCCAAATCCGCGAATCTCGATGCGCTGACCCTGTGACAAACTCTTTGCCATGGCATCGAGTATCACCTTGACGGCAAGCTCGGCATCTTTCGCCACCAGCTGCGGATAGCGCGCTGCCAGCCTTGCGATCAGTTCAGACTTAGTCATGGGGCTCCTTTATGGCTCGGTATTCTTTACGTCCATCTTGGCTTTAAGCAACGCCCCCAGGCTGGTAGTGCCGGCATTGGCTGAAGTGTCGACTGCGACCTTCTGTATGGCATCCGATTCTTCCGACAAGTCCTTGGCTTTTATGGAAAGGTTGATAGTCCGGTTCTTGCGGTCCACGTTAATGATCATAGCCTCAACCGCATCGCCTTCTTTCAGACGCGTACGAATATCCTCAACCCTGTCACGCGACACTTCGGATGCACGCAGGTATCCTTCGACATCATTTTCCAGTGCAATGACCGCACCCTTGGCATCGATAGACTTGACCGTGCCTTTGACGATACTGTTTTTATCGTTGACGGAAACAAAGCTGTTGAATGGATCGCCTTCCAACTGCTTGATGCCCAGCGAAATACGTTCGCGCTCGACGTCGATGGATAACACAACCGCTTCCACTTCATCGCCTTTCTTGTAATTGCGCACGGCCTCTTCGCCCGGCTGGTTCCATGAAAGATCGGACAAGTGCACCAACCCGTCTATGCCGCCCTGCAACCCGATAAAAACACCGAAGTCGGTAATGGACTTGATCTGGCCGCGTACCTTGTCGCCTTTTTGATGATTTATGGCAAAGTCTTCCCAAGGGTTCACTTTGCACTGCTTCATGCCGAGCGAGATACGACGGCGCTCCTCATCGATTTCCAGGATCATCACTTCGACTTCGTCGCCCAGTTGCACCACTTTGGAGGGATATACATTTTTGTTGGTCCAATCCATTTCAGACACATGCACCAGCCCTTCAATGCCCTGCTCAATCTCGACGAAGGCGCCATAATCGGTAAGATTGCTGACTTTGCCGAACAGACGAGTATGGGGTGGGTAGCGCCGTGAGAGCCCCACCCACGGGTCTTCAGTCAACTGCTTCATCCCCAGCGATACGCGGTTCTTCTCCTGATCGAATTTAAGCACCTTGGCGGTCACTTCGTCGCCGACACTGATGACTTCGGAAGGGTGTTTCACCCGCCTCCATGCGAGATCGGTGATGTGCAACAGGCCATCAATACCGCCGAGGTCAACGAATGCGCCGTAATCGGTGATGTTCTTGACGATGCCCTTGACGACAGCGCCTTCAGTCAGATTTTCAAGCAAAGTCTGGCGATCGGCGCCCTGGGTTTCTTCCAGAACCGCCCGGCGCGATACCACAACGTTATTGCGCTTGCGATCCAGCTTGATGACCTTGAATTCCATCTCCTTGTTTTCATAAGGAGTCGTATCCTTGACCGGGCGGATATCCACGAGCGAGCCTGGAAGAAATGCGCGAATGCCATTGATCATCGCAGTGAGGCCACCCTTGACTTTGCCGGTCACCAGACCGGATACGATGGCGCCGCTTTCCATGGCAGCTTCGAGATCATGCCAGGCGGTAAGGCGCTTCGCCTTATCGCGTGACAAGCGAGTTTCACCATAACCATCCTCAAGCGCCTCGATGGCAACACTCACGAAATCGCCGGGCTTGACTTCGATTTCGCCTTTATCATTCTTGAATTCTTCGACAGGTATGAAACTTTCCGATTTGAGGCCGGCATTTACAACGACAACGTTGAAATCGACACGGACAACCTGGGCAGTAATGACTTCACCCACCCGCATCTCCTGGCGGGAAAGGCTTTCTTCAAACAGGGCTGCAAAACTTTCAAAACTTTCAAAACTTTCAGGGGAATCTGTAGCCGAAGCAATGGCTGTGGAAGCAGTAGTCATTGTAGAAAATACCTGATTTAAAATCCCATCGATAACATAATTTGACGGGGTTAAGGGTTAATAACAACTGCCTGAACAGAACTCCCCTCATTTACCCAGAGGGAGCAGCAAGGCAGCAACTCGTCAGTACTGGCTTTTTGCATCAAGGAATTCAATTACCCGTAATTCTCACAAATAAACCATGAGATGCGTAAATACAATGTATAAATGCCGAATCATCTTGCAGCGGCAGCTTGGCCGCCCCGCCCAACCAAAGCAGCCGAGCAAAATGAACTGAGCTGAGGGCAGTGGACTAAATGAAGGGCCTGGCTTGGAGCTTGAATTCTATGAATGCTCTTTTGCGCAAACGTCAGCATATTGCTTTAACACATTGTCCACCGCTTCTGTGATGTTCAATGAAGTTGTGTCCAGCAGATGGGTGTTTGCGCTCCGTTGCAACGGCGCTACGGTTCGATTGCTGTCACGCGCATCGCGTTCCCGTATATCCTGCAAAAGGGTGGAAATATTAGCATCTATACCTTTTTCCATCAACTGTTTATATCTACGCTGCGCTCTTGTCTCAGCACTGGCGGTAAGAAAAATTTTTAGGACGGCTTCGGGAAATACCACCGATCCCATATCACGGCCGTCCGCAACCAGACCCGGGATTTGCCGAAATTCTCGCTGCCGCGCCAAAAGCGCCGTTCTGACTCCTGGATAAGCGGCAATTTGCGAAGCAGCGTTGCTGCACGCTTCCATACGAATTGCGCCGGTAACATTCTCGTTTTGAAACCGGATTTCCTCACCTTCAAAAGCGACATCAAGCCGTGCGGCAATGTCAGCGAGGGTCTTTTCATCGCTCAGATCGACCCCGGACTGTATTGCCGCAAGCGCCACCAGGCGGTAAAGGGCACCGCTATCAAGATAATGAAACCCCAGCTTTTCCGCTACGCGTTGCGCAACCGTGCCCTTTCCAGAAGCGGAGGGGCCGTCAATCGCAATAACCGGAGCATTATCGATACTCATATTCCCCCACTTGAAAAAGTTATCAAGTTTGAACTATTGATGCGAACTTCTCGAAGTAATCAGGAAAGGTTTTGCCCACGCAGCCGGGATCATTGATCCGCACAGCAACGTCTAAGGAGGCCAGCGAAAAGCACATGGCCATTCGGTGATCTTCGTAAGTATCAATGGCTGCATGCGCAGTCAGCCCTCCGGCTGGCGGAGTAACACTTAGAAAATCAGGGCCTTCATCAACTGTAGCGCCTAACTTGCGTAATTCTTTCGCCATTGCCGCGAGCCGGTCGGTTTCCTTGACACGCCAACTGCCGATATTCCTGAGAGTGGTGGTGCCGTGAGCGAATAACGCTATCACTGCGAGCGTCATGGCGGCGTCCGGAATATGATTGCAATCAATATCAACTGGACGCAGACAACCGGACTTGGGCGCCTGTGCTTCGGTCCAGTTATCACCCAGCCTGATATCAGCGCCCATTTCCCGCAGCACATCGACAAACCGAAGGTCGCCCTGGAGACTGCCCTTCCCTACCCCTTCCACTCGGACAGGACCTGTGCCGATAGCGCCAGCAGCAAGAAAGTACGAAGCGGAGGATGCGTCCCCCTCGACAAAAATCTCGCCGGGGCTGCGGTAGCTCTGGCCGGCCCGCAGAGTAAAACGCCGCCATTCGTCACGTTCGACCTGCACGCCGAAACGGGCCATGAGAGCAATGGTGAGTTCTATATAAGGCTGCGAAATCAATTCTCCGGCCACTGTTATGGTTGGCTTTTCGCCAGCAGCAGGCGCGGATAAGGGCAATGCCATCAGCAAGCCGGTCAGAAACTGGCTGGATACATTGCCTTTTACCGTTATCGCATCTGGATGAATGCTGGCAGGGTTGATTTGCAGCGGAGGGTAGCCTTCCTCGCCCAGATATATGATATCGGCGCCCAACTGGCGCAGCGCATCCACTAAATCGCCAATAGGACGTTCATGCATGCGAGACACGCCGGACAATCTGTAATGACCCTGCGCCAGCGCCAGTACGGCGGTCAACGGACGAAATGCCGTGCCTGCGTTGCCCAGAAACAGATCGGCTTCAGCAACCGGGAAACGCAGGGGAAACCGTCCTGCTATACCCTGCACACGATAGTGACCCTCGCCGGACTGAACAATGGTCACACCTAACGCCCGGAGGGCCTCCAGCATGCGTGCCGTATCATCGGAAAGCAGCAGATCGCGAATTTCAGTAACGCCATCCGCCAGCGCAGCAAGCAACAATACGCGATTCGAAATGCTCTTGGAGCCGGGCAGGCGCACGACGCCTCGAGCAGTCCTGGCCGCCGGAAGATCAATAAAATTCATTCATGCATGCGAAATCATCGTTAACCGATGATTTTCGTTCAAGTCCCTAAGTCCGCTTAAGTCCGTAAGTCCGCTTAAGTCCGTAAGTCTGTTTGCGCTGAGATTCTGTCCAGGCCAGAGATTCTGGCCAAAGGTATCGGAGGCTTTCCGGGAGATGCGAAGGCGCCCGTTCGGTTCGGGTACTCGAGGCAAACTTCACATTATATATAATAACTCTCAGAGACGTTTCCCCTTTTCCTGGCTGATGATTACACCTCCCGCCATTGCATAAGCGGTTGAGGTTGTTATATTTATATGATTGACCAGCTCAACAATGAGAAGGCACAATACCGGAAATTCTCACCACGGCCGTTTCCTTCCAACGCGTTGCAATTGACCATTCCCCTGTTTAATATCTTCTTAATATATAAGGTCATCAGTTCACAATGGGGAGTCTTAATGCTCAGTCTTCCCTCGTTCCTCAAACATCCCAGGAAGGATCTCCCGCATGGCTCACTGGTTTGAAGATAGCTCGCGATCCATTGGACACACTCCGCTGATCCGGCTCAACCGCATCATGGGCAACGCAGCAGCGACAGTGCTGGCCAAAATAGAGGGGCGCAACCCCGCTTATTCGGTAAAATGCCGCATCGGTGCCGCGATGATCGAGGATGCGCAGTCCCGAGGATTGCTTTATCCGGGAAAAGAACTGGTGGAACCGACCAGCGGTAACACCGGCATTGCACTCGCCTCTGTAGCGGCTGCGCGTGGAATACCGTTGACCTTGACCATGCCTGAAACCATGAGCCTGGAGCGTCGCAAACTTCTTACCGCTTATGGTGCTAAATTGATTCTCACGGAGGGTACATGGGGCATGAAGGGCGCTGTAGCAAAAGCCGAGGAAATTGCCAATTCCGATCCCGGCCGATATGTGTTGCTTCAACAATTTAATAATCCCGCCAACCCGGCCATTCATGAGCGCACGACAGGGCCCGAAATCTGGAACGATACAGATGGCATCATCGACGTTTTTATTTCCGGCGTCGGCACAGGCGGCACCATAACCGGTGTCTCGCGCTATATCAAGAAAACGAAGGGAAAAACAATCGTTTCAGTTGCTGTGGAACCATCCGCAAGCCCGGTACTCACTCAGCAGCGTGCAGGTGAACCGTTAAAACCCGGTCCGCATAAAATTCCCGGAATCGGGGCGGGTTTCGTACCGAAAAATCTGGATCTGTCACTCGTGGATGACATTCAGCAGGTCAGCAATGAAGAGGCGATACGCTATGCTCGCCGTCTTGCGCGCGAAGAGGGTATCATTTCCGGGATCTCATGTGGTGCCGCGGTGGCCGCGGCGGTACGCTATGCCATTCTTCCCGAAAACACCGGTAAAACGATTGTGGTCATCCTCCCGGACTCGGGGGAGCGCTACCTGAGCTCCATCCTCTTCGAGGATGTATTCGACACGCCGGAATCACTGCAATAATGGCAAAGACCAGGCAAGCCGGCCACTCGCCGTTAACAGGAACAAAACTGGAAATTGACTCAGTTGTTTCTGAACTGCGGATCTTGCGTTTGAGATCACTGGAAGACCGGCAGAGGCGTGACAGACCCCCCAAGCTGCCTTCCCGCAAGATCCTGGTTGGCATCGCGGACGGTTTAAGGGCAGTGCTCTTCCCGAATCGCTTGGGCTTGCCTGATCTTACCGATGAAAGCGTTGATTATTATGTTGGGCATATGCTGGATGTGACCCTTCGCGATCTGCTGGTGCAGGTGCGCCGCGAACTGCGTTTTGTTTCGGGTGTTGACGCCAATAATGCTGATCGCGAGCAGGCCGCCGCCATCATCCGGGCGTTTGCCGGGCGGCTGCCGCATATACGCCGCCTGCTGGAGAGCGATATTCAGGCAGCATATGAGGGGGACCCTGCCGCACGAAGCATAGACGAGGTACTGGTCTGCTATCCCGGTATTACTGCCATCACCCATTACCGCCTGGCCCACGAACTGCACTGCCTGGGTGCTCCGTTGATCGCCCGCATGATCTCGGAAATTGCCCATTCGGCAACGGGTATCGAAATTCATCCGGGCGCGAAGATCGGGGGCAGTTTTTTCATTGATCACGGAACAGGTGTCGTCATTGGAGAAACCGCTATCATTGGCGAGCATGTGCGGCTTTATCAAGCCGTAACCCTGGGAGCCAAGCGCTTTCCGGTGGACGAGCATGGCGCCCTGGTAAAGGGTAACTTACGGCATCCCATTGTCGAGGATGACGTGGTTATTTACGCTGGTGCAACCATTCTCGGCCGCATCACCATAGGCCGTGGTTCGACCATCGGCGGCAACGTGTGGCTCACGCGCAGTGTGCCGCCAGGGAGTACTGTCTCACAAGCTCAGACTCGAAATGAAGTATTTGACCACGGCGCAGGCATTTAACGGCCGGATTGACATACTGCATAGCTTGGCACTGCCACTGGAGATTCTGCGCAAGCGCAACCTGACACCCCAATCCCGCTGTCAACCATTGAATGTAAGTCATCGGACCTGTTGCCATTTATGCCGACGGAAAACAAGATTCAAGCGATGTAAAGTTGCCATGACATTCAGCCAGTAGCACTTTTCGTTTCGGGTTGACGCTTAACTGGCCAATACTTAGACTGTCCGGCAACCACCGGAAATAATTGATTCTCCAGAAGGACAGCAAACGATACGGAGCATTATGTACGCGAAATGCATTAAGTGCGGAAGTGAAAAAACGCACAGCTCTCGTGTGCGTCCGGGGGAACGCACGGCAGCCATGCTGTTCCGCAGGCCAATACGCTGCCGTGAATGCAAAGAACGCTTTTGGGTACGCAATCCCAATGCTTATTTTGCCGCCGGAGCAGTGCTGGCCATCGGCGCCATACTAATCACAACGGTTTGGCTCGTTATCGAACAGAACATTGGCGGCCAACCGGTCCTGGCGGCATCGAAGACCGAGCCTGAGCAGTCTGCCCCGCCTGGCACTGGCAGGCCCACCTCAGATTTGGGGGAACATTCGAGCACTCCCGCTACTCAGGCCAAACCGCTGAAGGGCACCCAGCCGGCAGTCAGCGCCAAGGCGGTTCCTCAGCCACCACCGAAAAAACGCATGGACGATCACCACTTCACGGTTCAGTTGTATCAGGAAAGTGCGGAAAATGGTGAAGCCGACGCGCAGTATAAGCTTGGACTGTTGTATTTGACTGGAAACGGTGCTCTTCAGGACTTCGCCGAGGCAGCGAAATGGCTCAAACAAGCGGCGGAACAGGGGTACGCGCTTGCACAGTATGAGCTGGGCCTCATCTATCGTACAGGTTATGGTCTTGCTATAGATCATGTGCAGAGCTACGTATGGCTGAATCTCGCCGCAGCCGCAGGCATCCAGGAGGCTGTGGCGGCTCGGGATGAGGTCATGCGATCTCTCAGCAATAAACAGCTTGCACAAGCGCAAAAGATGGCACGCGAGTGGCTCGCCTCGCGCGTAAAACGCAAAACCCCTGGTAATAACGCCCCCAAGACCGAGCCAGAGGCCGAAGCAGCGGCCCTACAATAGCTGATCATAGCCGATCAGGGAGCGTGTCTTTTTCCCGATAAAATTGGCGCCTGTTAATGAACAGCCAGGGCTGGAAGTTGCAATAGTCCCGGATTCTAACTAAGCCGATCCGCTGCCATAAAATTCAGCAACTCCACGTCCCCAAAGAAATCGCTATGGATGAAATACTGGATGTCATTATTGTCGGAGCCGGCAGTGCGGGCTTGGCTGCGTTGCGGGAGGTGGAGAAACGTACAAGCAATTTCGCCGTTATTAATGACGGGCCATGGGGAACAGTTTGCGCCCGGGTGGGTTGCATGCCATCCAAGACATTGATCGAGGCAGCAAACGCTTTTCATCGTCGTGCCGCCTTCGATGAATTCGGTATCCGGGGCAGCGAACACCTTACGCTCGATGTTGCCGCCGCGCTGAGGCGCGTCCGCAGGCTGCGCGACAGCTTTGTTGCCGGCACGCTAAAGGCTACGGATGCGCTCGGCGAGCGGGCCATTTCCGGCCGTGCCCGTTTGCTCGGTATAGGAAGACTGGAAGTAAACGGACGGGAATTGCGTGCGCGCAGCATTATTATTGCCACGGGATCACGGCCGGTGGTACCGGCTCGCTGGCGGGCTTTCAGCAAGCAAGTACTCACTACGGATACATTGTTCGAACAGGAAACCCTGCCTTCGCACATGGCGGTGGTGGGCCTGGGGCCCATAGGGATCGAGATGGCCCAGGCTCTCTCGCGGCTCGGCGTGAATGTGGCTGCGTTTTGCGAGAGCACAACCGTCGCGGGATTGAGCGATCCACAGGTCAATTCTGTCGCGGTGGAGCTTTTAAGGCATGAGTTTCCGCTGCATCTCGGCGAAAAGGCTGATCTGGACATTTTTGACGGCGGTATGCACGTGCGCACCGGCACTGAGAAAGTTGCAGTGGGCGGCGTTCTCGTCGCCTTGGGCCGACAGCCCAATATCGACAATCTTGGGCTCGAAACACTGGGCATCGAACTCGATGAGCGGGGTTTGCCCCCAGTCAATCCTCATACGATGCAAATAGCCGATCTGCCGGTTTTCATGGCGGGGGATGCCGATGGCCAGGCACCTCTGTTACATGAGGCGGCCGACGACGGGCATATTGCGGGAATCAACGCTATGCGCGCTACCCCGTTCTGCTTCGCCCGCCGCACCCCACTTACTATAGTCTTCTCCGATCCCGGCATAGCGACCGTAGGCAGCCGCTTCCAATCGCTAGACGGCAAAAATATAGTGGCGGGGGAAGTGCGTTTCGAGCATCAGGGCCGCGCCCGGGCCGGCCAGCGCAACAAAGGCATTTTACGCCTGTATGCCGAACCCGAAAGTGGCCGGCTGCTGGGTGCGGAAATGTGCGCCCCCGCTGCGGAACACATGGCGCATCTGCTGGCGCTG
The DNA here is from genome assembly GCA_963745455.1 of uncultured beta proteobacterium. Taxonomy (GTDB): domain Bacteria; phylum Pseudomonadota; class Gammaproteobacteria; order Burkholderiales; family Nitrosomonadaceae; genus Nitrosospira. The sequence goes on from CAVUXR010000025.1 coordinate 13,229, forward strand.
GCCGTGGAGCGTTCGCTCACGGCGCGCGATATGCTGCGCCTGCCTTTCTACCATCCCGTTCTGGAGGAGGGTCTGCGCACCGCATTGCGCGATCTGTCCGCACAATTGCCCGCCGGAGATGAATCAGACCTCGGCAGTTGCGGTCCCTTTAATGCTGAAGCATTGGATTAACCTGCCGTGATCAAGCTAATGACTGTGCGTAATTCATTAAGTAGAAAGCAGCATGATAGTGGACTACAGAGAATCCTGGCCATGACACAATCCGTTTCCATTCGGCCGATGACGAAGTTTTGAATAAGCTCGACATGCTTACCAAAGCCACTGAACGGTCGCGCGCCTGGCTCATGGCTCATGCCGTAGAACAATACGGCAAATTGAAGCTATCCAGACCACGTTGAACAAGATCAGGCAAGGCAACCCAAAATTCGCGAGCAACGAAGAAGCCACGCAATGGTTGCAAAGCTGGGACAGCGATCAGGGAATTAAAGCGCCATCATGCAAATAAGATGGCAGGAGATGTCATTCAGTGATCTCCTGACATTGCGGCAATATATCGCACTGGATAATTCGCAGGCTGCACAACATATAGCCGGGAAAATTCTTGATTCAGCCGGTTTTCTCAAGGAATATCCGATACTCGGCAAAGCGGGACGTTATTTGATTCCACATGGGAATTTGTCATAAGCGGTACGCTCCTTCACAATCGTTTACTTGCCTCAAGCAAATTCAATCGCCATTATGCGAATTTTTCATCAGATGCAACAATGATAGGCATTAATCCGTGAGCCAGCAGTAGCTTTTTAACCCAGGCAGCCAATACTATGGTTATGGAATTTACTGGACGAGTCGGGGTCTGATGCAGGAAGGCAACACGAGCTATAGATTAGGCAATAAAGTCGAGGCCAACATAAGGAGTTACTTTTATGGATGAATTCGCATTTGCCAGAGTACTCCATGTGTTAGGCGTGGTATTGTGGGTCGGCGGGGTGGCGATGGTCACAACCGTACTGATCCCCGCTATGGCACAGATGAGCTCCGCTTCCGAGCGAGCCGGATTTTTTGGCCGCATCGAAAGCCGCTTTGCTCCTCAAGCACGTTTTACTACATTGCTGGTTGGCTTGAGCGGTTTCTACATGGTTCACCTACTCGATGCATGGCATCGATTCACTGAATTGCGCTTCTGGTGGATGCACGCCATGGTGCTGGTGTGGCTGATCTTTACCTTGATGCTATTTGTGGTGGAGCCGTTGGTGCTGCGCCGCCAGATCAATAATACAGCGGAGCATGACTCCGGAAAGACCTTCGCGCGAATGCGGCGCATGCATTGGATAATGCTGGGCTTGAGTCTTGTCGCGGTCGCCGGAGCGGTGGCGGGCAGCCACGGCTGGATGATGCACGGAGGATAGGCATGAGCTACGCAGCGCTAAAAATGATTCACGTCACCAGCGTGGTCGTCAGTTACCTGCTGTTTTCGTTGCGCAGCATGTGGATGATGCGAGGCTCCGCGGTCCTGCAACAGCGCTGGGTAAAAATAACCCCGCATGTGGTCGACACCATATTGCTGCTGAGTGCCATTACCCTTGCTATCCGGATTCAGCAGGACCCGATTCACGATCCGTGGCTCAGCGCCAAGGTTGGCGGATTACTGGTTTATATCGGACTTGGAATGATGGCGTTGAAGTTCGGAAAAACCCGCAAAACGAGAATTTCCGCATGGATTGCCGCTCAGGCTGTTTTTCTTTATATCGTTCTGGTTGCTTTGACTAAAAATCCCGCATTGCTTTTTTAGGCGACCAGTCCGCTTCCCTGACAAGCTCATTCAGATAACATTCCAACTGGTCTGGTCAACGGCCAATTAAAATCGCCTCAAGCTCACCCATTCCGGCTTGATCACCTTTCTTTTTATCCAGTCATCTTCGGTTCAATGGCCGCGCAACGATGAGCTACCGTCCAGACCCAGGATTCGACTTTATCCTTCGTATGATCCGATTTCAGTATTAGCGTTGGAATCAGCTTGTTATAATTGTATATGTTCATATTGGCTTCCTTCTTGAAAACTCTCTTCCCATGCTAGCGCGCTGGTGGGTTTACGCGCTTGCCGCTTTTTTCGCGCTGGCTCTGCTTGGTATTTTGCTGGCCGGCTTTGCAGCGCTGGTTACGATTCCCACGTTGCCATCGCTTGAAGCGCTGACCGATTATCGTCCTAAAATTCCCCTGCGGGTATACAGCGCCGACGGGCTCCTGATCGGGGAATTTGGTGAGGAACGCCGCGAGGTCATCAAGATCGGTGCGGCGCCGCAGCGGCTCAAGCAAGCAATTCTTGCTGCGGAGGATGATAGGTTTTATCAACATGGCGGCGTGGATTACATTGGAATATTACGCGCAGCCTATTCCAACTTTACTTCCGGGGGAATGCGCCAGGGCGCCAGCACCATTACCATGCAGGTTGCGCGAAATTTTTTCCTGACCAAGGAAAAAACCCTATCCCGAAAATTCAGCGAGGCCTTGCTGGCCTTCAAGATCGAACACAGCTTAAGCAAGGATGAGATCCTTGAACTCTACTTCAACCAGATTTATCTTGGGCAGCGCGCTTACGGGTTCGCTGCCGCGGCACAGGTTTATTTTGGCAAGCCGTTGCGTGAGATCAACCTTCCAGAAGCGGCGATGCTTGCCGGCCTGCCCAAAGCACCTTCCCGCGATAATCCGGTAGTCAATCCCAAACGCGCCAAGTCGCGCCAACTCTACGTGCTTCGGCGCATGCACGAACTGGGCTATATTTCCAGCCAGGAGTTCAAGACGGCGGAAAAAGAACCCGTGCGCGCCAGACGCGAATCGCAAGAATTCGCAATGCACGCCGATTATGTGGCGGAGATGGCACGCCAGGCCGTGTATGAACGCCATCAGGAAGATACGTATACCAAAGGATTCAAGGTCTATACCACAGTACGGCGGCTGGATCAGGAAGCAGCGTATAAAGCGGTACGTCAGGGCGTGATGGAGTATGACCGCCGCCACGGTTATCGCGGCCCTGAAGCCTTCATCGATCTTACGAAAAACGGTACGGACCGGGAAGAGTTTCTCGAAGATGCGCTACAGGAAGTTTCCGATAGCGATGATATTCTTGCTGCCGTGGCGCTGGCGGCCGATACCAAGCTGGTGCGGGCGTATCGCAAAGGCGGAGAAATCATTGAAATCACTGGTGACGGCCTCAAGTTCGCTCACAAATTTCTTGATAGCAAAGGGAATGCTGGCAAACAAAGCATTCGCACAGGCTCGTTAATTCGCGTGCGGAAGAGTGAAAAGGGTAGTTGGCAAATCGTGCAGCTTCCCCAGGTCGAGGCCTCGCTGGTTTCGCTGGACTCGCGGAATGGCGCAGTTCGCGCGATGGTCGGCGGATTCGACTTCAGCCGCAGCCAGTTCAATCACGTTACACAGGCCTGGCGCCAGCCTGGATCGAGTTTCAAGCCCTTCATTTATTCCGCCTCTCTGGAAAAAGGTTTCACTCCGGCTACGGTCATCAATGATGCACCGCTTTCCTTTACTGCGGAGGAAACAGGAAGCGATCAGTGGGATCCGCGAAATTTCGACGGAAATTACGAAGGCCCGATGCGTATGCGCGAGGGGCTGGTCAAATCGAAGAATCTGGTATCCATTCGTATCCTTCAGGCCATGGGCGTTCAATATGCCCAGGATTATGTCGCCCGGTTCGGTTTCGACCCCAAGCTGCATCCGCCCTATTTGCCCATGGCGCTAGGCGCCGGTTCGGTAACACCGATACAGATGGCGGTAGGGTATGCCGCATTTGCCAATGGCGGTTTTCGCATAACCCCCTATTTCATTCAGCGCATAGAAGATGAGAAAGGTACCATACTGGAACAAACAAAACCCGTACTCGCGGGGACCGATGCCAAACAGATCATCGATCCGCGCAATGCCTTTCTTATGACCAGCATGATGCAGGACGTGGTGCAGCGAGGTACCGCCACCAAAGCAAAACAGTTGGGCCGCTCGGATCTTGCCGGAAAAACCGGCACCACCAGCAATTATGTTGACGCGTGGTTTTGCGGCTACCAGGCCGATCTGGTTGCAATCGCCTGGATTGGCTTTGACACTCCGCGCTCTTTAGGTAATAACGAAACCGGGGGCCACGCGGCCCTCCCGATGTGGATGAGTTACATGAGCAAGGTGTTGAAAGGCGTACCGATGACGTCATACGCACCGCCATCGGGCATCACGGTTGCCAAAATCAATCCTGCAACCGGCTTTAGGGAACCTGAGGGGGGCATGACAGAATATTTCCTGGCTGAGCAATTGCCCCCTGAAGCAGAAAACAAAGTGGAGGAAGCGCTGAAATCCGCAGAGGATTTGATAAAGGAATTCTTCTCCCAGTGACCGAGCGGTTGGAACGCTTCCAATCCGCCGTTTTCTTCTCTGGTTCATTCGCCAGAAACGCCCGCCCGAGATCCTCCGCTCAGCTATTCCTCATCCACGCGGCCGCATCCAGCGCGTAATAAGTCAGAATGCCGTCGGCACCTGCCCGCTTGAAAGCCAGCAACGATTCAAGAACGCAGGCTCTCTCGTCAAGCCAGCCATTCTGGGCAGCGGCTTTGAGCATGGCATATTCCCCGCTGACCTGATAGACAAAGGTCGGCGCACCGAACCGGTCCTTGATGCGGCGCACAATATCGAGATAAGGCAAGCCCGGCTTTATCATCACCATATCCGCCCCCTCTTCCAGGTCCAGGCCCACCTCCCATATTGCCTCGTCCGAATTGGCCGGGTCCATCTGATATGTGTACTTATTGCCTGCCCCCAGGTTGGCGGCGGAGCCCACTGCATCGCGAAAAGGGCCGTAAAAACTTGAAGCATATTTGGCCGAGTAAGCAAGGATGCGGGTGTGGATGTACTTCCGGCCTTCAAGCGCAGCCCGAACCGCGGCAATGCGTCCGTCCATCATATCTGACGGAGCCACCACGTCGGCGCCTGCCTGGGCATGTGTCAATGCCTGCTGCGCCAGCACGGTGACGGTTTCGTCATTCATTACATAGCCACTGGCGTCGATCAATCCATCCTGGCCATGGCTTGTATAAGGATCGAGAGCCACATCCGTAATGATGCCAAGTTCAGGAAAACGTTTCTTCAGCTCACTCACTGCCTTTGGCACAAGTCCGTCGGGATTGAGGGCTTCTGCGGCGTCCAGGCTTTTAACAGCGGGATCGATGACCGGAAAAATTGCCATGGCTGGCACGCCGAGCTGTAGGCATTTTTCCGCCCGGTACATCAATATGTCAAGACTCTGCCGCATCACACCAGGCATCGAAGATACTGCCTCCTCGCGTTTTTCACCGTCGAGCACAAACACGGGATAAATCAGGTCATCCGGGCTTAATTGACTCTCACGCATCAGGCGGCGGGAAAACCCGTCGCGGCGCATGCGCCTCATTCTTTTTTGGGGAAATTGACTGAAAACCGGCATGATAATTTTTGCAAAAAAAAGGAATAAATGGATAAAGATGAAAAAAAGTGGAACTTATCCCCAAAATAGATATCTTATTGACAGACGTTGTTTATTTGTCTCCCGCTTTTCCTCCCTGAGCGGGTACCTTAATCCCTAATTAAGGTAGTTTGCCCCCGGTTTTATTCCCCTTTAACCGGGGGTTTTTTATTTCTGAGCCCGCAATCCCCCTTCCCTTATTCCCCTATATATCATTTGATCTTCAAGCGGAGCTCGTTGCGGAGTCCACGCTGCCCAGCCCCAGCCATGTCCCAAGCAAGGCAGTAGCTTCTTCGACGCCTTGCCTGGTCATACTGGAAAATAACTGTACAGTACATTGCGGATAAGATTCACGCAAGAAACCTGACACATCCTTAAGCGCTTTCCCCGTCTGCTGTCTGGTAAGCTTATCCGATTTCGTTAACAGCACATGTACTGGCTTACCGGTTGTTGCGAACCAGGCCAGCATTTGGCGATCAAGCGGGGTGAGAGGATGCCGAATATCCATGATGAGCACCATGCCGTGGAGGGATTGGCGCGTTTGAAGGTATCCACCAATCAAGTGTTCCCAATGCTGACGCACTTCGGGTGGCACTCTGGCATAACCATATCCCGGCAGGTCTACCAGAAAACGGCCATTTCCCAATTGATAATAATTTATATGCTGAGTGCGCCCGGGCGTTTTGCTGACAAAGGCAAGGCGGCCGCGCTGGGCCAGGGAATTGATTGCGCTCGACTTGCCTGCATTGGACCGCCCGGCAAAAGCAATTTCTACTACTCCATCAGGTGCCGGGAGATCCGCCAACCGGTTAACGGTGGTATAGAATGCTGCGCGCTGAAAAACAGACATACTATTAACCTGACAACCGCTTTCCCTGTTCCTGCTCAGGTAGTTTTGTAGCTTCGAGATTTTCCTGGGCGATCACTACCAGACCTTCAAGCACCAGATTATCCACCACTGTAGCGTTTCCGTGAAGCTGGGGGTGCAATTGCTGCGCTCCGCCGCCACTGAGTATACAATCAGGTACGCGGCCCAAGGTAAGAGTGAGTAGTGCGGTCATACGCTCGACGGCGCCCGCGATTGCATGTAGCGCTCCGCTGTGGATGGCGTCGGCAGTACTATCCGGGTAATCACGAAATTTTCCTGCTTCGGACTTCAGGAAAGCGGTATTTCCGACCAGCGCTTTCTGCATCAAATCAATACCCGGAATGATAATACCCCCAAGAAATTCTCCTGTATCGGATAAGGCATCGATAGTTATGGCCGTGCCCGCATCCACAACCAGGCAACCTTGCCGTTGCATTTGCCATGCTGCGAGCAGCGCTGCCCAGCGGTCGCTACCCAGTTGCGCCGGGTCCTGGTAATAATTGCGCACCCCGCATTGATAGGCGGTAGCGCTTACCCATTGCGGCTCAGCTTTCCAGCGCGACAACAATTCCGAGAGGTCGGATTTTGCCTGCATGCTGGCCACGTTCGATACAATAATGCACGATGGCTCGCGTATATCCTTCCAATCCTGCTCCAGCAGCGCTTTATTGCCCTGGGCCACCGCCCCTCGTTTCAACCATCCGCTCCCATCATGCAAACCCCACCTGATGTTTGTGTTACCTGAATCCACAGTCAGCAAAAGTGGCTTCATCATGCGATCCGGCGTAGCGTGATCTCACCGCTACTATAGCGCCTGCTCCCGGTTTCAGTTCGCAACAGAAGATATCCGTCATCGGCGACGCCATCAACCACGCCTTCCTGGCTTGAGCCATCGGGCAGCCGAAGCATGACAGGTTTATTCTCGAAAATGTGATATTCCGCCCATTCCCGCATGAATGGCGCAAGCCCGCGCTGCTCGAATTCTCTTAAGGCAATTGCGAGATTAACCAATAGCGCAGCGAGCAACTTGTTACGATCAGGCAGTTCTCCGTTGATGGCGTACACATCAGTCGCACCCTGGTCTATGCGCGCCTGTATGCTTTTCGGCAATTTCAGATTGACCCCGACGCCGATCACCGCAACCGTAGGCCCAAACATGTCTCCCTGCAATTCGATCAGTATGCCTGCCAGTTTGCAGAAATTGAACATCACATCATTGGGCCATTTTAGTGACGCGCCTTTGATTCCGCTGGATTCAAGCGCGCGTATGATCGCTACCCCTACGGCAAGACTCAAACCCGACAGGAAACTTGCGCCCTGCTGAAACTGCCACATTAAAGAAAACGTAAGTCCGTCACCCAGACCGGAATGCCATTGGCGGCCACGCCGGCCGCGCCCGTTTGTCTGCAATTCGGCCGCCACTGCGTAAACGGGGGCATTGCGGGAATTCAGCCCCATCGGGATCTTTTGCAACAAAAAGCTGCTGGTCGACCCGACGATATCCACAACATCAAGGTTAAAATTACCTGCCTCCTCTTCACCCAGATGCTTCAGAATGATATCCGGTTGCAGCCATTGCACCGGCTCAAGCAGGCGGTAGCCTCGACCATGAACCTTGTGTACTGTCACACCGGCTTCTTCTATGTCGCGGAGCGCATAAGATACGCTTGCGCGGGAAATCCCCAGACCCTGTGCAATGGTTTCTCCGGAATGGAATTCATTGTCGCTCAAGAGGCGCAGAATGGAAAACGTAAGCGGCTTCATGTAATCAGTTTAGTGCAATATCCCACAGTGATGTGTGAATCGAGCGAAAACGCTATTGCCGGTATAATAACCGGGGAATATCGGCAAACAAACACTCCCCTCCCTATAAAGACTTATTCAAGGATTCGGAGGTTTCAACCTAAATTCAGCAGTTGGACGGGGTAGAGTGTGCGGTTTTTTGGGTGCAGGGCAAGACGCAACGACGCGGAATGGTCATTACCGTGCCAAGTAGTTGCACCGCAGCCATGTGCCCATAAAAAACGTGGAATCCGCCCTGTAGCGAATTCACATACAGGTAAAGGTCAAGTGTCGCAAAAGGTGTCTATGGATCATAGCGATAAACTAAAAATGAGCATTAACTACTGGATTTAGGTTCAATATATTCATGAGGTGCACTTGAAAGATAACCCTGCGGCCGGCTCTCCCGGGCCCGCCCCTTCCAACTTTATTCGCAGCATTATTGAAGAAGACAACCGCTCCGGCAAGTGGAATGGACGAGTCGAAACCCGTTTTCCACCCGAACCCAACGGCTACCTGCATATCGGGCATGCCAAAAGCATTTGCCTCAATTTCGGCCTGGCCCGGGCATACAATGGCATATGCCACCTGCGCTTCGACGATACCAATCCTGAAAAGGAAGAGCAGGAATATGTCGATTCAATACGGGATTCCGTCAGATGGCTAGGTTTCGACTGGGGCACGCACCTTCACTATGCTTCCGATTATTTTGATAAGCTTTACGAGTGTGCGGAATACCTTATCAAGCAGCGCAAGGCGTATGTGGACAGCCTCACAGCCGAGGAAATGCGCGCGCTCCGCGGCACCCTGACCGAGGCTGGTGAGAACAGCCCATATCGCGAGCGTACCATCGACGAAAATCTTGACCTGTTCCGCCGAATGAAAGCCGGAGAATTTAGCGATGGCGAGCACGTCCTCCGCGCAAAAATCGACATGGCTTCGCCCAACATCAATCTGCGCGACCCCGTCCTCTACCGTATCCGGCACGTTCATCACCATCGCACGGGGAACAGGTGGTGCGTCTACCCGATGTACGATTACACCCATTGCATTTCCGATGCGCTGGAGCGAATCACTCACTCGCTCTGCACGCTTGAATTCGAGGATCACCGTCCGCTTTATGACTGGGTGCTGGATCAATTGACGAATGTTGTGCCATGCCATCCGCAGCAAATCGAATTTGCGCGGCTCAATCTCACTTATACCGTGATGAGCAAACGCAAACTGATCGAATTGGTTGAAGGCGGGTTTGTCGATGGCTGGGATGATCCCCGCCTGAATACTCTGGCTGGAGTGCGGCGCCGGGGATATACCCCGGAATCCATTCGCCTCTTCGCCGAACGCATCGGTGTCAGCAAAGCCGACTCCTGGATAGACGTGGGGGTGCTCGAAGACTGCCTTCGGGAAGACCTGAACGAGCGCGCCCATCGTCGCCTGGCAATCCTGGAGCCGCTGAGGGTCATTATCGACAATTATCCGGAAAACAGCGTGGAGGACTGTGTGGCACCCAATCATCCGCAAAAGCCTGAATTAGGGACCCGCATACTGCCTCTATCAAAAGTTATCTATATCGAAGGCAGCGATTTCATGGAAACGCCTGCAAAAGGCTACTTCCGCCTTTCGCCCGGAGCCGAAGTGCGGCTGCGGTATGCTTATATAATAAAATGCACGGATGTGGTAAAGGATGCCAACGGCAAAATCATTGAAATCCATTGTGCCTACGATCCCGGTAGCAAGAGCGGTACGGAGGGAGCGGACAAGCGCAAAGTCAAGGGGAACATTCAATGGCTATCCGCAGCACATGCGCAACCGGCCAAGGTGCGGCTTTACGATCGCCTGTTTGTCGATGCTCATCCCGACGCGGGAGACCAGGATTACAAGAGCTTTCTTAATCCTCACTCGAAGAAGGTCATCACCGCTTTTGTGGAACCCTCACTCAGCCGGGTTCAGCCGGAAGAATGCTTCCAGTTCGAACGTCACGGATACTTCATCGCCGACTGGAAAGATACAGCGCCGGACAAACCGGTGTTCAACCGTGCGGTAACATTGCGGGACTCATGGGGGAAAACCGGCTAACCGGTTGAGAGCCGTCGATTTTGGACAATTTGGGAATGGGCACGCAAGCCCTGTAATAGTTCACGCACAGATGCAATGGAGTTATAACGAATTCGTTTTCACGAATCCGTACGAATCCTTGATGGATGGGCCTCCGCCTTTTAACAGCTTCCCCTTTTAATAGCTTCCCCCTTTAATGGCTTCCTTGATAGCTTCCCTTTATAACTTCCCTTTCATATATTTTTTTGCTGGCATATAATAATATTGTTGAGAAGTTGGCAACATGATGTCAGACTGACGTTAACATCCCTAGTGTGTTTATCCTCGGTCTGGCACATACCATCCTCAATACATTAACTTTTGAATGAGAGCCTCATGAGCCAGCATATTCATTCCGTCTCCGATGGAACATTTGAAACGGAAGTGTTGCAGTCAGCAGTACCTGTGCTAGTAGACTATTGGGCGGAGTGGTGTGGGCCTTGCAAGATGATCGCTCCCATTCTGGATGAAGTCGCGAAGGAGTATGGAAGCCGCTTGAAGGTGGCTAAACTCAACATTGATGAAAATCAGGCTACACCCCCGAAATACGGCATTCGGGGTATCCCCACGCTGATGCTGTTCAAGAACGGTAACATCGAGGCAACAAAGGTTGGCGCGTTATCCAAATCCCAGCTGACTGCATTTATTGACAGCCATATCTAAACCCGCTAATCTTATACAATTGTCTCCCTAAAGCGGAATCCGATTCGACTCCCCGCTTCTAATTCTAGCTCTACCCCATCAGTTTCCCCCAACGTTTTCTGACGCTTTACGTTTCCTGCTCTTCATCCGCGAGTTTCACTCATGCATTTATCCGACCTCAAGAACTTCCATGTCACCGAACTGGTGGAGATGGCGATTGCTAACGAAATCGATGGCGCCAACCGCCTGCGAAAACAAGACCTGATTTTCGCACTGCTGAAAAACCAGGCGCGAAAGGGCGAAAGCATTTTCGGCGAAGGCACTCTGGAGGTTCTACAGGATGGCTTCGGTTTTTTGCGCTCACCGGATACTTCCTATTTGGCAGGGCCTGATGATATTTACGTCTCTCCCAGCCAGATACGACGCTTCAACCTGCATACGGGAGATTCGATAGAAGGAGAAATCCGTACGCCTAAAGATGGTGAACGCTATTTCGCCCTGGTCAAGGTGGACAAGGTCAACAGCGAACCGCCGGAAAACTCCAAGCACAAGATACTTTTTGAAAATCTCACCCCGCTATTCCCCACCGATCGATTACAGCTCGAACGCGACATCAAAGCCGAGGAAAATGTTACAAGCCGCATCATCGACCTGATCGCTCCGATTGGAAAGGGCCAGCGGGGTCTGCTGGTGGCAAGTCCGAAATCGGGAAAAACGGTCATGCTGCAACATATTGCTCACGCGATCGCGGCCAACCATCCCGACGTGATATTGATGGTATTGCTGATAGACGAACGCCCTGAAGAAGTAACCGAGATGATCCGCTCGGTCAGAGGCGAGGTTATCTCCTCCACTTTCGACGAGCCCGCGGTGCGCCATGTGCAGGTGGCGGATATGGTGATCGAAAAAGCCAAGCGGCTGGTAGAGCACAAAAAGGATGTTGTCATACTGCTGGACTCGATCACGCGCTTGGCCCGTGCCTATAATACAGTGGTCCCCGCCTCCGGCAAAGTGCTGACGGGCGGCGTGGACGCCAATGCATTGCAGCGGCCCAAGCGCTTTTTCGGCGCGGCGCGGAACATAGAGGAAGGCGGCTCCCTCACTATCATCGCCACTGCGCTGGTTGATACCGGTTCGCGCATGGATGACGTGATCTATGAGGAATTCAAGGGTACCGGTAATATGGAAATTCACCTTGACCGGCGCATGGCGGAAAAACGCACCTACCCCGCCATTAACGTCAACCGCTCCGGCACCCGAAGGGAAGAGCTTCTGATCAAACCGGATGTGCTACAGAAAATCTGGGTGCTGCGCAAGTTGCTCTACCCCATGGATGACATGGAAGCAATGGAGTTCCTGCTCGACAAGATCAAGGCCACAAAAAGCAATGCAGATTTCTTCGATTCGATGCGGCGCGTGTAAATACCTCCGCCTGGCCCGCGCTCACTCAGAACACTTATTGCAAACCACCATCCGATTATAAGATAATATGGGTTTTTGCTCGTCCGCCAGTTCTGCCGGCCGGGCATAGCTTGAGGATTACATGTCATGAAAACAAATATTCACCCGAATTATCAGGAAATTACCGTTACCTGCAGTTGCGGCAATGTATTCCAGACGCGTTCCACCATGGGCAAGCCCTTGCATATCGAGGTTTGCTCTGCCTGCCATCCATTCTATACCGGCAAGCAGAAAATCGTCGATACCGCCGGACGGGTTGAGAAATTTCGTCAGAAATATGGTAAAAAGCCTGAAAAACAGGCAGCAACAGCTTAAGCCCAACCACTTCTTTATCTTCCTGACTTCAGTCCCTATCGTCTTCATAGGTCTTCACGGAAGGTCAGCTAAAGGGCAGCTTTCAAGCTGCCCTTTCATTTTTGAGCGCCTCCATTCCCGCCGCGATTAAAATGATCGCATGAGGATCAGAACCAGCCTTCCTTATCTTCCGTTTGCTTATCTTCTCCTTGCGCTCGGCTGCGTGCTATTCATTACCAGTTGCGCGGTCAATCCGGTCACCGGCAATCGGAATTTCACGCTCATGTCGGAAGCCGACGAAATGCGCAAGGGAAAGCAGGCCGCCGCCGAGATAAGCAAGGAGTATCAGGTTTATGACTCGCCGGCTCTGCAGTCTTACGTCAATAAAGTCGGCCAAAAACTCGCCAAGAACAGTCACCGTTCGCAACTGGATTTTCATTTTACCGTCGTTGACACCCCTCAGGTCAATGCATTCGCCTTGCCGGGCGGATATGTGTATGTCACCCGGGGAATTCTTGCGTATCTCAATTCCGAGGCCGAGCTTGCCGCGGTATTGGGGCATGAAATCGGGCACGTGACCGCACGCCACAGCGTACGGCAATATAGCGCCGCCACTGCCGCTAATGTTGCCGCTACGATTGGCGGCCTGGCGGCAGGAATATTTGTACCGCAGCTCGGAGGACAGCTCGCGCAAGGTGTCCAGAGCTTTCTAGGAGTTACCGGCAATGTTCTTCTTTCAGGCTATGGCCGTGGCCACGAGCTGGAAGCGGATCGCCTGGGCGCGGAGTATTTGGCCCAAAGCGGCTATGACCCACAGGCGATGCTCAAAGTCATCGGTGTCCTCAAAAACCAGGAACTGTTCGACATCGAAGCTGCGAAGCAGGAAGGCCGCGAGCCGCGCCGTTATCATGGGGTTTTCGCCACCCACCCCGACAGCGACACACGTCTGCAGGAAGTGGTTGGCCAAGCCAGGCAATACACCGTGGCGGGGGTTATGGGTGACCGCCGCGCGGAATTCTTGCGCCAGACGGAAGGCATGGTTTTTGGCGATGCCATCGATCATGGGGTTGTGCGGCAAAATATTTTCTACCATAAGGCATTAGGGTTTACCTTATCATTTCCGCCCGGCTGGCGTGTACGCAATCAGCCGGACAAAGTGATGGCGTCAAGTCCCGAGGGTGATGCGATGATGCAATTGAGCCTCATCGAAAAAAATCCTCGGTATGCACCAGCCGATGTTGCGCGGGAACACCTCCACCTCGGATCCGGTAGCGAAGTGTTATCGGCAACTCACAATGGATTACCCGTCGCGACTGTTGCCGCCACCACACGGGATGGCAAGCCTTTCAAGGCAGCAGTTATTTATCATGACGATAAGGCATTCATGCTGGCGGGAGCAGGAGAATCTCCTGCCGCATTCGATCATCATCAGGTGGAAATCGCAAGCTCGATTAATAGCTTTCGAGCGCTTTCCGATACGGAGCAAGAATCAATCAAGCCGCTTGAGATCAAAACCATCACCGCAACCAAGGGTTTGAGCTACGCCGCCTTGGGCAGGGAATCCCCTCTTGGGGTAAATGCCGAAAGTTACTTGCGCTTGCTCAACGGTCAATACCCTGAGGGCGAACCGGTTTTCGGCCAGATAATCAAAATCGTCAAATAAGCGCTGCCTTTCGCGCAACTGGTCAATAAGGTAGACAGCATTCGGAAGCGCCGAGAGAGAATAACGGCCTTAAAACTCTGGCTATACAGTTTGCGCCAGAAGCGGGTAGTCGGTAATCACCCCGTCCACGCCACGTTCCCGGCAATCGTCGTGCTCTGCTTGTGTGACCGGACCATAAACAAAATTGCGAAAGCCGTTCTCGACCGCCTGCTTCAACAGAACACCATCCAGGATTTCGTAATCCCATACGATATGGTTGATCCTGGGATTGCCGCTGGCGTTGAAATCGAGCAGCAGAGAATCCAGCGTTTGTGGCCGGTGAGCCAGCAAAAAGCCACAATTGACTTCTAGTAAGGACGCGCATACCGCCACCAGGTCGTGGCGGAAAGAGGTGACAATAATACTGTGGCGAGCCTGATGCTTTTTAATCACGCTTACCATTGAGGGTAGCGCCGCCGGGGATTTGATCTCAACATTCCAGAGGATGTCCGGGAAGCTTTCCAGCGCTTCGTCCAGGGTCGGTACTTCGTGATCGAGAATCTGTTCAATTTCAGCTCGGGTAAGGTCGGCCACTGCCTCGCCCGATGGCGTCACACGGTCATGGATCAGTATGGGCAAACCATCGCGGCTGAGGCGCACATCGGTTTCGATACCGTTGGCCCCTACCGTTACCGCCGCTTCAAAGGCGGCCAGGGTGTTTTCGGAAACAGCGGCGTGATAGCCGCGATGAGCAAGTATCAACATAATTAATTATTAAAATAGGTGGGATAGGCTCGATTTCAGCGCTATTTCATTTCAGATTCAAGCGAATAAATTCATCCAGTGTGTCCGCCCATTCTTTTCGCATGAAAATAAATCCATTATTGTGCCCGCCCTGCAGCTCAAGAAACTGCTTGGGATGCGGTGCTGCCTCATACAATGCCTGACCCTGTGCGAACGGCACGATTTCATCACTCGGACTGTGCGCGACGAAAACGGGGCTGGTAATGGATCTCAGGGACTCCAGAGTGTTGTATTCGAAGCGAGACAGCAGCCGCACCGGCAGGAATGGATAAAGTTTTGCCGCCATGTCAGGCACTGAAGTAAATACGGAAGCCAGCACCAGCAAGCCCGGCTTTTCGCGCGCGGCCAGCCAGGCCCCAATCGCGCCACCAAGGGATTCACCGAACAATATGATGCGGCCGGGAGGAATGCTTCGCTTTTTTGTAAGGTATTCCCATGCGGCCTGAGCATCGCGATAAGTGCCGGGTTCGGAAGGCGCCCCACTGCTCTCCCCATAGCCACGGTAATCAAAAATAAAGGTATTGTAGCCAAGACTGTTAAACATCGACAGGTATTCCATACGATGGGAGATGTTTCCGGCATTACCGTGAAAAAACAGCACCGTCCCGGTTGCGGCAGGCGCCGGCACAAACCAGCCGTGCAGTGTTTCATCGTCCACGGTGGAAATTTCCACGGACTCGTAAGCGAGCCCGGCATCAAGTGGCGTTGAGGCGATACGACGTTCGTAATTGGGATAATAGATGAGGTGCGCCTGGGCAAAAAACAGGACTCCTGCCAGGAAGACATAAGCGATCACGACCATGACAGCCAAAGTGGATAGCATGCGCAGGGGCGGCATGGATTGGAATTGGTTCGCCCCGGACTCGGGTTATAATTGACGGTTTTTCAGTTGCCAGGAGTCAGGAGTATAAATGAATCTCGATCGAGTCAATTCTGGCCGTGATGTGCCAAATGATTTAAACGTCATCATAGAAATACCCATGAACGCCGATCCCATCAAATATGAAGTGGACAAGGAAACAGGCGCGATGTTCGTCGATCGTTTCATGTCAACTTCAATGCACTACCCCTGCAACTACGGTTATATTCCGCATACCCTTTCCAAGGATGGAGATCCCGTGGATGTGCTGGTGATCTCGCCAGTTCCGCTCATTTCCGGCGTAGTCGTGCGTTGCAGGCCGCTGGGTATGTTAACCATGACTGACGAGGCTGGCGAAGATGCGAAAATATTGGCTGTGCCTATCGACAAGCTATGCGGCCTCTACCAGAAGAAAAAATCCTACAATGACTTGCCTGAACTGGTGCTTTCGCAAATCGCGCACTTCTTTGCTCACTACAAGGATCTGGAATCAGGCAAGTGGGTCAAGATAAACGGATGGGTTGGAGTCAAGGAAGCCAAAGCCGAAATAATGGGTGGGGTCAAGCGCTACAATTCCGCGAAAAAGAAACCGATGTTTTAGATCGGATCGGATTCAAGGATCGGCAAGAAAGGATCAGCAAGAAAAATGAATCCAAAAGTGCAAGCAAGAAAAGATGAGCTGGCTTGAACCGGTAAAGCTGGAGGGTTGCATTGTAACGCTTGATCCTCTTGGCATGAATCACGTCGAGCCGTTAAAGGCCGCGGTAATGGACGGAGAATATTGGAAACTCTGGTTTGCCAACGTCCCCTCCCCGGACCATATGGAAAACTATGTCGCGAAAGCCATCGGGAACGCAAAAAAAGGCGATATCGCATTCGCTGTCAGGCTTAACGATAGCAACAGAATCGTGGGCACCACCCGTTTCTATAATGTGGATGAGGCCAACAGAAGACCGATGCTGGGATATACCTGGTACGCAAAATCAGCCTGTAAAACCAGTGTAAATACCGAAAGCAAATTGTTGCTGCTCCAGTATGCCTTTGAGCAGAAAGCAGCCATTGCGGTAGAGTTCCGAACTCACTATTTCAATCAGGTCTCGAGAGCTGCGATCGAAAGGCTCGGCGCCAAGCAGGACGGCGTGTTGCGGAGCCACCAGATCATGCGCGACGGCTCGATCCGGGACACGGTCGTCTATTCGATACTTCAGCATGAATGGCCAGCCGTGAAAAACAATCTGTTGAGCAAACTCTCGCTCAACGGTGACGTCAATTACCGCAGTTCCGAATAAACTCCGCATGTCTTGCGGTCTTCCCACTCGCAGGCTCTCCTCCTCTACCTGACCCCGGCATACGGCCAATCTGCCGGAAGAATTCCTTATCACCGATTCTCATCACAGCATAGTCCTCCCGTTGCTGCAAGTTCCTCCCTCCCCGGACTATCAGACTATACTGGATGAACTACGGGTTTTGGAACTTCAAAAGCGCCTGGTCCTCCAATTGTCAGGAGGAATTGGCACTGCCGGAATTGGCACTGCCATCCCATTAATGATTTCAAAAGATGGAACAACTGCAACAGTTGCAACATTTGGATGGGGTGAGGCATGAACCGGCGAAATATGCTTGCGCTGTTCGGCGCAACCAGCGTGACCATGCTTAGCGGGCATTCATTCGGCAATCCCGGCAAAGAGGAGATGATTCGGAAAATGTTCTCTTGTATCGCAACGCCTCAACAGACCGAAGGTCCATACTTTGTTGATGAGCATCTGAATCGAGCGGATATCCGTTCCGATCCTTCGGATGGTTCGATAAAGGAAGGGATACCGCTCACACTCGATTTGCGCGTCTTTTCAGTGAACAAAACCGGCTGCAAACCGCTTGCGGGCGCTGTAGTGGACATCTGGCACTGCGATGCGCAGGGAATCTATTCTGACGTCAGAGATAGCAGTTTTAATACAGTGGGAAAAAAATTCCTGCGCGGTTATCAAACGACGGACACGAACGGCGGCGTGCGCTTCACCACGATTTATCCTGGATGGTACCCGGGCAGAACGGTCCATATTCATTTCAAGATCCGTACCGACCCCAAAACCATGCAGACGTACGAGTTTACGTCGCAATTTTATTTCGATGATGCAGTTACCGACAGGGTGCATGAGCAACCGGCTTATGCCAAAAAGAAGCTCCAATCATCCAGAACGAGAAACGAAGAGGACGGCATATTTCGCAAAGGTGGAAATCAGCTCATACTCAAGCTTTCCAGGACGGATGAAGGTTATGCCGGAACGTTCGACGTCGGGCTTGAGATGGGCTACGCAAAATAGTTCGTGAGTAGGTCCCATGTCTTCATGGAGCCCTTTTTCCGGGCCTCTCCCATGAGCCCGAGGGAAATTCGTTGCCCGACCTTTCGGAGCGCGACTGCTGTCCCCTCACCTCAAACCAGCTTGAACTCTGACCCGGCGCGGCGAGCGCCCCGCTGACCAAGCGATGCCTGGATCGCATCATCCACCGTTTCAAGAAAAACGAATTGCAATGAAGCACGCGCAGCTTCAGGTACCTCACGCAGATCTTTCTCATTGCGTGCCGGCAGCAATACGGTACGCAGACCCGCGCGCTGCGCCGCCAGCACCTTCTCCTTGATGCCTCCGACCGGCAATACCATTCCCCGCAGACTGATCTCGCCTGTCATAGCGACATCATGATGCACCGGCCGGTCGGTAAATAGCGAAGCAAGGGCAACAAACATGGCTACCCCGGCACTAGGGCCATCTTTTGGAATGGCGCCGGCAGGAACATGCACATGCACGTCGATATGATCAAAAGTCAATGCCGAAATATTGAGGTCGTCCGCGCGCGCCTTCAGGAGAGTAAGCGCCGCCTGGGCGCTCTCCTTCATCACGCCGCCAAGCTGTCCGGTTAAAATCAGTTGCCCGCGCCCGCTTATTCGTGTCGCTTCAATGAAAAGAATATCGCCGCCCACGGGCGTCCACGCCAGACCGGTAGCCACGCCCGGCAGACTCGCACGCAGCCCGATCTCATGCTCGAATTTTGCAGGGCCGAGTATGGCATCCAGATCAGCGGCATCTACACGCACCTGGACCTGCGCATTCTCGGCGACGCGCATGGCGGCATGCCGCATCACGCGCCCGATTTCGCGTTCGAACTGGCGTACACCGGCTTCCCGCGTGTAGTTTGCAATAATGCTTTCCAGAGCCCCGACTGTTATTTCGCACTGCCCTTCTTTTAATCCGTTGGCCTCCCGCTGCCGGTTCACGAGGTAGCGCAGCGCGATCTGGAGCTTTTCCTCGCGGGTGTAGCCTGGCAGGTCGATAATCTCCATCCGGTCGCGCACGGGAGGCGGTACGCTGTCGATTACGTTTGCCGTGGCAATGAACACGACCCGGCTGAGATCGAACGGCACGCCCAGATAATTATCGCGGAACGTGGAATTTTGCTCCGGGTCCAGCACTTCGAGCAGGGCGGCCGATGGATCGCCATGAAGGCTGGCCGACATTTTGTCGACTTCGTCGAGCATCATGACACAGTTGCGGGCGCTGGCCTTGCGCAGGCTCTGCACGATGTTGCCTGGCATGGCGCCGATATATGTGCGGCGATGGCCGCGCATCTCGGCCTCGTCATGCACACCGCCCAACGACACACGCACGAATGGCCGCTGCAATGCTCTCGCGATACTCTGACCAAGCGAAGTTTTCCCGACTCCCGGCGGTCCGACAAAACACAAAATGGGTGCGCGTCCCTGGGGCTTCAACTTTTGAACCGCCAGGAATTCGACAATTCGCTGTTTGACGCGCTCAAGCCCGAAGTGATCCGCTTCGAGAATCTGACGCGCGGCATCCAGATCGATCGGTGTATCGGCCGGCAACCGCCAGGGCAGTTCGGTCATCCACTCAAGATAGGTGTGCAGCATGGAATATTCGCTTGATGCCGAAGGCATCCTTTGCAGCCGCTGCAACTCTTTACGCGCCTGCGCCTCGGTTTCTTCAGGCATGCCGGCCTTGTCGATCGCCTCGCTCAACTGCGCGATTTCCTGATCGTCGCCCTCAGTTTCGCCAAGCTCCTTCTGAATCGTCTTCAACTGCTCGCGCAATAGAAATTTACGCTCGCGGTCTTCCAGTTGTTCTTTCGTGCGTTCACCGATTTCATGCGACAGCCTGAGTACTTCGATGCGACGCGACAGAATCTGGAGCACTTTGCGCAACCGTTCTTCGGTACTGATGGTTTCAAGCAATATCTGCTTCTCGTTCACCTCGGTATCAAGAAGGCTTGCGACAATATCGGCCAGATGCGACGGCGCGCGCGCCGCTTGCAGTGCGTGCGCAAGCTCCGCGGGAACACCCGGCAGAAGTGACAGAATCTCGACTGCTCGTTCACGCAACTGCATGGCGAGTGCTTCGGCCTCGGTGGACACCTCGGCCGGTTCGCCGATACGCCGTACCCGGGCGGCCAGAAAAGGATATCCTTCGACCAGCTCTTCAATAGAAAACCGGTCAATGCCCTGGCACACCGCATGACGGAGTCCATCGGTCGACGTGAGATGCCGAACAATACTTACGACGGTACCCATGCTGAACAGTGCGTCCAGCCCCGGATCATCCACTGCCGGATCTCGCTGCAGGACAATGCCTAGCGGAGCGTTGGAATGCAGGGCATGCTCCACCGCGGCGATCGATTTCGCGCGCCCTACGGTGATAGCCGTCAACACATGTGGAAACAAGACGACATTGCGCATGGGCACCAGCGCAATCACATCCTCGGGTAACTCGTGCGTGGCTACGATAAGCTGTCCCATTGCGGCTGTCTCGACTATAAAAATGGTTCTGCTTAAATCACTTCTGCGGAAAGTCCCCCTAAAACTCTCTTCCTAAAACTCTCTTGTGGCTTACTCCCCTGTGATACCGCCATTTTCCTAGGCTTGAGGTTTACGAACGAAGCAACGAAGCGTAACGACGCTCCAATAAAGCCACTCATGCGATTTATTCGATTACCTCAGTCTAGCACGCAGCAAACAGACGTCAACTCGATGAGCGCTCAGCGTAGCGCGCCACGCTCAGATAGTGCCTCCCGTAGCATCAAATGATCGATAAGTGGTTTGGCGCATGTGATATTCCCATCATATCCTCGGATTGGATTATCACCGAGTTTGCGAGCGCGTTATCCATCAAGGAACGCTCTGGTACGCTTTCTGCCAAGAATGCAAAGGCTGCCCGGCGTAATTTCGGGGCGTTTTGCCAGGCGGGCCTACGCCTGGCTCCATGGCCCTACGGCCAACAGGCGAATGGTTCACGTGATCGCCAGCGCGACAATGCAACGCCGGAAGCTGCGCGGCGATTTGCCGCGGCCTCATTGAAGACGGGACTGTCCCTCCTCGATACTACTGTAGGGCATCCGTTATCTGCGGTGATTAGCTCTCTACACGTCCCCATCGGAACATTGCGCGCGTAGGCCGGACCTCATACAATCGAGCGCTCGGGATTGTTGTGTAAAGCCCCGACCACTTGCCGCGGCTGAACAGAAACAGGATATTTTTACCAAGCGGCAAGCGGTTACCGGATAAACCGCCTCGGTCGTTCATTCCTTTTATGCAGGAGTCTCAGTTGAAAGTTAAAGCAACCGTAGAAGAAGTCCTCTCCCGCATCCCCGGCCCCGCCACTGTAGAGTGGCCAATGGGAGAACGATTCGCCGTGGGGCTCGCGCATGGCTCAATGTCGGTGGAATACTACATCCCGGTCGGAAATGATCCCCAAACCCCGCATGAGCAGGATGAAGTCTATTTCATCCATAAGGGAACAGGCGCGCTTGTCATCGGTGAGGAGCGTCATTCGTTCAAGGTAGGAGATTGCTTGTTTGTTCCGGCCAACGTCGAGCACCGGTTCGAGAATTTCTCCGACGACTTTGGCACCTGGGTGGTGTTCTGGGGACCTAAAGGTGGAGAAAGGGGTAGCGAAAGCCCCTGAGCTTGCCTATGCTTGAACCTGAAAATAGTTGAAGCCAAATCTATCCGAATAGGTTCAAGTCATGAAACAGCTTCCTCTGGATCAGCTCGGCCCCCATGAAGTCAGCCCAGGCGTGGTGGATTTCGGCATACTCTTGCCATGGATTTCTGCCGCGAATGGTAATCGGCTGTTTGTGAAAATCATTCACGAGCGCGACCAATTCATTCAGGCAATTCAGCCGCTAGCCTTCGAATTGCAACATGGCATCAATGCCGATTATGGTGATTTCTGGTCCGTCACCGTGAATTTCACCACACATCCATGATTTGCAGCCGAACTCGCATTTCGGTTCGCCCGGCCGGCATGTTTATCGCTTCGAACTGCACAATCCCAACATGGGTGTACTGGACTGGATTGTCGATCCTTATGCCCGCGAATATGCCACTGGCAAACTATCCGCCTTCACCCTCGGCTACATCCAATATGCCTGGAGCACTGAGGAAGCGAACTGGAAAACACCCGCGCTAAATGACCTCATCCTGTACGAGATGAATTTCGCCGAATTCGGTGGCAGCCTGCAAGGCGCGATCGACCGGCTCGATTATCTCGCCGACCTCGGCGTGAATGCGCTGTCAGTAATGCCCGTCAATAATGTTTCACTGGAAGTCGATTGGGGCTATTTGCCGCTGGGTTATTTTGGCGTCGATGAGCGTTTCGGCAAAAGAAATGATTTTCAGAGTTTTGTCGATGCCGCGCACCGGCGTGGACTGGCGGTAATTGTTGATGTGGTTTACGGGCACACCGGCCGGGATTTTCCTTATGCGGATCTCTATCAGCGACTCCGGTATGGCGAAAACCCTTTCATGGGACCCTTTGCGAAAGACTATTTCAATGATCTCGGTATTAGTACTGATTTCAACCGTGCGCTGACCCGCGATTTTTTCTATAGTGTCAACCTGCATTGGCTAAATACCTATCATATTGACGGCTTCCGCTACGATTGCGTGCCGAATTACTGGGATGGTGCGCTGGGCGTGGGTTACGCCAATCTGGTCTTTAATACGTACGAGTATGTCAAAAGCTCGATCGCCAGTCTGCGAAGGTTCGATGCGCCGGAAGGTCCGCGGTTGATCCAGATCGCGGAGCAACTGGAAGCTCCGGAAGAGATTCTTCAGCAAAGCTACAGCAACGCCACCTGGCAGAACGCCACCTTTGGAGCAGCGGAAGCCTGCGCTCATGGCGGGCCGGGTGCGGTCGAGAATCTCGGGCAACGGCTCGGAGCGCTGGGCTATGTTGAACAAGCAACACAAAATGGCGACACAATGGCCAAGGCCCCGCTACAATATATCGAGAACCATGACCATAGCCGTTTTTTGTGCGAGTTCGGCCTGCGTTATCCCGATTGGAGCCCTCTGTTCGCCGAAGGCGACCGCGCGCAATGGTATCGCCTCCAACCCTACCTGATCGCGGTGCTCGCCGCGAAGGGCATTCCCATGCTATGGCAGGGCCAGGAATTTGGCGAGAATTACTTCGTCCCCGACTCGGGCCTTGGCCGGGTATTGCTGCTGCGGCCGCTGCGCTGGGATTACTTCTACGATACCGCAGGTAAAAGCCTGGTCAAGCTGACCCGAAGTTTGTTAAGTCTTCGGAAAAATTGCGCCGAGTTGCGCCGGGGCAGTCATTATTTTTATAACGATTACGGACATTACCTATCCCGGGGTATTCTGCTTTTTCAGCGGGAGACAGCCGAAGCCGTGAGCGTGATAGCAGTGAACTTTACGGATTCTGACCAGAGCGCGCCGTTCACGTTTACACGACACGGCAACTATATCGAACAACTGCACGGGCTAGACAATTTCACCGCCGGGGAAGGGCAAGAACGCTGGCTGATTGTCCCGTCGAATTACGGCCGCGTTTGGCGGAACGCTTGAGGCTATATCAATTATTCAGATAGCCATACGTTCAAAAGGCGGAAGCGAAAAAACAAACATTGGCATTGCCCCATACAGGGGTATACAATCGGAACGCATGAATAAGCGCCACCATATCTATTTTGTCGTGTTCGCATTGCTCGCCAGCATGCTGACTAATGCGTTTGGTTGGGCATTTAATGGTGAGGTATTTGCTCACGAGCTTGATCATGAGCATCACGTTCTTTCCCTGGATCCCACGGCGCATCTCGAGGCCCATCAACGCGCCGTTACAAATGATGATGGCCATCTGGATGCGGCGACTCACTTATGCCTTCATGCGGCTGGGCAATACCAGCCTTTCTTTTTTACGTCTCCCCTACTAGTTCCTCCTTCCATTGGTATGGATGTGCTGGCGGTGTTCGTCTCTTCCACCGCTCCTGAGTCCATTCCGGATTCGCCTCTCCATCCTCCCCGCGCCATAACTCAAGCCAGGCTGTAACTAAGGGCGTCAGCATAATTGCTGACTCAGCCCGTTGGGTTCGCCATTCTGCGGCAGCGTCCAGCATGTGCAAGTGCTGCCACAGCTATTGACATACTTACAAGCGTACCTTGATGAGAATCGGTATTTGCTCATTTTTATGCAAATTGCGTAATTATGCGCGATTTACCGGTTCGCGATAATACTTGCGGAGAACTCCATGAACTGTCGTGTATTGTTCACGATCTGGTGGCGCCTCGCGCCGCCGGGATTGTTTATTCTTGCGTTCTTTTGCACACCCGCGGCGATTGCGCAAAATATTTTTTCCGGCGGCTTCCCCGGCAGGGGCATGGAATCTTCCGTATTGCCACCAGCCGAAGACAAGGGCGATCTCACCTTGCGCGACGCAATCAAACTGGCATTGCAGCGCAACCCTGAGCTGGCCTCGTTCGACAAGGAAGTTCGCGCCCTTGGAGGGGTGACGCAACAGGCCGGATTATTTCGGAACCCCGAACTCGACGTCGTGACAGAGGATGTCGGTTCCCCGGTAAGACCGAACCCCATAGTGCAACAATTCGCGACTATCAGGCTCAGCCAGCTTATCGAACTTGGCGGGAAGCGCGCTGCGCGGGTCCATGCGGCATCGCTTGGCCAGGAACTGGCGAGCAAGGATTACGAGGCCCGGCGTCTGGATCTCATCGCGCTGGTGGCAAACTTTTTTACCGACGTGCTTGCGGGACAGGAACGGGTGCGGCTTGCGGAAGACAGCGTCCAGTTGGCCCAGAAAGTCGTCAATTCCGCCAGCAAGCGTGTCCAGACAGGCAAGGCACCTCCCCTTGAGGAAACCAAGGCGAAAATGACTCTTTCCACCGCTGGGATCGAGCTTGAATTGGCGCGCCGGGATCTGGCTGCGGCACGCAAACAACTGGCTCTGCTATGGGGCAGCCACCTTCCGCAGTTCGACAGGGCAATGGGCGATCTGGAGTCTACAGTAACGTTACCGAGTTACGAAGAGCTCTCGCAACGTGTTCTCGTTAGCCCCATGGCGCAGCGCAGCGCCAAAAATGTGGAACAGCGCAAGGCAATGCTGGAAGTGGAAAATACCCGGCGGATACCGGACATCATTGCCCACGCCGCTGTCAGGCGTTATTTGCAATCGGACAACGTTACCGCCCTGGCTGGCTTTACCATACCGCTTCCGTTATTCAACCGCAACCAGGGCAGTATCAGGGAAGCGCATCAGCGCCTCGATAAGGCAATCGATGAGCAACTGGCGACAGATTTGCGACTCAATACGCAGCTATCCAGAGCTTATGAATCACTGCTGGCGGCGCAAAACGAGATCAAAGTGTTGCGTGATGATGTGTTGCCCGGAGCCAAGAGCGCGTTCAATGCGGCAAACATCGGTTATGAGCTGGGCCGGTTCAGCTTTCTGGAAATGCTCGATGCGCAGCGCACGTTGTTTCAGAACCAGCTCCTGTATGTGCGCTCGCTTGGGAATTATCAACGGCTGGTCAATGAAATCGAACGACTTATAGCGGCGCCGGTTGATGGCAAACCGAGTCAGTTGACCGGCGAAGATAGCGCTGGTCAAGATCAAGGAGCAGATAATGGCCAATAAAAAACAGCTCATTCCGATCATTGCCGTGATCGCAATCGGAGCACTGCTGGGCGGCTTGATTCTCACCTCGCACAAAACCGCTCCCTCTAACGCAGCCGCAGAAAACGCCGAATCCCAGGCTAGCGTGGGATCTGCTATCGGACCCAAAGGCGGGAAGCTACTTACAAAGGATGGATTTGGCGTAGAGGTGACGATCTTCGAAAAAGGGGTGCCGTCACGGTTCCGGCTTTACCTGTACGAGAATGGGAAGCCGCTCCCGCCATCTTCCGCAAAGGTTACTGTTACGTTATCGCGGCTGAGCAAACCTGCACAGGTATATGAATTCAAGCCGGAAGCCGATTATCTGATCGGAGACCAGATCGTAGAAGAACCTCATTCATTCGATGTAGCCGTTGCCGCTGAATGGAAGGACAAAAAATTCCACTGGAATTATAGCCACGCCGAGGCAAGGGTGGAAATTCCGGATGCAATGCTGAAGAACATGGACATCGAAATCAAGACAGCGGGACCTGAGACAATCAGGCCGACACTCAAGCTGCCCGGCGAAATTATCTACAACGAACATACCGTAGTACTGGTCGTGCCGCGTTTACCTGGCATCGTAACCGCTGTCTATCGCCACCACGGCCAGGAAGTAAAAAAAGGAGAGGTGCTTGCGGAAATTGAAAGCCAGATGCTGGCTGATTTACGCAGCCAATATCTGGTCGCTCAGAGACGGCTGGGATTGGCGCGAACTACTTTCGAACGGGAAAAGCGGCTATGGGAAGAGAAGATTACCGCCAAGCAAGACTATTTAACTGCCCAGGAGTTGCTGAACGAAGCTGAAATCGCCGTGGATCTCGCCACGACCAAACTGCGCTCTCTGGGTGTGCGGCCTGAGTCACGCTCCTTTAGAGATAATCTAGCACGCTACGAAATCCAGGCGCCGATCTCCGGGCTCATCACCGCGAAAGCCATTGCACAGGGCCAAACCCTCAAGGAGGACGACAACATTTATACGATAGCCGACGTATCGACGATCTGGGCAGCGATAACCGTGTATCCGAAAGATCTGGCGGTGGTCAAGGTTGGCCAAAAAGCAACCATCAAAGCGACCGCATTCGACGTCAAGGGTGTGGGTGATATCACTTATATAACGACCCTGATCGGGGGACAAACCCGTACAGCCACAGCGCGGGTCGAGCTGGAAAACAAGGACGGCAGATGGCGTCCCGGCATGTTCGTCAATGCGGAGCTGGCAGCAGAAGAAATTCCGGTAGCCGTTGCTGTATCAGCGGATGCCATTCAAACGCTGGGTGACTGGACGGTAGTATTTGGCCGCTACGGCGAATATTTTGAGGCACGACCGCTGGAACTGGGACGAAGCGACGGCAAAATGATCGAGGTGCTGAAGGGATTTCACGCGGGGGAACAGTACGCAACGGGCAACACCTTCGCGATCAAGGCCGAGCTCGGCAAGGCGGGCGCAAGTCATGAGTGAAACATATGATCACCTGGCTGGGCTCTCGCATATCAAATTAATGCGAAAAAATCAGCTTGGGCGGCATCATGATTGAACGCATTTTACGAGTATCGATACAGCAGCGCGGACTGGTCCTTATGGTCGTACTGGCGATGGCCATGCTTGGGGTCTACAGCTATCAAAGGCTGTCCATCGATGCGGTGCCGGATATAACCAACGTGCAGGTGCAGATCAATACACGCGCGACTGGATATTCGCCTATCGAGGCGGAACAGCGTGTGACCTTTCCCATAGAGATCATCATGGCGGGGCTGCCTAATCTTCAGTACACCCGCTCCCTTTCCCGCTATGGTCTTTCGCAAGTCACCGTGATTTTCAAGGACGGCACTGATATCTACCTTGCGCGTCAACTCGTGAGCCAACGTATCCAGGAAGCGAGAGACAGGCTGCCTGTTGGTGTTGAACCTTCGATGGGACCCATCTCTACCGGTCTGGGTGAGATTTTCATGTGGACGGTTGACGCCAAACAAGGCGCAAGAAAGCCGGATGGCACGGAATATACGCCAACCGATCTGCGCGAAGTTCAGGACTGGATCATCCGGCCGCATTTGCGCACGGTCCCCGGTGTAACAGAAGTCAACTCGGTCGGCGGCTTTGTCAAACAGTTTCATGTTGCCCCCTATCCGGAAAAGCTGATCTCATTCGGATTAACCTTACAGGACGTCATCACGGCTTTGGGACGCAACAATCTCAACGTCGGCGCCGGATACATTGAAAAAAGCGGCGAACAGTATTTGGTGCGCCTTCCGGGGCAGGTAGCCAATCTTGACGAAATCGGCAATATCACCCTGGGCTCTCGAGCAGGAATACCCATACGCATCAAGGATGTCGCGGATATTCTGATCGGCAAGGAATTGCGTACCGGAGCGGCCACGCAAAATGGCAAAGAGGTCGTACTGGGTACAGTGCACATGCTGATCGGAGAAAACAGCCGCACCGTTTCGCATGCCGTCGAAAAAAAATTGGCTGAAATCAACCGGATTCTTCCTGGAGGTGTAGTAGCCACCGCTGTCTATAATCGTACCACCCTGGTCGACAAAACCATTCGAACCGTCGCGACCAACCTGCTTGAAGGCGCCGCGCTGGTGACGTGGTGCTGTTTCTGTTTTTGGGGAATTTGCGCGCGGCAGTCATCACTTCACTCGTCATCCCGCTCTCGATGCTGTTCACTTTTAGCGGAATGGTGGCCAATCAGGTGAGTGCGAATCTGATGAGTCTGGGCGCACTCGATTTCGGCCTTATCGTGGACGGCGCCATTGTCATTGTTGAAAACAGCATCCGGCGTTTGGCTCATGAGCAGATGCGGCTCGGGCGGGAACTGAAACCTGCGGAACGGTTTGCGATGGTTTTCGATGCGACCAGCGAAGCAAGGCGGGTGCTTATCTATGGGGAGCTGATCATCATGGTGGTTTATCTTCCCATCTTTGCGCTCACAGGGGTGGAAGGAAAGATGTTTCATCCGATGGCCTTCACTGTAGTAACCGCTCTGCTGGGCGCGATGATACTTTCTGTAACGTTCGTTCCTGCGGCAGTCGCACTGTTCCTCTCGGGAAAGGTGGCTGAAAAAGAAAGTCCGGCGGTGGCTTGGGCAAAGAAAGCCTACCTGCCTGCCCTGAACGCCGCAATGCGCAACAAGGGCCTCACCGTGACGGTCGCTATCGTGACTGTAACGTTATCCGGACTGCTGACGACACGAATGGGCAGCGAATTCGTGCCCAGCCTTAATGAAGGGGATATTGCGCTCCACGCGATCCGCATCCCCGGCACGAGCCTGACGACCGCTATCGAAATGCAAAGCGAGCTGGAACAAACGATCAAGGCATTTCCCGAAGTAGACAGGGTATTCGCCAAGATCGGAACCGCCGAGATTGCAACCGACCCGATGCCACCGAGTGTCGCGGATAACTTTATCATGCTGAAACCCCAATCGGAGTGGCCGGGGCCGCGGCATACCAAGGAGGAATTGATAACCGCAATGGAACAAGCGATTCGGAAAATACCGGGTAACAATTATGAATTTACCCAGCCGATACAGATGCGTTTCAACGAACTGCTGTCGGGCGTGCGTGCGGATGTTGCCGTAAAGGTGTTTGGCGACGATATGGATATTCTGTTCACCGTCGCCGAGCAGATCGAGAAGCTTCTGAGCACCGTTCCCGGGGCAGCGGATGTGAAAGTGGAACAACTTACCGGATTGCCCGTGCTTTCGATCCGGCCTGATCGCGATAAACTGGCGCGTTACGGTTTAAACATAGCGGATGTGCAAGACGCTGTGGCCGTTGCTGTCGGCGGACGAAACGCCGGTACCATTTTCGAAGGGGATCGCCGCTTCGAGCTACAGGTGCGTCTTCCTGAACACCTGCGCGGCGACATCGAATCGCTCAGGCGTCTGCCGATCGGCCTTCCCGTGGTGGCCGCAATTGGCGGGGCAAATGCGGCGCCGGCCCCTGCGGTACCGGCCCTTCCTCCGGCTGGCCTACCCGCCTACGTGACACTGGATGAGGTGGCCGTGCTCGAGGTGGCGCCAGGACCTAACCAGGTGAGCCGGGAAAATGGCAAACGCAGAGCGGTTGTTACCGCAAATGTGCGTGGCAGGGATCTCGGGTCCTTCGTCGAGGAGGCGGAAGTCCTGGTCGCAAAGAATGTGCAGATTCCATCCGGATATTGGCTGACATGGGGCGGGCAGTTCGAGCAGATGATTTCCGCGGCCGAACGGCTGCAGATCGTGATTCCCCTGTCTCTCGGCCTGATCCTGATCCTGCTCTATGCGATGTTCGGCAATTTCCGGGATGGGTTGCTGATGTTTACCGGGGTTCCGTTTCCCTTAGCGGCGGAGTCGTGGCATTGTGGTTGCGCGGAATCCCGTTGTCTATCTCCGCCGGCGTGGGATTTATTGCCCTGTCAGGCGTGGCGGTGCTGAACGGCCTGGTCATGCTGGCGTTTATCCGCGATTTGCGGGCAGCAGGGCCTGACTCTGGATGATGCCATTCATAATGGAGCCCTTACCCGGCTGCGTCCGGTACTGATGACGGCGCTGGTGGCAGCTCTAGGGTTTGTCCCCATGGCGCTCGCCACCGGAACAGGCGCCGAAGTGCAACGGCCTCTGGCGACAGTGGTGATCGGAGGCATTATGTCATCCGCCGCGCTGATTTGCTGGTGCTCCCGGTGCTTTATCGCCTGGTCCATGGAAGGGATAACATGCGCGATCGTACCACGCTGGGCTTGCACAACCCCTTGTAACCGGACATATGCGGTGATCAGCAACCGGAGCAGATGTTGGCGGTGAAAAGCGCGAAGCCGATTGGATTAACCTTCACAACGCTCTCCACGCTTGCGA
>CAVUXR010000026.1:0-43153 GCA_963745455.1 uncultured beta proteobacterium
TAGTCGTCCCTGAAAAACCCTATTTTTAGCAAACAGCGATCATAAATCGATGACAGTTTCCATCGCGTTTCGGTAGATAGCGCTGCAAACAACTTAGGATTTGGGCGCACAAAAGCGCCAGTCGGCGCAGAATCTTGCGCAGGTTATGGCCAGCGCCGCACAACAGGGCATTCATGGCGTCACCTTGAGTGCCTTTGAGGAAGTTTCTACCCAAGCGGCCGT
Source organism: uncultured beta proteobacterium (assembly GCA_963745455.1). Taxonomy (GTDB): domain Bacteria; phylum Pseudomonadota; class Gammaproteobacteria; order Burkholderiales; family Nitrosomonadaceae; genus Nitrosospira. The sequence goes on from CAVUXR010000026.1 coordinate 223, forward strand.
CATTCTTCATGTGACCAATCACCGGTTCTATCGCATTGCGCCGCTTCAGTTTCTTTTTGATCCCTACGGTAACGCCGCGTTTGGCTCCGGCAATCCATACCTTGAGCTTATCCAGGGCAACACCATGACCGCGGTAGCCCCGGTCCACATACGCTTCCCTGGTTGCAACCCCTGTTAATCGCTGTGCCTGTTCCAGTGATTCCTTGAGGGTATGGCCGTCATAGGGGTTGCCAGGAAGCGATTTCATGCCCACCACAAAGCTTTCCTTGCTGGTACTGACCACGCCGACCTTGACCCCAAACTCATAGGGCTTGTGCGCCTTGCCTTTGGCAATGCATTCAACTTCCGGCGCATGCACGCTGTACACCTTACCCGTGTCGTGACGCTGTTGTGTGTGAATGCGCCGGGCAATCAGCAGCAGCCGGCAAAGCCTGGCGACTTCCTGCGGTCCCGCTTGTGCCGATCTTGCTGCCAGCTTGCGCTCTATATCGCGGATAACACAGCCCAGGTAGGTCTTGAGGCGCTTTTGTTCACGCCTGGCGCGTTTCATTTGCCGCGCTTGGGCATAGCGCCCATTCTTCGCCAGAGCAAGCTTCGATAACCGTTCATAACTTTGCCGCAAGTCCATGCCCATCTGCTTGGCTATCCGTACCAGCGCACCTCTGGCCTTGTGGTACAACCGGGCATCGGTGGGATAAGCGATCGCCTTGTCCTGTACCGTGGTATCGATGTTGACCACAGCAAGCGATGCCGCGGCGACTGTCTTGGTTTTAATCCCCGTGTGCACCGTGAGGCTTAACATGAATTCGCAGCCTTGTTCGCCAATCCTGTCCCTGAATCGGGTCATCTGGCTGGGATCGATCGGCAGGGTATGGCGGAAGTATTCTTCCCCGCACAGGTACTGCCAGTAAGGATTCTCTACCCAGCGCGCCACCACCGTTTCATCCGATTCATTGAAGGTATGCTTGAGATAGTGCAGCCCCACCATGAGCCGGATCGGAATACCAGGACGGCCTTCCTCCGCATAAAGCCCGCCAAACCGCTGCTCTGCCGCTATCCAGTCAAGCTTCCCCGCAAGAAGGTACAACACATGACGCTGATCCAGTATCTGCTCCAGGCGCATGCGGAACAGGTCGTCACAGGTACTCGATTCTTGTTTCTTTGGCTTCATCAATTCACCAGAAATCAGGGGATAATAACTCCCATTCTGGCAATTCCCTCAGCCGTTGTATACCCCTCAATGCTAATATTCATAAGGGTTACAGGCGTATTTCAGGTACGACTACTTAGCAGACAGATCGAGATGGCAAATGGGATGCCCCATGTTGGGTTACGCTACGCTAACCCAACCTACGGCTACTACGGTTACGGCACATGCAGGAAACTGCGGGCACGCTCTTTGCTAACCAATCTATGGCTAATCCGGCCTGTTCCAATCGTCGCCGCCTAATGCCTCAAGCCGTTCCCGAAGCTCTGCGATCTCATCCAGCAGTTGCAGGGCCAGCGCCACGCCAGCCAGGTTAATGCCGAGATCGCCTTGCAGCCTCGATGCCATTCGGGCGCGGCGCATTTGTTCGCCCGTGAATCGCCAGAAATGGGGCGCATGTTCCCCCAGGCCGGTTTCCGGGCCGCTTTCCGGATTCAGCAGGCCTTCATCAACTAGTTCGATAATATAGCCGGTTTGTACGGCGCAGGCCTGGCTGATCTCCGTCAGTGTCAAAAGATGCTCTTCATCCAGAACAATGCCGCTCAGTTTAGGGACATCCGTTTGTCTCTGCCTGTTTGTCATCGCTTCATTTCAGTTGTCATACCTCCACTCCCAGTCCGGCTCGCGGGTTGAAAGATTTGAATTGCTCGGCCATGGTGCGGTAAAACGCTTTGTCCGCTTCATCGGCAGCGGGAGGAGGTCGGTGCGTAGCACGACAAAGAAATCGCCGGGTGTTTTGGCTGGAATGCCGCGGCCTTTCAGGCGCAGCTTCCGGCCAGTAGCGGAACCCGGCGGTACCTTAAGCTCAACGGTTCCTCCCGGGGTCGGCACTTTTACCGTTGCGCCCAAGGCAGCCTCCCATGGCGCAATGGGGAGATCGAGATAAATGTCGGCGCCTTCCACACGATAGTATGGATGGGGCGGAATTCAATCTCCAGATACAGGTCCCCCCGTTTTCCCTGTCCTGGTGAAGGCGCGCCTTGCCCTGCAAGCCGGATATATTGTTTTGCGCGAATTCCTCGCGGGATGACGACATTGAGCGTATGTTCGCGTGTCGCCAGACGTCCCTGCGGATCGATCTCGGGCACTTGAAGGGTAATGGTGCGGGTCGCGCCCATGTAGGAATCCTCCAGGCCGATCATCACCTTGGCGTAATGATCCTCCCCGGGTGCATGGAAGGTCTGGCCGCCGCCATGACCTGACGTACCTCTGCCGGTCTCTCTTGCGCCCGCCCTCGCACCTTGCGCGGAACGGAAAGCGTGACCGAAGAGGGATTCGAAAAAGTCACTATATTGCGAGGCATCACCGCCTTGAAAACTCCGCTCGGAAAACTCGAAGCCCGCGTTCCAGTCCGGCGGCGGGCGAAACTCCTGGTTCGCTTTCCAGTTGGTGCCGAGCTGGTCGTATGCAACCCGCTTTTCCGGATCCTTGAGCACTTCATACGCTTCTCCGAGTTCCTTGAAGCGGGCTTCAGCCTGTGGTTCCTTGCTGACGTCGGGATGGTATTTACGCGCCAGCTTCCGGTATGCACGCTTGATCTCATCCTGGGAGGCGTCTCGCGCGACGCCCATGATCTTATAATAATCCTTGTATTCCATCTATATTTGGCCGGAGACGAAGAAACCTTTCAAACTTCAGTCAGGCATAGCCTGCAATTTCGTTACACAGACTGATGCGGAACAATGCCAGCGCATGCACCTTTTCAACGATAGGGGTGCAAGGGATGCGATGAGGATGGATGAATCAAGCCGATGGCGAATTGACCCGCAACATTATGATCCATGTGCATGCCGCCCGATGATGTTTTATATCAGCGGCTCGCGTTTAAACTCGATAATTGCGCGTTGAATTCCCTCGGCCGCTTCCTTTATGATTATGCTGCATCCCCGCTTCGCTGCTTTCATGACTGCTCGCGTCGTTCGGCAACGCCTTTTTTGAAAAATCGAGTGAACTGAGGCGGGCCACCGCCCGAGCCGGCTTATTTTGCCGCTGCCCGCAGCGCCGTGCCAAGGGAGGCCTCGTCCCAGCTTCCGTCAAAACGTTCCCCATTGATGAAAAAGGCCGGAGTGCCGTTCACGCCGCTGCGCACGCCCCCCATGAAATCATGCTTGACGCGTTCCCGGAATCGTCCCGATTCCATGTCGCTTTGAAAGCGCTCCATGTCAAGCTTAAGCTCTTGCGCGAGAGCTTGGATCAAATCAGGGCTTAATACCGGTTGATTTTCATAAAGCGCATCATGCATCGCCCAGAATTTGTCCTGCACCCCGGCGGCTTCAGCGGCTTCCGCGGCAAGTGTTGCTTGGGGATGAACCTGACTGAGCGGAAAATTTCGAAACACGAAGCGGAGGAGGGGATCGAGCTGTCCCTGAAGCAACTTGACGATCACATATGCATTTGCACAGTATGGGCACTGATAATCGCCGTACTCGACCAGGACGACCGACGCGGTATGAGGACCCTGTACATGATCATCCGGACCAACTGGAATAGTCAGGCTCATCATATGCCTCCGGACAGTGATTCCAAAGCTCGCAAAACTCCATCTGCGCCTGGATTGACACCCATGGGTGAAACATAACTCCAATGGATGACGCCACCCGCATTGATCACGAACAGCGCCCGTTCGCTAATCCCTTCCTTGCTTCTGTAGACTCCGTATTTGCGCGAGACTTCTCCCTTGGGTTCGAAATCGGAAAGAAGTGCCAGATGATAACCCCGATCTCTGGCAAAGGCGATATGACTCCACGCGCCATCTACGGAAATTCCCAGCAGGGAGGCGTTGAATTTCGCGAACTCATCCCGCAGCTCACTGAAGAGTGCGAGTTCATCCCCGCACACAGGGCTCCAATCGGCAGGATAAAAGATCAGCACAACCGGCCGGCCACGAAATTCAGAAAGTGCAACACGCTGGTCGGGAGTGCTTGGTAATGAGAATTCAGGAGCGAGTGTGCCCGCTTTTAATACTTCCATAATACTCTGTCCTCCAATATTCAAATTCAAGTCTTGTTCGAGATTTGTGTTCAGGTGGCCAGCTATATGGCAGTGATGATGTTAGCGCTCAATTCTGTTTTTAGACGTATCTCACATCCTGAAATAACGATGTGGGGCTTCACGTTACGCCCAAGGCTCGGTGTCTGGTGAATGTTTGAAGGGGCCGCCGATCAGGCGGCGGCCCTGGTCTTTTAGCCCCGGCCTCTGCGTCAGGCATCTTTACCACGGGTCGCCTCCCAACCAAGCGTCCTTACCACTTTAGCGAGCTGCGTTCGCTCACGCCGCGCGCATCCTCACGATCAACCATGAGCAGGAAGACTGTCCGGTGGCGTCCGATGGTCTATTGTCCAGTTACGGGCGCGCCAGGCCAGCGCAAGCAGTAGCACACCTGTGACGACGGCATAAATGCTGATCAGCCATACCATGGCCAGCGCTCCGGCGCCCGGGAAGAAGAAGACGAATATTCCAAACAGGACTGAGACGATACCGTTCAGAATCAGGAATCCTTCTCCATGGATGACCTTGCGCAAGCGAATCGCCATAACAATATCAACGATGCCGCTCGCCAGCGCGGTCGCTCCTATCAAAAGCACCAATACCACGGCTGTGAGGCCGGGGTTCAGGATGGCGATTACCCCCGCTCCAAGGCCAATCATCCCCAGCAGAAGTGGCAGCCACCACTCGCTATTGCTCTTCCGGTTTTGCATGGCTGAACTGATGGAAGCGAAGCCTCCGATTAACGCGTAGGCCGCGAACAGGACGATAAGCCACATCAGCGTGAGGCCCGGCCATAATGCCGCCAGGATACCGAACAGCAGGGAAACCGCACCGCGCAGAGCGAGTCCCCGCCAGGATTTTATAAGAAGCTCATTCATGATGTCACCTCTCATTGTCAGGACGGCGCACCGATGTGTCCGGTGGATGTATCCGGTGCGCCCATGGGAAAATAATGAGCCATCCCGACGGCCGCGTGCGGTGCGGTAGCAAACATAGATGGTAATCGAGAGGTGCATCGAATGATTCGGTACAGGTTGCGGCCTTGCCTCGTCTTATCTGATGCTATGTGAGCTAGCGCACAGCGGTAACCATGGTGCATGGCTACCCTGAACTGCCAGGTATATTGAGTCGGGCGGGTAGATGGCAACTAAAAGCAGTGAGCGGAACGGCAAGCGAAGCGGTAAGCGCATCCCTTTCAAAAAGGAAACCGGCGTGCATGCACAGCGGGTGGATTTGCCCAATCCGGAACCCGAGGCGCCCCATCAAACGGAGGAGCAGCCATTATTACCTCATGAGAGGGACGAGACAACCCGCCCCACAAGCACCGGCCTGGGCACTTCGAATGAGCAATCACGCGACGTGGTTGAGCAGGCGAGGGAAGATACCGAGCATGGGCTCAAGGATACGGATCGGCGCGGTATCCCGTCGGATATCATTGCATCGGATTTATCATCATCGAGTGATAATAAGAAAAAGAAATGAAAGAATCTGCGACGAGAAACGAAACTCATCTTTATTGGAGGCCATCTGCTGATATGAAAGCTGTCCTTAAAATTGTTGTTCGACTATCGGTCGTCCTGGTTAGTCTTTTCTATACAGTTTTCTCCACTTTAAGTTTCGCTCAGGAAGAGATTTCATCGCTTCCACAGATTCAATCGCAAGGTCAGGCGGAATTTCTTACGGGCGGCGTGGGAAAGGACGAATCGGATGCGATACTGCAAGCGGCAAATTCATGGCCGCTGACGCTTGAGTTATCCCAGTCAGCTACCCCGCGGGCGGAGTACATCAGTGACGTCCAGATAACGATCAAGGACAAATCTGGGAACACGGTTCTGGATATGACAGCCGAAGGGCCGTACGTCCTGGTGAAACTCCCACCGGGCAAATATGCGCTGGACGCCGTCTATGAATCCAAAAATCTCCATCGCGAAATTACCCTTCAAAAAGGGCGCAGCAAGAGAATTTCCTTGATGTGGCCTGCTGCCCAGTAAACGCTCCAGCATGGCAGATCTTCCGGTTCTGCCAGTTTCGCCCCTTATCCGGGAACTCATGGGGCTTATCTTCAGCTAATGTTTAAGATGGGCGCAATGTTCGGAAAGAGATCTACCCAGCCGGTTGTGAATATCCGTGGCAGCGACGGCGGCATGGCCCATGGCGACGCTAATCTGATTCAGCTCGTCAACCACATCCCCGGCCGCATATAAAGCTGGAACGGTCGTGCGCTGGTGACGGTCCACAATCAGTTTCCCATCCCTGTTGCATCGGGCTCCCAGTTGGGTAGCCAACTCTGATCTGGGACTCTCGCCCAGCATGGGATAGATGACGTCGAAGTGCAACTCTTTCCCATCCGAAAGAATAATTGTGGGCTTCGCGTGTCCGGTGAGGCGGATCTCGCGCGGCGTGTCCTCAATCACATCAATTTTCGCCCCATGCAACCTTCGTCGCTCTGCCGGTATCAGTACGGCTTCCGAGAGAATCAAAGTCAGCGCCTGGGTATAGGTCCGTAAAAACAAGGTATGGTTTACCCCTTTCCTTGAAGAGGAGGATAGTACTGCAATGTCTTGATCCTTTGCCTCGTAGGCATCACAAATTGGACATAAGCGGATCAGGCCCCGCTTGACGCCCATTGTCCAGTCAGGGATATTTCGCATCCTGTCGGCGGTGCCCGTCGCTAACAATATTGTCGCTGCGCGCAGCATTTCCGGAGGAATTCGAAGGGCTTGCCGCTGTTCTCGATGCATTGGTAATGATTGCTTCGAATCCGGTTCCGGCCCGCTTTAGCGCGGTTACCTCTCCCTTTTCAATCCTGACCTTGAAGTGGCTAGCCTGTAGGCGCAAAAGGCGCAGCAATTCCTTACCCGATACGCCCTCGGGAAAACCCGGGCAATTATGACTTGCGGGAATAAGCGAAGCGCGGCTGAAGCCATTATCGACGATGACAATATTGCGGCGGAAGCGCGCCAAATAAATAGCGGCTGCCAATCCGGCGGGTCCAGCGCCGATAATCAGGCAGTCAATGCATTGCTGTGGCTGGGTTTCCTCGCGTGCCATATTTTTGAGCAAACGTTTTTAGGCAGAAATCCGAGTTAACCGGAAGGGCGGCTAAATTTTGAAACTGGAAAAACTGTACGGGCACTGTAGGGGCATTCTCTCTCCGGTTCCGTTCGACATGACACATTATGTAGGCCGCGCGCCCCTGGGTCGAGGCCTGGGTACCAAGCCCATTGATATAGGGAAATTTCGGGAAAATCAGTGCAAATGATTCGCTATGTACTGTGTCGCACGGATATAGCGGAAAGGCCAACATAAACTCATGCCCTGAAAAAAACATATCCTCGATCTCAACATATCCCCGGTTTCTTAGGAGCGAACAATATGAAATCAAACGCAGACAGCAAAGCCGATAATCGGTCCACCATCGGAGGGCCTTCCCGTTCGGAAGGTGAACCAGCAAACGAATTCACAGCCAAGCTTGCGGCGGAGCAGGAGCCTGGCGGCGGCCATGCCTTACAACCAAAACAAAGCGCTTGAGCACGGAGAGATCTCCGGCCTGCCTGAAAAAGGGCAGACGGTGGAGCTTGCCGATCCTTCCGCTACTGGCAGTACGTTGACTGAAACCGTCAACTCGGCTAAAGCAGGCAGCGGGGAACCGCAAGCTCGGCTTCAATCCCGGCAACGAGCCGCTTGACCGGGTGCGGGTCGACTCAGGCGACAGGGCGTTAACGACCAACCAGGGTGTGCCGGTTGCCGACAATCAGAATTCCTTGAAAGCGGGATATCGCGGTCCGGCTCTGCTGGAAGATTTCATTCTCCGCGAAAAGATCACTCATTTCGATCATGAGCGCATACCCGAGCGCATCGTTCATGCCCGGGGTTCAGCCGCGCATGGATATTTCGAATGTTACGAGTCACTGGAGCAATATACCCGCGCTTCCCTATTCTCGGCCGCCGGAAAGCAGACGCCCGTGTTCGTACGCTTCTCGACAGTATTCGGCGAGCGAGGTTCCGCCGACACTGCGCGCGATGCGCGCGGCTTCGCGGTGAAGTTTTACACCGACGAAGGTAACTGGGATCTGGTAGGGAACAACATTCCCGTATTTTTTATCCAGGATGCGATGAAATTTCCGGATCTGGTTCATGCGGCTAAACCCGAGCCGCATTTTGCCATTCCGCAAGCTTCCACCGCGCATGACACATTTTGGGATTTTGTTTCGCTCATGCCCGAATCCATGCACATGTTGATGTGGGTGATGTCGGATCGTGCTATTCCCCGCAGTTTTCGAATGATGCAAGGTTTCGGGGTTCATACTTTCCGGCTGGTAACGGCCGATGGTGAATCGCAGTTTGTAAAGTTCCACTGGCAACCGCTAGCCGGGACCCACTCGCTCGAGTGGGAAGAGGCGGTCAAAATCGCCGGGGCCGATCCGGACTTCCACCGCCGCGATTTATGGGAAGCCATCGAGTGCGGCGCCTATCCGGAATATGAACTGGGCATGCAAATATTTACCGAGTCGCAAGCGGAGGAATTCAGTTTCGATGTGCTCGACGCGACCAAGATCATTCCGGAAGAGCTCGTACCCGTTAGGCCCGTGGGCAAAATGATCCTCAATCGGAACCCGGATAATTTCTTTGCCGAAACGGAGCAGGTGGCTTTTTGCGCGGCGCACATCGTGCCCGGACTGGATTTCAGTAGCGATCCGCTTCTGGCTGGCCGCATTCATTCATATGTCGATACACAGATATCGCGGCTGGGCGGGCCCAATTTCCACGAAATACCCATCAATTCTCCCGTGGCCCAGGTTCACAATAACCAGCGGGACGGAATGCATCGTCAGGCTATCAATAGAGGCCGTGTCGCCTATGAACCCAATTCGCTCGGAGGAGGGTGTCCGTTTCAGGCCGGCGCAGCCGGTTTCACGTCATTCCGCGAACCCGTGGCCGGGGATAAAGTGCGTGGAAAACCGGAGCGGTTCGCGGATCACTACACGCAGGCGACGTTATTCTGGAACAGCCAGGCCCCAGTCGAGCAGGCACATATTATTAATGCCTTCCGTTTCGAGTTGACGCGGGTACAGACGCCCGCGATACGGGAACGCACGACTCGCCATGCTTGCCAACGTTGCGCAGGAGCTCGCGGAAAGCGTCGCGGAGGGGCTGGGCATGCCGTTACCGGCGGCCCAACCCAGGGCGATGCCAAACCCGCCCGTTCCGGAGGTCGCATCCTCGCCCGCGCTTTCGCTATTTTCGCGGCCCGGCGATGGCAATATCCGCATGCGCAGGATTGCCATCCTGGTCGCTGACGGCATGAACGGAAGGGCGGCGGCCGCGTTACACGCCGGGCTTTCCGGAGAGCAGGCCGTTGCGCGTTTTGTGGGCGCGCGGCTGGGCGCTGTGCGTAGCGCTGGTGGCAACCAACTTGAAGCCGATATCACCTTTGAGACCATGCCATCAGTTCTTTTCGATGCCCTCGTGGTGCCGGGTGGCGATGAGGAAAGCACGGTTCTCGCTCGTTCGGCGAGAAGCGGTCGAATTCATCCGGGATCAGTATCGCCACTGCAAGCCCATTCTGGTGCTGAAAGGCGGTAAAAGCCTGGTCGAGAGCGCGGGCGTGAAATTCACGCTCCCCTCCGGAGAGCTCGACCCGGGAGTACTTTATTTTGAGGATGAGAACTACGACAAGATTCTGCCCCAGTTCGTTGAAGCGATTGCCGCGCATCGCCATTTTGAAAGGGAGATCGAGCCGCCTCGTAGTTAGATTCTCTCGTATTTAGATTTCTGATTGGCTTTTATGGTGATGCCTCATGTTCGGGAATGCGCGCATGCGGAGTGGCCCGATGGGTGCCACAAGCGACAAGCGTGCGCGCCTAACTTTTGATTTTTTCACCTCGGTCATTGCCGAACCGGATTAGATTGCATATGGCGACGCAGTCATGCTACCAGCCCCAATCGTACCTTTCTTCATCTTTCCGTTGGCTACGCTTGCTAGCAGGGCTCCGGAATGAGCCGAGTCGTGGCGGCGATTCGAGATCTGTCGAGTTAATAGTAAAGAAAAGCAAAACTGTGTGATTATTGAAATGGGTCTGGGCTAGAAAAGGAGGGGTCGACTGGACCAGCGTTCCCTCCGGCAATTTAAAAATATCAATGTGGAATTTAGCGTAACCTGTTTGATATTGAGCCTTATAGAGAGCCAACTCCGGTAGTGAAAAAGGGATAAGCTGGCTGGTTACGGGAGGCATGCCGAAAAAGCTGTTGCCTAACTCTGTGCCCAATGATCCTACTATGACGCTGATCCGGTAGTTTGCTTTGTCTTCGTTTTTCTGAATAGCATATCCTTGCTGCCCCAGCCATCCTGCTACAGTCTTTTGTAGAAGAATCTGATCGGCACTTATTCCCGATGTATCGATTACCACGCTCGCGCCCTGGGGAATCGTCATGATGCCATTCGCATCCTGAAGACTTCGAAGCACAGCTTCGCTGATGAGAAGTTGTTCGATAGCGGCTTTTTGAGATTGGGTCGCGCTGTGCATGGTTGAGCAACCTGCCGCCGACAGCATTAAGACTATAATCAGAGTCAGGTTTTAATATCCATAATAGGTCTATCCTTCTACTTACATGGGTGAAAGCGGATGCATAAAACCATCGTGAAGGCAGATGAGCGAAAATCGATGAATATTGTAACCATCTGCCGGGGCTTTAGCGCGCTTACACTTCCGCTTCGGTATCCCTAGATCTATTTCTTCTTTGCCCTTTCAGGTGATTGCCGTATTCTGATGTTGCACCTATAGATGAGCTTCGATATGCTCGATTTCCATTCGCACTTCATAGACGATAATACCCGTTCGTGAACTTAATCCCATCAAGGGGAACACCAAAAATATCCATGAACTGATAATTAGAGTTTTTGTGGGAGCACTATACGGAATTTAAAGGGACGCTGTCCGGGATTCTCTTCAACGATTTGAATTGATTGTTAGAGGAATGGAAACTTTCGGATCAAGAGCAGGAAGCTCGATTGATGAATGTATGCATGCTGTCCGCTCATAAGGACCATAGATCTCCGGTAAAGAATGGTTTATCCCAGAAGGAAAACAAAAATCCATAGACTTATCTAATATGAAGACAATTTGGCCGGCTGCCCTCGCTATCTATATTATTGATGAAGAGAGGAAGCCCATTTTACCCATACATGTTGAAACTGGGCCGGGTGCGGCGAAATTTACCATTAATAAGCTAAACTGCGCGAGAAGCACACGGTAAGCTTTTTTACTTCTGAAGAAGATCTCGCTTCAAAAGTCGCTCATGATTTGCCGCGCTTACTGGATGAGATCCCCGGATGGAATACGAATTGGACTGGCGGAGGTTCCAGCCAAGGCGAATCCTCTGTCGAATATATGGAAAATAGAGAAAAGGCGAACCTTCGCCCTGCTTTTTCGAGCGCCAAAAAAGAGATAAAAATAATCCAGACCAATATGTCAACCGTTGTATCGGAATACATGGGCTCGATCGAGAGACGACTTTGAAGATGGCAAGAAACAATAATCGCAGCCTTGAAGTAGCTCTTCTGTCTTTGGATCCGGACAGCAATTTTGCAGCCGCGAGGGCAAAACAGTTGGGGATAAATGTTTACAAATTCAGGAATGAACTCCATACAGCGTTACGAACGCTGCGCGAATGTTTCGGAAGATACCCGAACGTCGAGATCCGTATTTACGACGACTTTCCCACTCAGATATGTTTCATCATTGACAGCATTGTTTACAATTGCACCGTTACCAAGCACCAACAGAGCAGGAATAACTGTTTATTCAAATTTGATAGCAAGCATCCATCATTATTCATGAGTTTCGTTTCCCACTTCACAAGCGTATGGATAGACAAGAATACGACAAGAGAGTACATGCCAGATAACGGACATGAAGAGCAATTGGATCATGCGAAGGATTCGATCATATACTCAAGCGTAAGCATGACAAAATGATGAGCCCGATTTTTTACGACACTTGACCTTCAATTTTTTGGTGAGTTCGCCATGGGGCACATTACACGGTTTTGCGGCAGGTGGCTGCGTTGCAACGTTGGAATGATGCCCTGAAGCGTTGTATGAGGAGACCCGCGAAGCGGAATTGTGCGGCAGAGGGGAATGGCTCGTTAACGCCATTGCGCTTTGCCTTGCCCTGCACCTCAAAAACTTCGCTCCACCCCGTCTAACTGCTGGATTAGATTAAATGGATCGCAACAATCTCAAGTATAACGCTCTTGTCCGAGGGCTCCTCGATTTGTCCGAGTTTCATTTCGACAACCGGTTCGTGCGCTGCCTGCCAGCCGATCCGATGACTGATAATGTGCCGCGCGCGGTGCGCAATGCGTGTTATACATTCGTCGATCCGACACCGGTACGCGCACCTCGCTTGCTCGCATGGGCTAACCCCGTGGGTGAAATGCTCGGGATTTCCCGCCCGGATTCGCCCGTTGGACTGGTGGCGGAGGTGCTGGGCGGTAATCACATTCTTCCGGGCATGCAGCCTTACGCGGCGCGCTACGGCGGACATCAGTTCGGTCATTGGGCTGGGCAACTCGGCGATGGCCGTGCCATTACGCTCGGCGAGGTACTCAGCCCGGATGGCATAAGGCGGGAGTTGCAGCTCAAGGGAGCGGGAAAAACGCCTTACTCGCGCACGGCGGACGGGCGCGCAGTGCTGCGCTCGTCTGTGCGCGAATTCTTGTGCAGCGAGGCCATGCATTATCTGGGCGTGCCGACTACTCGTGCATTAAGCCTGGTTGCGACCGGTGAATTGGTGGTGCGGGATATGTTTTACGATGGCCACCCCCAGGCGGAACCAGGCGCCATTGTGTGCCGCGTCTCTCCCTCGTTTGTGCGCTTCGGCAATTTCGAAATACTTGCTGCACAGAATGAGCCCGATATCCTTAAACGTCTGGCCGATTTCATCATAGCCGAATATTTTTCCGAGTTGGTCTCATCGCGGGCTCCCTCGTCGGCTACTTATGCGAAATGGTTCGAAGAAATCTGCCGCCGTACCGGAGTACTCATCGCTCACTGGATGCGTGTCGGTTTCGTGCATGGGGTGATGAATACCGATAATATGTCGATATTGGGATTGACGATAGATTATGGGCCTTATGGCTGGCTGGAAGGCTTCGATTTCAACTGGACACCCAACACGACGGATGCCCATGGGCGGCGCTACTGTTATGGCAACCAGCCGAAAATTGCCCATTGGAATCTGACGCGGCTGGCTGCCGCGCTGGCTCCGCTGATTGAGGATCACGACGCGTTGGAGCAAGGGTTGTCGATCTTCGGCGAAACCTTCAACAATACATGGCGGAGCATGCTGGCCGAGCAAGCTGGGACTGTCATCGCTCGAACACGCGGATGACGATGTGCTGGTGCGCGATCTGTTCGATTTGCTGCAACAGGTCGAGACTGACATGACGCTGTTCTTCCGCTGCCTGATGGAAATTTCTGCCAGTACGCCTATGGGCGATACGACCGGCAATGTGACCAATAATGCGGATCACATGGAGGACGCCGCGCTGGCGGGGCGGTTCAGCCGCGCATTTTATGACGAGCAGCAGGCGCTTGCTCCTGCGCAGCTCGGCCGCTTGGCAGGCTGGCTGCGCCGCTATATCGCACGGGTACGCCTGGATGGCGAACCTGCGGAGCTGGTCTATCAGCGGATGAGTCGCGCGAACCCCAAGTATGTGCTGCGCAATTACATGGCGCAGCAGGCCATCGAGGCGCTGGAGCAGGGAGATGCTTCTGTCATGACGCGGATCATGGACGTATTGCAGCGTCCTTATGACGAGCAGCCCGAGCATGAGGACCTTGCAGGCAGGCGCCCGGAATGGGCGCGTAACAAGGCGGGGTGCTCGGCATTGTCGTGTAGTTCATGAAGGAATTTCCGAATGAGCGGATTCGCCGGATTACTGATTCATCGGATGACGCTAATCCTATCTACCTTTACTGGATATAAATAGGAAATCCGCTTGAACTGATATTCGGCCTCGGTTTCGGCGTCGCTGCCGGTCGTCGAATTCATCATAGTAATCTCTCGTCCCGATCTCCCGCTGGTCCAGGTTGAGTAATAAAATACTGCCCATCAGTATTGAAGCTGATGGGTCCTTCATTCCTGAACATGTCGGACAGGGCAAGAAATTCCTCGGGGCTGGGCAATATCTGATGGGCTGTGTTTTCGCCCTCCAGTTCATAGTAAAGATAAAATTGCTTGAGTTGAATGTTGTACCCGAGGTTGTAACGTTCCACTGTTTTCCAGGCCATCATGGCACTCCTCTAAAATCGTTTGTTCGACTCTGCCCGGTTATCGGAAAGGCCGAGCCAATGATTCTGCACATTATTTAAATAGAGCATATGGTAGCCGTAATCAAGGGCAAGTCCATTAGCATGAAGACTCACCCAACAGGTGGCAAATAATTTTTAGCAGATCACCGCAAGCGAACGGGCTGCCGGCGTATATTTGGCCGAGGGGACGCTGGGGGGACCGCCGCGGAGCCTGGTGGGACAATGTGTTCGTCGACGAGCGCCTGTGGAAATCAGTAAATACGAGCGAGTGTATTTGCATGCTTATGACACAGTCACTGAAGCCAAGCGGTCGATCATGCGTGCTGGATTGATACAATCAATCCACCAGCGGATTATTCTCCAATTATTCAGCTACCGCCTGTGCGACAGCGATTGCAAACATAATACTGATATGTAATCAGGCATAACTTGAAAGTGCGCATACTTAGGTGAGGGCAGTTTGAACTCGCACGCTAGCAAGCAACTTTTATAATTGATAGGAGAATTCAATAAATGACTTCAAGCGGCGACTTTTCGTTGACCCCGGCAGCCACTCCTGCTCTATTAGAAAGAGCACTGGAAAAAAGCCAGGATGTGAAGGAAAAAATGGTGGATTGTGTCGCCGAGCTTTCTACCGTCAACGAAACGGTAAAGCAGGAGTTGGCGGTCGGTGTTACGTTGCAACAGGCGAAAAAAGCATTGGCACAAAGCGAGAGCGTGGAAGAGAAAGTGCAGGAATGCGCTGACGAGCTTCATGAAGCCAATGAGGTCCTGGCCCAGGGGATCGGTGACCGGGATGAGCTTCACCGGGAATTAAGAGAAACGGAGCGGAAGCTCGTCCATTACACAGGATATTTTATCCGATACACGGGACGTTTTGGCCGTCGCGCACGAAGTAGCGGAGGAGGCAACGCAACGCACATTACGCGATTTTGTTACCGGCATTCCCAACCGGGAACTATTCAACGACCGCCTTGAACAGGCGATTGCCCTCGCCCAGCGCGGTGACTGGATTTTGGGGGTGATGTTTATCGATCTGGATCGTTTTAAGCTGATTAACGATACGTATGGGCATGCTATAGGTGACAGGGTATTGCAGGGAGTGGCACAACGATTGAACGAACAGGTTCGCAATGGAGACACCATCTGTCGTTATGGCGGCGATGAGTTTCTCTATTTATTGGTAAACCCTCAGAGCACTGAAAATATTGAACGGGTGGCACGGCAGGTATTAAATAATATTTCGCAAATTTTAATTGTTGATGACTTGAAGCTTACTATTAAGCCCAGTATCGGAATTTCTGTGTATCCAAGTGATGGCCGCTCGGCCCAAGAACTAGTAGTACATGCTGATGCCGCGATGTATCGCGCTAAAAAGACAAAAGCCAGTTGTATCTTTTTCAATAACGTTAAAGATGGTTCTGGCAGGGGATAAGGGCCCTATCGATACACGCTTTATCGTCATTCCAGGGTGTAATCTTAAATGAACAACCATACTTCAGACTTTTCCCCCTAACCCCCCTCGGTAGTACTTGGCGCAAAAACTTCGCGCCCTTACACCGCAAACAAATAGGCTACGATGCTGACTGATGTGCCCGGGCAGTAATGCCAAGGGCTTCTAGCAAAGTTCACTTAAAAATTGACAGCCTTTACTACGCTCCAGAATACCAAGCGGGATTTGCGGTGCCTGCCCGTCTTGCGCTAATAGGTAAAACAGACCTTGCCGAGTCCCGGAACCTTGATGATGCTCTGCTGAAGATCTTCCTTTGCCATCTTGCGATCGGGCAGAGCCTGAGGCGATCAAGATATCCATCTGAGCTTTTAGTTGTTGCGATTATCTAATGGATAAATGGATTGAAAATAACCGGCGGATCAGAAATGGTGTGCCAAATCAGTGTTGCTAGCCGCTGTGTATGGTATGTAAAGTGATGCTCAGCGTATTGCATTTCATAATGATGAGTCATTTCGAATGGATGAGCCCCTGAAGGCTGGCTGGCACCGCGCCAAGATCGTCTGTACGCTGGGTCCGGCAACGGATCAAGCCGGGATATTATCGAGCGGCTGATCGTTTTTGGAATGGACGTGGCGCGCGTGAACACATCGCATGGGGATCATGTCGAGCATGCAGAGCGTATTCGGCAGGTCCGCCAGGCTGCGCGCGAGTCCGGTCAACCGGTGGCCATTCTTGTCGATCTGCCAGGGCCAAAATTTCGCATTGGTGATGTGCCGGGTGGCTGCAGCAAGCTGGCCGAGGACGAAGCTGTGATGCTTGTGGATGAAGACGGGCATGCGCGTGTTGGAGATGCGGAGGAGGGGGGCAATTATCTTCCGGTTCGCAATCCTGAACTACTCAAGGTGCTTGGTGCGGGAGAGCGAGTCTTTCTGGCCGATGGTTTGATCGAATTACGCGTCCAAACTGTAGTGCCCGGTCGCGTCCATTGCGAGGTCGTTATTGGTGGCCCGGTCCGATCAGGCTCCGGGATCAATATACCCGAATCAAATCTCGGTGCGCTGGTTCCAACAGACGAAGACCGGCGTCATCTTGCCTTCGCGCTGGCGCAGGAGGCTGAATGGATCGGCGTTTCCTTTGTGCAGTCCGCCGCCGATATTCTCCGCGTTCGTGCGCTACTGCCTTCCGGCTCGCAGCCGCTGCTGATGGCCAAAATAGAAAAGCGCAGGGCGCTTGC
Organism: uncultured beta proteobacterium; assembly: GCA_963745455.1. Classification (GTDB taxonomy): domain Bacteria; phylum Pseudomonadota; class Gammaproteobacteria; order Burkholderiales; family Nitrosomonadaceae; genus Nitrosospira. Next base: position 17,423 of record CAVUXR010000026.1, read on the forward strand.
CAATCTGGATGAAATCATAGAGGCGTCAGATGGAGTGATGGTGGCCCGCGGAGACCTGGGCATCGAAACCGACCTGGCTGAGATCCCGCTGGTGCAGAAGCGCATTATCGCAGCCGCCAACGCTCGCGCCCGGCCGGTTATTACGGCCACGCAAATGCTTGAGTCAATGGTCGAGCACGAGCATCCCACGCGCGCTGAAGTTACCGATGTCGCCAACGCCGTGCTCGATGGTACGGATGCGGTCATGCTGTCGGCCGAGACGGCCATCGGACGGTTTCCCGTTTTGGCCGTGAAAATGCTAGGCCGCGTCCTTGGCGCGACCGAAGCGGGTACCAAAGCGGGCATGGAGGGGGATCGTCATGGGCGAATGATGCTGGATCGGACGCGTCCGGATGTATCCGGCTCATCAGGTGATGCCGTGGGCTTTGCCGCATGCCAGCTTGCGGCACGGCTTGACGCTCGCGCCATTGTCGCCTCTGTCCGAACCATGATGGAGGCAATGAATATCGCCCGCTTCCGGCCGCAGATACCGCTTGTGATGATTACGCGCTCATTCCGGCTGTACCAGAGCCTGGCGCTGGTTCATGGAGTAGCCCCGCTTATGGTATGCGTCCAGCCGGGAGGAATCGCCAACCGTTCATCAAGCTCGGGAGTGGCTGTTTGCGCGCGGACTGGCCCAACCAGGCGATAAGGCCGTGCTTTTGTATGCTTCGGGCTTTATCGAGGGAGAGCCTGACTCGTTGCAGGTTGTGAGGTTGTGAGCTTGTAGGTGGGCAAAGCCCGCCCTACTATTCATCCAGGTCCACGGGGGAGGAATGGTTGCGGCACCAGGAATAAAGCGGTACGCTCAGCAGTTGCTGTTCTTCGCATAACTGCTTGCCTCCCACTTTATAAAGCCGAACATTTTGGCTTGCCTGGAGTACTCCATGAGTATCAGCCGCTGCGCCGTAATTGCATTTATCATGCTTTCCCTGGCTTTGGGAGGTTGCGCGACGCCGTCAAAATCATTTCTCGGCGGGTCGTTTCCGGTGATATCGTATGAAGATATAAAAAAGCCGAACCGTTCGCTCCGGCTCAAGCTGGCCGTTGAATTTCAACGAAATGGTGAGCCCTTCTCAAAAGGCGATGTTCCATTGAAGGATTATGCTTCCCAAATACTCAGGGAATCAGGCGTGATCAACCCAGTCGAAGACCAGGAAGAAGGAGAGGTCAAGGTGGTGCTAAACAATGTTGCCGACAGGAGCACGGTTGCAGCGGAACAAGCCGGGGCAAGACACCCGTTGTGGATGATCGGAACGACTATCACCGATGCCTACGAGCTCTCCATGTTCATCACCATGCAGGGAGAGACTATCAGCCGCACGGGCATCAAACACGCGGTGCATACTGCGCTTGGCAATATAGACATACCCGACTATATAAAAACCTTTCCTCATGATGAGGCTTTCGGAAAAGTCCTTAAGCAGATGATTCTGCGTGCCTTGCAGGATATGCAAAAAAATGGAGAATTAGTGATCCTGGATCCGGCGGACCTTGAGTATTTCAAGAAGCAGATCGGCCTATCATCAATGCCGGGTCGGAAGGCCATGACCTCGTAAGCCGGGGCGCCACAACCGGATATAGACTCGGCTGGCAGTTCGCCCGCTGTCTACTGTTCCGGCAAAAACCGCCGTTGCAGCGGCTCGGTCGCCGGTCCCTCGATCACCGTGCCATCGGGCGCGAACCGGCTTCCATGGCAGGGGCAGTCCCAGCTTGTTTCCACACTATTCCAGTGGACTTTGCACTTCATGTGCGTGCAAACCGGCGAGACCGCGAACAGTGCGCCGGTCGGGTCTCTGTATGCGGCCAGCGTTTCTTTCTCGAACTCAACGATTGCGCCTTCGCCCGAAGTGAGTTGCGAGAGGGGAATAGTCTTCCGGTCGGTCACGTAATCCTTGATAAAGGATTTCATTACCGCGACGTTTTCCTCAAGCATACCCTTTGCGCCTCTCAATGGCTGAAAGCGGCTCGCCTTCACGATAGGTGCGAAAGCGTTATCGCGGCCGGCGATCTGGTCTGCAATAAGCGACGCGGCGAGCGTCCCGTAGGTCAAGCCGTCGGTCTCAAAACCGGTCGCGATGAAGCAATCGGTCGGGTCCCGGCCGATATACGGCAAACCGTCGGCGGGGCTGTAATTCTGGGCGGACCATCGCAGTTCCACGTCATGTATATCGAGATACGCGTGTGCCGCCGTTTCGAGCCGGTCAAAACTGATCTCCGTGTCTGCCTGCCCGGTCTTGTGTTCCTCGCCTACGCATACCAGGAAGGTGGCGTCATCGGTATCCACGGTACGCAGCGAGAGCCGGTCAACACCGCTGCTCCAGAAGATTCCGGAAGGGAAAGAATCCCTGGCAACGCGGGTGGCAAGTCCATATTCACGGTTTACCACCATTTCCGCCTGCACAAGGTGAAAGCCTTTCGGCGTGTGTGTCGCAAATACGATTTCTTTGGCTGTTACCTTGCCATTAGCAGTGCGTACGATGCGCTTGTCGGCATCCACGTCAAGAACCATGGAGTTTTCGAAAATGCGGCACCCCTGGCTCGCGGCCTGGCTGGCGAGCCCACGGACATAAGCCTGCGGATGAAACTGTGCCTGATTGTCCAGCACCAGCACCTGCCCACGTGGCGGCCGAAACGGGAGCGGAAGCGCGTTTTCGAGACGCACCGTTAAGCCTGCCTTGAGCGATCCTTGATATTCTTTTTCTATACTTTCCTGCGCTTGGTCGGATGTCGCATAGCGGTATAACGGGCAGCGCCGGAAGCCACAAGCAATATCATATTTCTGAACGCGGCGTTCGATCTGCTCCACTGCGGAACGGCGTGCAGTGGTTACCGCGTGTGCAACGTCTTCGCCCCATCGATCGACGATACGATGGATGCCACGACTGATGGTTTCGTACAGATTTCCCGTCGAGTTGCCGGTGCTGCCGAAGCCCAGATCGCGGGCTTCCAACAATACCGCCGAGGTGCCTTGTTCGGCCAGGTTCAGGGCCAGCGTAACCCCGGTGATGCCCCCTCCCACAATGACTACATCGGTGGCGATCTCTTCCTGCAGCGTGGGAAAAGCAGCTTGGGGCGCGGTCGCGCGCCAGACAGAAATCGTGTTCATGACGGTTCCCTTCAGCTTTTATTTTTCGGAGCTTCTGAAAGTTGGCGGAAATACCATAATGCCTGGATCGCCACTTTCGATATTTTCGCTGCGTTCCATCTCACCGGCAATCTTGATCGCAATGATTACTTCCATCAGGAAAAGGTCGAAGGACGGCAAAACCCTGATCGGTATTGTTGAGGGATCTGGAGGAATCGTTCTGTACGATATGGCACACAGGAAACACGGCGCAGCCAGCGATGCCGAAGAAGCATTTTCTGCGGCGGATTACGCTGTCGCTAATCCGCCCTACAAGTTCTGTATGCGGGGGCACACAGCAAGGCCCAACGTTTTTTGTTACAAAAAGGGGACATTGGGGGACATTGGGGGACATTGGGGGACATTGCTGGAGACGCTCTCGGATGGGCTGCCAAGTGGTAAGTCAAGATTCAGATTCAGCGCGGGAGATGTCTCGAAAACTGAAATGGAATAATCCAGGAAGAGCTCAATTTTTCGCTTGAGGCCGGCGGACATGGTTATCCGCTTCGAACGCAGGTCTTCCGGGTCTGCCTGTTCGATGAGCAAACCATGGTCGATCGCAATCTGAATGTATTTGACTGCGGTTCGCTGGCTGACGTTCGGCATGAGCTGATGTAGTTCGGATTTGTGGAAGGTGTGGTTGTGCTTCAGCCACATCTGGGTGAACAAGTCATAATAGTTCAGATCGTGGAAAAGCTTGTCGCCCAGAATTCCATCCAATACTGATCCGTACGGTTGATCAGTTGAACAAACTGGCGACGCCTCGTGTTCGAGTGCCGCTGAGGTATGGCCAGGTCTTTCTTTTTAGTTTTCACTTGCATTTTTTACGGATTCAATATCGCCGGCCGCGGTAGGGGAGAGGGGCAAGGGAGAAGGGGACAGAGAGGAATATTATGCTTTATTACATGTAATTTTACATGTACAATTACTTTTTTAGAGTGAATTATTACGAGTTGCTGATGTTGAGTTTGTTCATATTAAGTTGCTCACTGCTGAATTATTCATTGCTGAATTGCTTTCCCGAGGGATGAATCATGATTCGTAAAGGCGGGCTGGAAAAGATGCGAGATACCATCGGTAGAATTGAGAAAACCTGGTTCCGCCACAAGGGTAGCCTGCGTCCAACCATTTTAGCTCTGCTTTACTGCCATTTGGCTTATTTTGGCGGGGCCGCGCTCATTCTATCCATGAAACCGATTTCCATGATGATCGGCACGCTTGCAATGGCTCATGGCATGGTAATAGCCGCCTATATGATCCACGATTGCGGGCACAATGCCTTGTTCAAGTCGCCGAGCCATAATGCCATGCTGGGCAAGACGTTAAACTGGCTTACCGGCGGCTGCTACGGAACTTACGAGGAGTTGCGCGCCAACCACATGCGGCATCACGTGGATAACGCGGATGTCATTATACTGGATTACAGGGGTTATCTTGCGCGCCATCCGGCGCAACGTAAAATGGTGGAGGTGTTGGAGTGGCTGTATGTACCGATTGTCGAGTTTCTCATGCATGGAGCGCTTATCCTTGCGCCTTTTATTTTCAAGGACAAAAAGGAGCAGCGGTTTCGGGTGATCAAGATAGTGATGATCAGATTCAGCCTGCTGACGGCGGTATTCCTCTATTCGCCGTTGGCCTATATGTGCTACTTTCTCGCCTATGCGATTTTCCTGACTGTTTTGCGGTTCATGGATGCGCTGCAACACAACTACGGCATTGTCCTGGCGGCCGATAACCGCTCCGATCACTCTGGCCTATTGAAGCGCAGGGGCGACCGGCACTATGAGCAATCTCATACCTTCAGCAATCCGGTTTCAATCAGATACCCATGGTTAAATCTCATTACGCTCAACTTTGGTTATCATAATGCCCATCACACAAAGCCCACGATGCCATGGCACGAACTTCCGAAGCTGCATGAGGCGCTGTATGGTGGCGAGGCAGCTTTCGTCATTCCGTTCAGAAAGCAATTATCGAGCTTCCATAAGGGACGGGTGGCGCGCGTATTCGGGGATTCAAATGAAACGGAAGGGAACCGGTTTGCGCAAAATCTCCACAACGGCCGCGCGGTGGGCGCTAGCGGCATATCTTTTTTGACACCGCTGTAGAAGATCAACCTGTATTTCCAACCATCGCACGACTGCGATATTGCAGGAATATTGTCCATGAGGAACACCTCAATATAATATGAGAGGGTTTATATGAAACTTGAATCGTTGGCATTGCACTCCGGATACACGTCGGATCCTACGACGCGGGCTGCGGCGGTGCCTATTTATCAGACGACGTCATATACCTTCGATAATACCCAGCACGGGGCCGATCTGTTCGATCTCAAGGTACAGGGGAATATTTACACGCGTATCATGAACCCCACCAATGCGGTGCTTGAGCTGCGCGTCGCGGAGATGGAGGGCGGGGTCGGCGCGCTGGCCGTTGCCTCGGGTATGGCGGCAATTACCTATGCCATCCAGTGCATTACCAGTGCTGGTGAGAATATCGTGAGCACCAGCCAGCTTTATGGCGGCACTTACAATCTGTTCGCTCACAGCTTTCCGCGGCAGGGCATCGATGTGCGCATGGTGTCGTATGATGATTATGAGGGTGTGGCGCGGGCTATCGATGAGAAGACGCGGGCGATTTTTTGCGAATCGATTGGCAACCCCGCCGGAAACATTGTCGATATCGAAAAGCTGGCCGGCATCGCCCATGAACATGGCGTGCCTCTTATTGTTGATAGCACCGTTTCCACGCCTTATCTCTGCCAGCCGTTCAAGCTCGGCGCAGACATTGTTGTGCATTCGCTGACCAAGTATATCGGCGGCCATGGAACGACGATCGGGGGAATGATCGTTGATTCGGGGAATTTTGACTGGGTCAAACACAAGGGGCGCTTCTCCGTGCTGAACGAGCCCGATCCCTCGTATCACGGTGTGGTTTATACGGAAGCGTTTGGAAATGCCGCTTTTATCGGCCGCTGCCGTGTGGTGCCGCTGCGCAACACCGGCGCGGCGCTATCGCCGCACAGTGCGTTTTTAATATTGCAAGGACTGGAAACACTGGGCTTGAGAATGGAGCGGCATTGCGAAAATGCGTTGAAAGTTGCCCAGTACCTGGAGCAGCATCCCAAGGTGGAATGGGTCAATTATGCCGGATTGCCCAGCAGCAAGTACCATGAGCTGTGCAACAGGATCAGCAGGGGCAAGGCCTCGGGTATATTAAGCTTCGGGATCCGGGGTGGGATCAGGTCCGGCACGCAATTCATCGATGCACTGAAGATGATCCTGCGTTTGGTCAATATCGGCGATGCAAAATCGCTGGCATGTCATCCTGCATCCACAACGCACAGGCAGTTGAGCCCTGATGAATTAAAAGCTTCAGGAGTGACCGAGGGCCTTGTGAGAATATCGGTAGGCATCGAACATATTGACGATATCATTGAAGATATCGCCCAGGCGCTTGATGCGGTGGGTCGAAGCCGGCCCGGATATTTCAGCGGGCCGAGCCCGAAAATCCCAGGCGGGAGGCTGAAGTTCAATAGTTGCCTGGCATCAATAATGATGCGGCTTCAGCCCCCGTCCCCGCGCTGGCCGTGGAGTATATTTCTCTTTCAGGCCAAGCTTGGCAGTTGCTCGCTTGCTCCAGATATCATCCTGGATGCGAGCGCGGTGCCGAGCACTCGGGCCCGTATTTTGGCGAATGCAGTATCACGGCTTGTGGTGGTGTCATCGCAAAAAGGCGAGAAGCCACAATCGTCAGTGGTTCCCAATTGATCGAGGGGGATATATTGGGCCGCTTCGAGAATCTGATCCCGGATTTCTTCCGGGCTCTCTATGCGCGGATTGATAGGGGCAGTGACACCGATAAAAATACGCTGGTCGGGCTTTATATGAGCACGTATGATCTTCAGCACACGTGTACGGTCCTGCTCACCGGCGAGCGCGATGTAAAAGTTCCTCGCTTTCAAATGGAAGAGGCTCGGTAACAGTTCCGCATAATCCACGTCCGCGCTATGAGTCGAGTCACGATCTCGCCCGGGCAAGTGTGCACACCGATTCGCGCAAGCTCTTCCGGGCTGAAACGGGAGAGCGCCAGGTTATTCAGGTCGATAAAACTATTGAGAAGCCCGCCGCTGGGATCGAGCTTTATAGCCAACCGGCCTTCCGTGAAGTCTATCTGAACTTTATGTGCGCCCCTGTCGAGACAGCGACGAACCTCTGTTTCGTGTTCCCGCAGCAAGTCATCGATAAACTCCGCCCGCGAGTAGCCGGTAATCTCCGCCGCCGGATACATGAGGCTCAGTGCCGAGGGCGAGATAACAGCCTGCTTGACGGGTACCTGTGCGTAGCGCATTGCGACATCCAGATACTGGTCCGCATAAACGCGATAGCGAAACGGGCCGGAAGTCAGCTTAGGCATGCGGCGTTGATGGCCGGTAAAAGGAATCGTGAAACCATCGGGAGCCGTATTGGCAAGCCCATGTACACAGTAAGTCCAGAAATTGTGATACTTCTTTTGTTCGCCATCGGTAATAACGGGTGAGCCGGTGGCCTCAAATCTTTCAATAGTATCGCGTATGGCGCTCTCATAAAGAGCGTCCAGCTTTGGGTCCAGCGCGTCTCCATTTACAAGTGCCTCGATTAACTCAGGAGGGCGAGGGATACTACCGATAGGTTCCGTTGGTATTGATGGTGACATATCAGACCTCTTGTTGAGAAATAACTCGAATTGACTGAATTTCAAACACAAGAGTAAATAAATTAATATTCCATGCCCTCTCAATATTAGGGCGACTGCTGAGGTTTCAAGACTGGGTTTCAGGCAAGAACCATCCTCAGGCGTCCAGGCCTGAAACAAGATGCTGAGAGCATGTTGGGAAGCTTCTGCCGAGCTAGACTGGTTGATACAGAGTGGAGCGCACCGGGCGCTGGCCAAGCAAAGGAGGTCAAGCTACGAGATGCCGGGGCTAATATAGGATCGACCTAAGGGAACTACGAGCTAAAAAAAAGGGAACGGAGTGAAGCGAACAGAGCTAAAGGAACATGCCACTGATTATATCAAGGTTATTCAGACTTGTGTATTCCTTCGGGTCAGGGTTCTGATCGTGGCAACCAGCTCATGCGATTCGATGGGTTTGGAAAGATGTGTTTGGTAGCCGGCTCTTGTGGCTTTTATCTTGTCTTCAGGACGTACAAACGCAGTGAGCGCAATAGCGGGTATCTCTCCGCCGTGGTTTGCGGCGAGAGCCCTGACTTCGCGTATAAGCTGGTATCCATCCTTGCCCGGCATGCCTATATCGCTTATTATGACATCGGGCTTATGTTTCCTTATGAGCTCGAGCCCTTCGTCAGCGCTCGCAGCGCAGACTACCTCCGCTTCATGTGTTGTTAGCACTTCATGGATGAGCCCGCGAGAATCCTCCTGGTCATCGATTACGAGAACTCTGATTCCGGGAAGCGTAATCGGCTCGTCAGTCCGTAAGTGACCTCGGGAATGCGAGGCGCAAATGAGTCCTGGTAATGGCTGCAACAGGAAGGCTCACAACAAATGACGCGCCCTTGTTTGCCCCGGCACTTTCTGCGCGAACCGTCCCTCCATGCAGTCCCACGAGCTGCTTTACAATGGCGAGCCCGAGGCCGAGGCCGCCGTGCTGCCGGGTGAGGGAGGAGTCCGCCTGGCGAAACCGGTCAAAAATGTATGGCAAAAACTCTGGTTCAATACCTGCTCCCGAGTCCTTCACCGTGAGTTCGAGGCAGGATGCGGCGCGCTCGACTGTAATATCCACGTTACCATTCCTGGGTGTGAACTTGACGGCATTGGACAAAAGGTTCCACGCTATCTGCTGGAGCCGGTGGCTATCACCGTGGATCGGGCCAGCGGTGGGATCGATCAATTTTCTCAAGCTGATCCCTTTGGCCTGGGCTGATGGGGCTATCGACTCGACAGCCGCCTCGACGATATGAGCGAGATCCAGTCGCTGCATGTCAAGCCTGACCTTGCCCGAGATGATACTGCTCATTTCGAGTAGATCCGCGATAAGCTGGTTCTGTGCGCGAGCGTTTCTTTCAATAGTTTCCAGCGCCTTCCTGATGCCTTCCGGCTTCATCGTACCCTGCAAGACGAGCTGGGACCATCCAAGAATGGCATTGAGCGGCGTCCTGAGCTCATGAGACAAGGTTGCCAGGAATTCATCCTTGAGTTGGCTGGCCAGCTCGGCTTCGGTACGGGCAATTCGCTCGCTCTCAAGGAGCTGCTTTCTCTCTTCGTCCCCCCGTTTTATCGCATCAATATCGATACTGGAACCTACCCACATCGAAATATGTCCATTGGCGTCGCGCTTGGCTTGAGCCCGGGTTAAATGCCAGCGGAAATTTCCGCTGATATGCCGGATCCGATTCTCGGCCTGGAATGACTCGCCCGTTGCAATACAACGGCGCCAGAGTGTGATGGTTTCCTCGATATCCTCCGGATGGAGGAGTTTTATCCACTCCCCATCTACTAATTGCTCCAGGGTAGCGCCTGTGTAGTCCACCCATTGCTGATTGAAAAAATCGCCAGTACCATCAGCCTGAGCGGTAAAAATCTTGAGAGGAAGGGCCTCGGCCATAAAGCGAAACCGATCACTGCTTTCCTGTAAAGCTTCCTCGGCACGCCTCCGCGCCGTAATATCCTTGAAGCTCCAGATCCGGCCAATAGCCTGTCCTTTAATATATCGAATTTTCGAAAAGCGTTCCAACACCGTGTCGTCGACAAGTTCCAGTACGTCATATGTATCGGATGGCCAGGACGCGTAAATTTCAGCTACCCTGTTCAGGAATTTCTGCCGATCCTTCACCTGTTTGCAACAGAACGCCAGCAACTGCCAGTGATCGTGGACATCTTCTGCCTCAAGCGGTATCTGCCATATCTGCAAATACCGTTCATTCAAACTAAGTAAGGTGGCGTTCTCATCGGTTACCAGAATGCCATCGGCGCTAGACTCAATTGTCGCGCGCAGGATGGATAGAGAGTGATCAAGCTGCTTTGCCTTTTCTTCCAGTTCTTTTTTAGCTTGTTTGAGCTCATGCTCAGCGCGCAGCCTCGCTTGAAGAATAACATGCGAGGTTTGCAAGGCAACAGAGCGGAGAAGCTTCTCTTCATTAGCGTCTATCATTGCCATTCTTTACCTTCCTTTATGGCTGTCCGTGAACAGTGGCTACAGCGAGCGTCAACAGTGGTCCAAGCCGTCTAAAGTATAAACCCATTCCGCAAAAAATAGCAGCGCCTCAAGCCGAGAAGCAGCTGAAAACAATCTCCCGCAAGCCCGGCGAATAATACGATTGAAGACAGACGAGTTCAACATATCCGAAAAACAAGCACAGTTTCGTTTCCGGATTGCCAGAGCAGGAGCCATTGGTATTAGTCGGATACATGTCTTCCACCTGGCATTCCTCACCGGATTTCAGCAATATCCACAGAGTATCGCCGTAGGAGGGAATACATGCTATCTGAGTGGAATATCAGGGCGGCCTGTCGCAAATTCCATTCCAGAAAGTCGGATATACGGTTCTCATATTCCTTGCCCGCATAAGTATGCATGTTGAAGTGACCGCCGCCGGGCACAATCCACAATTCTTTCGGTTGCCGGGCAGCATCGAACAGCCGTTGGGTTTCGGCCACGGTGGTATGGCGATCATCGGTTCCCGAGATCAACAGTAAAGGAGCGTCAAGATCGCCGATATGACTGATGGGATTCAATTCCTCCGGATGTACATTCAGGCGCAGCGATATCTGGAACAGCAGAAGCGGCGCAAGCATCGGTCCGAACTGACCCAGATGTAGCCTCAGCCGGTTTTCAACGGCCTCCTCAATGGTAGGATGAAGCGATTCGAGCACTACGGCATCCAGCCTCAAGGGAGGTTTGCGAGCACGATCGCGGCCGCGCCCAACGAAACACCTATGGCTCCAAGCCGCTCGCCGGGAAACATATTACGCAGATAGGCGGCCGCAGCTTTCACATCCTCCGATTCCCGCGCGCCGAAGGTGATTCTGTCCCCAGGCGTTTCTCCATGCGCCTGAAGGTCGATGAGGAGGGCGCTATATCCCTGCTCATTCAAAAATCGCGCCCGGCTCAGCATCTCCACGCGGTTGCTGCGGATCGAGTGGACCAGCAGGACCATGCCACGCCCTCTCACACCACGCACCAACCAGCCGTGTACACGGGTATCCGTATTCTTCCAATCCAGAATTGACTGGAATCTGCACCGGCTCAACTGGCAGGTCGGTTGACAGCGTATTGACGGCAGTGGGAACCGCTCCCGATAAGAGTTCGCCAACCCCCACGGCGGCAAGCAATAGGGCTGCGATGAAAGAAAATAAACCGATCGAAATCCGGCGATATATATTGGGGCGCATTTCTGAAGCGATTAATGAGGTCGACAAATTTGAATATTACGTTGCCCCGCTAGCAGTAATAGTCTTTGTAGAGCCCGGTGACGTATGTCATATGGATAAGTTTCCGTTTGGAGAATAGAGTTTAGATGCATTCGGGTGTGGCGCTTACGAGTCTCGGCAATATCTAGCCTCGTTTATAATTACTCATTTTTGAGATAGAGCATCGCTTCACTGCAGGCTCTCAGCAGCAAACAATGAGGTTGCGACCTCGCTGCCGATCAGAATTCGGGTGGGGTGGACGCATACGGTTCCATTCATAAGCTCGGTAAGGATGCCTGCCTCTGCCTTCCCCCGTCGCCTGTTAGCTACCGGGGAAGATTTGGCTAACTTGCGATCTTTGAAAACTGGTCGCTTGGCGCGAACCGAGAACGCTAAACGCTGAGCCTATCGTAGTAAAGATGACGCCGGCCGCACTCGCGTACTCCAGCTCAAAGCCTATTCCGAGGACGAATATGAGGAATGCGCCCGTGGCGGCGAGATAAAAACCGGCAGTCCCTTGTTGCCAGCGCTGCTGGAGCCAGAGGCTGCCGAGATTGATCAACATCAGGCTGGCAAGAAGGGGCAAAAGCCAAGGGGAGTAAGGCAACCGCTCCAGGCCGGCAATACCGAAAACGCTGAGATATGCGGCCCAGCAGACGGGGCACTTTGGAAAGAAGGCGGCGGCAAGCGATAAAATGGATAGGGTTGCGGGTAACGCTGGCGACGTTAGCCCTGGGGCAGGGCGTGAGGCGGAAGTGCTCCGGCGAATTGCTGTCCCGTATGAAGTCGTCGCAGTATTGCTGTTCTTCCCAAATCCATTCTCATTTCCACCGCTACTGGAGTTTTGCACGGCTGTGCTGGCGTTGTCCCGGGCGAGCAGGGCGGCGGCACGATCCAGAACCTCGCTTTCATCCCATTGGATACGCTCGAACGAAGCGGCGATCCTGCCTGCCTCGTCGAGAATATAAACCTCCACCCGATGCCGGTTCACCAGGGATTGGATAAAGTTTACCCCCAGCCGGAAATATTTTCGCAGCGGCTCTATACCCTCGACCGTGCGCAGCAGCCTGTTATCTGCGTCCATATGGACGCCGCGGCTGCTGCCGTAGCCGCGCAAGCGCTCCGCCAGGTCGAATTGGGGATCGTAGGAAATCGCCGCCGTGCGGATCTGGCCATCCAGGCGCCGGTCGGCCACGAGCTTTTGGAGACGTGCGAGTTTCGTTATGGTCAGAGAACACTTTAACGGATTGGTGCAGCGCGTATAGAAGAAGGCGACGATCGAGGGCTTGCCGCAAAAAAATTCATTGAATTTGATGCGCTCCCCATCCTGATCTTCGAAAACGATCGACCCGGCATCCTGTTCACTTGGCCGCGCATACGACCCTATATCGCCGAGCCAATCGCGAAAAGAGCCGATCGACATCGGCAGAGCGCAGCAATGAGAAAACGAAGGCTCAAGCAGAGGCTCGGCTCTGGCGAGGGACTCAAGGATCGCATGCAACTCCTGCAATTGAGTCTGGGAAAGCCCGCCGCCTCCTTTGCGGTTATCCGCGAGCAGTGCCTCCATCCCGGGCGCGGCGTCTTCCGCGCTCCGGCCAAGCCAACGCAACGTGGCGAGCAGCTCATCGATTGCGGTAGTGCCCACCGCTGCAGTACCCGGCGCAGTATTCCCCTAGTATTCCCCGTGGTATTCCCTTGGGATATCGCGTATCCGCCGTAGCGATCCAGGCAGACGAGGTCATCATGAAACTGGATATTAGCAAGGGCACGCGCCAGGAACGCGGCCATTGCCCCGGCGGGATGCGCGTAACTTCGCAAGGATCGGGCGGCTGCGGCGACCAGGTAGGCGTCGCGCCCGTTGTCGAGTTCTTCCAGCACGAAAAGCAGTGCCGTTTCAGGCAGCCCCAGATGTTCAAATGCCAGAAGGACCCAACCGCGCATCCGGATCGTGGCTGCGGTGCCGCGCTGATCATAGATGGGATGATCTTCGCGCAGAAGATCTATCAACAGGTCAGACCGGGCCAGGGTCCGATTTCAATTCGTCCACAAGAATGGAGAATTGAAGCTCCGACACCTGACTCTCCAATGGAAATTCGGGCATTAAGTCATCCATCGGGCGCCCCTAAGCAGTCTTCCTACTTGCGGTATTTCTTTAGAAAGTTCTGTGCCGAGCCTTTCAAATCCGGCGTGGAAGCTTCGTTTTCTTTGAGCGTATCGACTTTTTTTTGCAACGGATCATCCTCCGATACGGCCGCCTCATCGCCAAAATGCGTCAGTGCAGTCAGGCTGATCGTTTTCAGTTCGTCACTCTCAGAATCGTCAAGGACAATGTCGCGCGCGTACGCTTGCATTTTCTTCGGCGCCAGGGAATGGAGTGCTGATGCCGAAAGCTGGCGTATTTCCAGTGGCTCGTTCTTGTCTCGCAGGATCCCCTCGAACGTGGAAGCCGACGCGGGATCCGCGGCCAGCAGACGTAATGCCTCCCGTCTTGCCGCGGGGTTGGGCGGTTTGTTCGCAATTTCTCGCGCAACCGGATAGGCATCGGCATGGATATCGTAGCTCAGCAGTTGTAAGGCCTTTTCCGGTGGCACCAGTGCTTTCTCAGGTTGCTGCAGCCCTTCAAGCAGCCGCTGCTGGGTGTAACCATCCTGCTCACGCGCGAGTATTCCCAGCACGCGCTGGCGAAGCTCGGGGTCGGGGTCGTCTATCAGCGACCTGAGCGCCGCAAGATACTCAGGGCGGCAGTGGTTGAACTTGACGACGCTGAAGCTTGCCGACTGCAACGCCCTGAGCGCGGCCAATCGCACGGTCTGCGGCGACTGCGTATCTTTCAGGACTTTTATGACGTCTTCCAGTTTTTCCTTGTCGTCGCAGATGGCCCGGGCGACTCCAGCGAAGGCTGCAACGCGCTTGCCGGCATCTTCGTCCGCGCTTGTTGCCGTTTTCAGGGCAGCGGCATAGGATTCGCTCGATCGCTTGGAGCGGCCTGTCGTTGGTTCGGTCATGGTGAGATCTCCTCTTTGGATGAGGCCAGAATGAGACGAATTAATAAGATGAAGATGCCAAAACTATCAAAACGCCACATCATCATAATCGAACCCCAGGCGGGAAGTGGGCGTTACCTTCCCTTGGTAGTCAAAACAATCGCGTACCGCGGGACGGGGGCCGGGCATGGTCGCACAAACAGAATTGGCGAGTCCGCCGCCGGGAGCCGTGGATGGGCGCGGCGGAGTCGTAACTCCGTTCCATGGCCACATGCTATCGGGCAGATTATGGCCGATACGGTTCCCGCCGCCTGCCGCGTTGGTATCGAACGATTTTCCCTGAGTGGGGTTGAACCGGCCGAACTGCGCCTGCCATTTCGCCCACAATCGGTCCACATTGGCGTGAAGCATAAAAAACAGCGGGTCTTTCGCAGCAGTTGGAATGCTCGAGATCGAACCTCCGAAAGACACATGCGCCGATCCATGCGGGTTGCCTTCCATTTCCTCAAAGTCAACAAACGCGTCGCCCAGCCCGATTGTTTCGTTTTCCGACAGGACGTCGATGGCGCTTTCGGTTTCGGTATCAAAAAGAGGCCGCCGGACAATCCCCTGCACGCCATCTGTTACCCAGAATTGAAGCGGATTGCCGGATGAAAACCGGACAGTGCCCAGTCTGCCGGATTCTCCCATGAAATCCGGGGTAAACAACCCGGGCGCAGGCCTGTCGAAGCGCCAATAAGGCAACGTCACGCTAGGATCGATATTCTGCAATTCCCGCTCCAGGTCGAGCAGATAAGCACGGTGCCAAGGGAGAAATCCGGGCTGGCCGTGCGCTTCGGGGGAACCCGCCGCGGTATGCATATTGCGAAAATCCGCGAAGCGGCCGGTACCTCTGTTGTCGAATCTGGCAAACGCGGCAATGAACCGATTGCGCTCATCAGCCGATAACGTTGTGGCATCTTTACGGATACGAACCATTATTGGGACTTCCCCAATCAATCCCGTTCCGGATCTGACCTGAATGGTCGTGTCTCCGTCGGCAAGACTGGGCCTGCCGAATTGACCCGCGACAAAAAATCCGACTGAAGAGCCATTGAGAGGCAGGGTGAGCGTCAACTCTCCTGCCGGGGATCCGGCAGGGCTTGAATAGAACACGACGTTTCCCCCCGTGTCACTTGATTTACTGCTGAGTGTCACGGCTGCGGCTTGCGTGAGCCCCGCCGTATCAGTCAGCCTGATTTTGCAGGGGGACGGCGCCCATGTAACGTATCGGGCGCGCCGGTCGGCGCTGTTATTGATCTGTAGCTCGATATCCATCGCTCACTCCATGCAGGGAAATAGATGAGGACAAATTTCATCCTAGCAGAGGATCGAAGAAAAACAAGACAACCTGTCTGTGCCGTTACAAGATGGATTGCCGTGTCCATCCAGTCAAATTGGCGATGGCTGCGATCAACTCATGCGCCTGGACGGGTTTTGAAAGATGCATCTGATAGCCGGCAAGCATAGCTTTCGTCCGGTCTTCGGAGTGGGCGAATGCGGTCAACGCAATAGCGGGGGTTTTCCCCCGTTGAGTTGCGGGAAAACTTCTTACCTCGCGAATAAGCTGGAAACCATCTTTTTCCGGCATGCCAATGTCACTAATCATCACATCCGGCCTCTAGCTTCATCAGGATATCCAGTGCTTCCTCGGCGTTGGCGGCGGTGGTCACAATCGCCTCACATTGAGTAAGAACCTCCTTGATAAGTCCACGAGCGTCCTGTTCGTCATCAATGACAAGTACTTTTATTCCGGACAGCATGATGTGCTCGCTATCCGAGGCGGACAGCTGTGCCAGGGCATGCCCCAAGTCTTTTCTGTCACGGATGGGAGCGAGCGGAAGAGTTATGATAAATGATGCCCCCTTCCCCTCGCCGTGCGCTTTCGGCGCGAACGGTTCCTCCGTGAAGACCCACAAGTTGTTTGACAATGGCGAGTCCCAGGCCGAGGCCGCCATAATTCCGGGTAAGGGAAGAGTCCGCCTGGCGAAAGCGGTCAAAAACATGGGGCAGAAATTCAGGTTTGATGCCCAACCCCGAGTCCTTAATCGTAACTTCAAGATGCGAAGATACGCGTTCGACAATAACGTCAATACTTCCGCTCTTTTGGCGTAAATTTAACCGCATTCGAAAGCAGATTCCAGATTATCTGCTGGAGCCGGTTATTGTCGCCTGAGACCACTCCTGCCGCGGGATCGATTTGTTTTCGAAGCTGGATTCCCTTTGCTTCCGCCGCCGGAGCCACCGACTCGACCGCCGCCTCGGCGATATTGGCAAGATCCAGGCGCTGCACATCAAGTCTGACCTTCCCGGAGATAATGCTGCTCATTTCGAGAAGGTCCTCGATCAAGTTTATTCTGTGCATGAGCATTTCGCTCGATGATCTCCAGCCCCCGCTGGATGTGCTCTTTGCTCATCGTTCCCTGCAGGATGAGCTGCGACCATCCAAGGATCGCGTTGAGGGGGGTCCTGAGCTCATGGGAAAGGGTTGCAAGAAATTCATCCTTCAACTGGTTGGCTCGCTCGGCCTCGCTCCTGGCGTTGCGTTCGTTCTCGAGAAGTTGTCTTCTCTCCTCGTCCGCACGCTTTATTGTATCGATATCGGTACTCGAACCTACCCACATCGATATATTCCCTTTGCGTCCCGTTTAGCCCGGGCCCGGGTCAAATGCCAGCGGTATTCCCCGTTAGCCTGGCGGAAGCGGCATTCCATCTGGAAGGGCTGTCCCGTGCCAACCGATCGCTGCCATTGCCCGACAGTTTCCTTCGCGTCCTCCGGATGAATGAGTTTTGCCCATTCCCATCCTTGCATCTGCTCGGGAGCCAGACCGGAGTAATCTTTCCATTGCTGATTGAAATAGTCCAGAGCGCCGTCGGGCCGGGCAGTGAATATTTTCTGTGGCATTGCCTCAGCCATAAAGCACAGGCGCTCGTCGCTCTCCCTTACGGCTTCTTCAGCATGCCTGCGCGTTGTGATGTCTCGAAAATTCCAGACGCGGCCTATGCTCTGCCCATCGCTATAGTGAATTTGAGATATCCGCTCGAACACCCTGCCGTCAACAAGCTCCAGTAAGTCATAACTGTCGGGCGGCCACATCGCGTAAATCTCCGCTGTTCTGTCCAGGAGTTGCTGCGGAGATACAAGATACCGGCAACAAAAATTCAGCAGTTGCTCGTGCTGTCTCGCATCGGCAGCCTTCCGGTCAATGGCCCACATGCGCAGGTAGCGCTCATTGAAGTGCAGCACCTGACCGTCTCTATCGGTCACCAGGATGCCATCGGCCGTCGCTTCGATTGTCGCCTGCAGGATTGATACGGAGCGATGCAACTGCCGTGCCTTTTCTTCCAGGGTATCGTTCACCCGATCGGGCTCACTCTCGGCGGACTGGCGTGCCGATGGGGCGGTAAGGCAATCCCGGGATTCCTGCGGGGCAGCAGAATGCAGCAATTTTTCCTCGTTACCGTCCATTATCGTTATCCTTAAATTTCGTCACTTCGTAACAGCCATGCTCGCCAAGAGCGGTAATGCGGTTACCTGAAACCGGAATACTGAAGCCGTGGCACGACTTGCTGCCCGTCGCGCGGCATTACGATTTCCGATCCTATATGCTCAGTATCGCCATGATGATTTGTTTTAACCTTTTTCTTCTATTCGGTTTCGCACAGAGAGCGTCCT
Source organism: uncultured beta proteobacterium (assembly GCA_963745455.1). Lineage (GTDB taxonomy): Bacteria > Pseudomonadota > Gammaproteobacteria > Burkholderiales > Nitrosomonadaceae > Nitrosospira. The sequence goes on from CAVUXR010000026.1 coordinate 35,700, forward strand.
CAAGAAAGAGGACAAGGGGGATGTAAAAAGCTATCCTTATCCCGTTGGAGTTATATGGGAGCCAAGCCGTTCCGTAAATCTCGCGATAGAGACAAATTGCTTGCCGCAAGTGATTTGAAGGGTAGACATCGCTGATGGGCAATCGAGGGATGGGAAACGCGGCAAGCCTGAACATAATCAGTAATTGCATCAGGCATACATCGCATTCACCAGCCAACTCATCCCAAGCATTGCGGCCGGATGCTTTTAACGTATGATAGGCGTAAAAAAAACGGTAATGCGGCCATAATTTAAGCGAATATTAAACGACGGGTGGGGTGGCCTCGTATTTTTAAAGGGGAGATTATTCGGGAATGGCGTCAAAATCGATAGACCAGTCTGAGATACCTCACTGGTTGCGTGGCAGTGAAATGGGCGAGCTGATTCTTATCCATGATTGGGCGGAATCCGGGCTGGGACCGATCCATGCGTGGTCTCCCCACCTTCAGTTCTCGGTAAATATCATACTGTTGCTACCGTCGCCCGCGATTTTGTTGTGGGGGCCAAACCTCATACAGATCTACAACGACCGCTTTCGCGATCTGATGGGCGGCAAGCACCCCAGGGGGCTCGGCCAGATGGTAAGCGAATGCTGGCCGGAAGCCTGGAATTTCGTGGGCCCGGTTTGCGAAGGTGTAATGCGGCGGGGCGAGTCACTGATATTCGATGAGCAGAGGCTGGTCCTGGATCGTAATGGCGGCCCGGAAGAGGCATTTTTCAAACTCACTTATAGCCCGATTCCAGGCGGTATGCCTGGCGACGCGACATCAGCCGCCGCGTCAGGCGGCGTACTGGTGACTGTAAACGAGACTACCGAACTAGTCCGCGCTCGAGATCGCGAGGCGGAGCGAATACGGCTCAAGGAAGCGATGCAGGCGAAGCGGATCGGGCTGCTTGAGGAGATCTTTCGCAATGCCCCTTCATTCCTCTACGTGCTGCAAGGTCCCAAACTCGTATTCGAATTTGCCAATGAAGCTTTTTACAAGCTTGTCGGCCATCGCGAGCTGATTGGTCGCCCGGCGTTCGAGGCGCTTCCGGAACTTGCGGAATGCGGCGCAAAGGAAAATCTCATAAAAGTCATGGCAACAGGCGAGCCATACGCAGGATTTGAGCTGCCGGTAGCCGTGGTACGGAAGCCCGGGGAAGCTCCTGAGGAGAGGCTCATTGATGTAGTCTATCTACCACTGGTCGATGAGGAACACGCTTGCCAGCGCGTGCTGGGGCATGGCATCGACGTGACCGCACGCGTGCAGGAGCGCAAACAAGCCGAGGAGGCCTTGCGCGCGAGCGAGGAGCAGTTTCGCAGGACGCTCGAGCTCGACACCGTCGGTTTCGCTTTCTTTAATCGGAAAGGTGAGATCACGGAAGCAAATGATGCCTTTTTAAAGATGAGCGGGTTTGGCAGGGCGGACGGGACGTCAGGTCTGCTTCGTTGTTGCGATATTGAGACTCCGCTGGAATGGAGCGAAATTCTCTTGCGCGCTGCTGGGAACTTCGACATGAGCGCCGCCGCTCCCTATGAACAGGAGTTCCTCCGCAATGACGGCTCGCGCTGGTGGGCATTGATTTCCGCGAGGCAACTGGATGAGGAAGAGGCGGCCGCATATGTCAGTGACATTACCGAGCGCAAGCATGCGGAGCAGGCTCTGCGTGAGAGTGAGGCGCGATTTCGGGCGATATCTGAAGCGTCTCCCGCTCTCACCTGGCAGGTCGATGCTCATGGCAATGTTGTTTATCTCAATCAGCGCTATATGGATATGGTCGGGATGAATCTGGAGCAGCTCAAGCCGTCCGGCTGGCGTTCGATACTTCATCCAGAGGATGCGCCAGCTTACCTGGCGGCCTTCGAGCAGGCGCTACGCGAATGCTCCCGCTTTCAGCATCGGGTTCGCATAAAGACAGCAAAAAACGAATGGCGCTGGTTGAAATCATATGCCCTGCCGTGGTTTACCGCAGAGGGTGAATACGCCGGGCATGTCGGCATGTCTGTAGATATTACCGAGGCCGTCAACGCGGAAACGGCGCTACTGGAAGCGGACCGCCGCAAGGATGAGTTCCTCGCTACACTCGCGCACGAGCTGCGCAATCCGCTTGCGCCAATCTCCAACGCCCTGGCACTGATGGCACGCCCGGACGGGGCGCCGGCCGTTCCGCATCTATTGCCCATTATTAGCCGCCAGGTGAATTATATGGTGCGGCTGGTGGATGATTTGCTCGAGATATCGCGAATCACCAGCGGAAAGGTCGAATTGCGGCGGGCCCCGACGGATCTAAGCATTGTGTTACGTAACGCCGTTGATGCCAGCCTGCCGCTGATCAACGAGAACAAGCACAAGCTGAGCGTATGTATCGGTGAGTCCCCAATGATCGTTTATGCTGACAGTGTGCGCCTGGAACAGATATTTACGAACCTGCTCAACAATGCGGCGCGATATACCCGGCAAGGTGGACATATCTGGCTGGCTGCCCGTCATGGAGGGTAACAATGCCGTCATATCCGTGCGCGACAATGGTATCGGGATCCTGCCGGGGATGCTGCCTCGCTTGTTCGATATGTTCGCCCAGGAGCGCCGCAATGGTGTCGGAACGCAAGAGGGATTGGGAATCGGACTCAACCTGGTTTACCGCCTTGTCAAAATGCACGGGGGCACCGTCGAAGCCATGAGCGAGGGGAAAGATCGAGGCAGTGAATTTGTCGTGCGCCTGCCATTGTCGGAAGGGCCGGGACGCGAGAAAAGCGAAGAAACCGAGAAAACGGCTCCCGCTGCGCCTGAGGGACTGCGGGTACTGGTGGTCGATGACAATCAGGATGCGGCCGAAGTCCTGCGCATGTTGCTTGAGTCGGCAGGCTTTAATGCTCAGGCGGTCAACAGCGGCGCTGCGGCGCTTGCTGCAATCCCTGATTACCGGCCAAGCGTAATTTTAATGGATATCGGCATGCCAGGGATGAGTGGGCACGATGTGGCGCGGCGCATTCGGGAACAACCACAATTCAACGATATCACGCTGGTCGCCCTGACCGGCTGGGGCCAGGAGGAAGACCGCCGGGAGTCGAAAGCCAGCGGCTTTGATCATCACCTTACCAAGCCGGTCAATTTCAAAATTCTGAAGGATCTGCTCGCTGCTATTTAAGGGATCTGCTCGCCGTATGGGCACCAACGGCCTCGACATAATGGCCATGGCCCATTCGCGCTCCCAATGTACGTCTCGTCCACCTGCCTTTCATAACTGCTCCGTTGCAGGTGGCTCCGCCTGTAATCGGATTACGAGCGAGCTCGACTTATTCGTCGAATGCATCATCCAGAGTCCCTGGTAACCTTGCGCGGTCAACGATATGTACGTTTCTGCACAGTCGCCCGGCGGAATAAAGTCTAGTGTCTGTCGAAAGCCGACCCAAATTGCAGAAAGGCAAAAGACCGCATCGGCATTCAAGAAAAATGCGGCAAGCGCAAGGCAATAGCCCGGGAGAGAATGAGAAGCCGCTTTCCCAAGTTTTTGATCCAAACTCACATCCCAAGAATTCATCAGGAGGAAATTAATGTCCGCCTCTTCTCTTAAACCTCTAAATCAGCAAGTGATGGTTATTACTGGCGCTTCCAGCGGTATCGGCCTTTGCACGGCAAAGCTGGCTGCTGAACGCGGCGCCAAAGTGGTCCTTGTCGCGCGCAGCGCTGAAACGCTCAAGAAGCTGGTGACGCAGATCACAAATGCCGGCGGCGAGGCGATATATGTTGTCGCAGATGTTGCCGATCGGGAAAAAATCCAGGCCGCGGTTCAGGAGGCATTAGCCCGCTTTGGCCGCATCGATACCTGGATCAACGATGCGGGCGTATCGATTTATGGTCGCCTGGAGGAAGTGAGCGATGCTGATAGCCGGCGGCTTTTCGATACCAACTTTTGGGGTGTGGTGAATGGTTCTCTCGCGGCGTTGCCCCACTTAAAGGCGCAGCGCGGATCCCTCATTAATGTGGGAAGTGAGGTATCCGAAGCCATAGTCCCCTTGCAGGGTATGTATTCTGCATCCAAGCATGCAGTCAAGGGTTTTACCGATGCGCTTCGCGTGGAAATCGAAGAACTCGACAAGGCGCCGGTTTCAATTACGCTGATTCAGCCGACGGCAGTTAATACGCCTTTTCCGCAGCATGCGAGAAACTATATGAGCAGGGAACCAAAGTTGCCGCCGCCGTTGATTAACCCCGAACAGGTTGCGGAAGCAATCCTGAAAGCCGCGACCGAAGGCGGGCGTGATGTAAAGGTTGGCGCGATGGCGGTCGTCAATACAGCGGTGTCGAAGCTGATGCCGAGCCTTGGCGATAAAATGTCCGCCAAAAGAGGGAGCGATCAACAGGAAAAGATTCCTCCTCTTCATCCGCAGGGCACGTTATATGAAGCCGGGGAGTCAGGGTCCGCGCATGGCTACGTATCTTAATGACAAAGAATTATCTGCATTGCCGCCTGAGTTTCCGTTTTACATGAATTTCATGGCGAAGGGCTTGATTATTTACGTTTATGTGCGCCTCCGTACATAAAAAAGCACGGCTGTTTATTAAGCTGCAATCACGTCTCGGCTTTTTTGGCTTTTTTAAATGGCAGGGATAAAGTTCTTCCGGAGGCATTCATTCACTGAGAATGAAAGCACAATGTCAACGGAAATTTTTTATATTTCGCTTACCAGGAGATAAATATGCCAACAGCAAAAAGCGGCAGCCACGGCACCAGCAAGCGCGGTTTTGCTTCCATGGACGAGGATAAACAGCGCGAGATTGCCAGCAAGGGCGGAAAGGCGGCTCATGAAAAAGGGAACCGCGCATGAGTTTGACTCGGAAGAGGCGCGCAAAGCCGGCCAAAAGGGCGGTGAAGCCTCTCATGGCGGGCATGGGCACGGGGGAAAAAGCGGCTCCAGTAGCCGTTCTTCATCTACTTCTTCCAGAGGCGGTTCATCCGCCCAGCACGCCAAGGCCGGCAGCCAAAGCCATAAAAATGATTAGCAAAGAGTCATGATAAATAACTGAATCGAAGAAAAAAGGTGGGTTTACTCACCTTTTTTCTTTCCAAATTTATCTTAAAGGAGTCTTCCATGGGTCATATCAGTACATTGAAAAGCAAGATTATTCCTTCCATAGCAGCCGCGGCGTCTGGCTCTGGGGGGAGCCGGAGCTCTACATGCACAAGGCGGCACATCGGATCAGGGTACGATGGGGGGACAATCAGGATCCTCAGGCCAGTATGAGAAGGGGCAGGGCGATAAAGGCCAAGGATACGATAAAGATCAAGGGTCTGAAAAGCGCCAGGGTAAGGGACACGAAAAAGGCCATGACAAGGGGCACGGATCCGGGCATGGATCCGACAAGCATCACACGAAAGGCTCCCACAAAAAAGATACGGACATGGGTTCGGGCAATACCGGCGCGGGCGGTTCCCAGCCGGGAAGCACAAGCGGAGGCTCGCAGACCGGCGGAAGCGGGAATAAGTACTAGCGGTATAGTCATCCGGCAGGTCCAGCCGTACCTCCTTACTATACAAATCGATTACTTGGATCGATTCTATACCAAATAAGGAATTGAAGAAAAAGGTGAGTTCGTCTCACCTTTTTTCTTTGTTCTCTGCCTCACTGATTAAATCCTGACCATTACAGAAAGAAACGGGGGAGAGGCTCAAGCCCTCTCCCCCGTTTCGTCATAAAGGTCTTATTACCAGCTTGACAGCCGTACGTTGCTAATCTTTTTTATGGCTTTGGCTGCCTGCCTTGGCATGCTGTTCGGATGAGCCCCCGCGGCCCGACTGTGACTTATCATCGTCCTGATTGCCTTTGTTGCCATGGCTGCCCCCCTTCGAATGCTCATCGGAGGTTCCACCGTGGCTGTGTTCGCCGCCTTTCCGGCCAATATCCGACATATGTTCCCTGTCATGGCTGACCGATTCGCCGCCTTTTTTGCCGATTTCAGACATATGTTCGCCGGTCCTGGCTGACCGTTTCGCCGCCTTTACGGCCGATTTCAGACATGTGTTCGCGGTCCTGGCTAACTGCTTCGCCGCCTTTATGGCCTGCCTCGCGCGCTTCTTCGGAATTAAACTCGTGCGCGGTCCCTTTCTCATGAGCGGCATGACCGCCCTTACTGGCTATCTCGCGCTGCTTGTCCTCATCCATGGAGGCGAAACCACGGTTGCTGGTACCATGCCCGCTTCTGTCATCCTTGCTATCTTTGCCGTGCGATCCACGGCCTTCATGTGATCCAGAACCCTCGTGCGATCCACGCCCTTGATCCCGGTTTTTATCTTCTTTATCGTCCTTACTGTTTGAGCTCATATCGATCTCCACGTATGCAAATTTAAAAAAGTATCTCCCGAACTGAGATGAAGCTTTATTGTCTCGGCGCGGTGATTAATTACCCGCATAATGCAGGGACTGGTTCCATATATATCTATTCCATGTATATATCATTACTCGAAAACTCAGTAACTTTTATAACATACGGAACTGTTGCCTTCCGTGCGCCAGCACACGTTCCTAATAAAAGAAGTTATCATGAGGAGGAGCCCATCAGCTCCTCCTTGCGCTCGGCTATTTCGCTACCGACTTCCTCGAGGTCCATTTTGGATTTCTGTACTTTGGGAAACATTTTCTCTTCCTCTTCCTGTACATGATGGGTGACATATTCTCGTAGCACTGTGACCACTGCGTCATACATCGGATCCGTAGTCTTCATCGACTTGATTTTAGAAATCAGATCCTTCACGGAGGAATGCTCGATGAGCGCCTCGTTCAGCAAATCGTCATCCTTTATCGCTTGCCGTGCAGCGGGATAGAAGATTTCCTCCTCCAGTTGTGCATGTATGGTCAGCTCCTTGCAAATCTGTTGCGCCAACTCTTCCTTCCCGTCCTCATCTTCCTTTTTGGACAGTTTTTCATATTCCCTGAACAATTTTTTTACTTTCGCGTGATCCTCGGTCAGCAGCTTGATCGCGTCTTTTTTCGAGGTGCTGGTCGTTTTGCTGGTCGAGGTCCGTCGTGTCGTGGTTCGGTTGGTGGTGGTGCTTGGGCTTGTTGGCATAAAACCTCCGGGTGGAAATGATGGTTGAATAGGTTCTGTCGGGTATGAGCATGGGCAAATTCTTATTCGCGGCTATCTGCAATTCCAACGGGGCCAACACTAACTTCCATAGCTCGGGAGTTCTGTTCGGTAAGCCACAATTGCATGTGGCTGACAGTGACGAGCTTATATCTATCCCATTATTTATTCCCATATTTCAGCCTATTTAGCCTATATTTTTTTCGATACCTGGCGTTCGGCCGCCCTCGCCATTGGGTCTGTCATAGTATGTTCGCATACGACTTCTTCCCTATATTCGCATATTCTTTCACCTTGTCACTCCAGGCTATATTCATATCACCTCCCCATTTGTTGTTTCGCTAT
>CAVUXR010000027.1:0-48168 GCA_963745455.1 uncultured beta proteobacterium
CCCGCACTACGCCAGCCGTGCGTACGACCAGATCCTGCAGCGACTCCCCTCCAGGAAAACGCATCAGATGAGGCTCCTCTTCCATGTCTCATAAAGGGCCGGCCATTGTTGCTCTGCCGCCTCATGGGTGAAGCCCTGCCACTCTCCATAGTCGAGGTCTTGCAGACCCATTAGCGGCTGGGATGGAATATTCATTATGCGAGAGATGGGAATGGCGGTTGCCATACATCGTCCCGGGGACTGGTGTATAGCGCCACCGGCGTATAACGGACTGATACCCGGCCGGCAAGCGCTTGGGCCTGACGCACGCCTAGCGGACTGAGCGGTAGTTCGGCGCGTCCCCGAAAGCGCTCGGGATAGATACCTTCAACATGACCATGACGCATCAGAATCAGTGTAGTCATTGCGCGTTTCGTTAGCTGCGCGGAAGTAGTGCGCCGATTGTTTTCATTAAAAGGAAAACCAATTTAACCAAAATTTAACTGATATTTAACCATTCCCGTACGATTTTTTTATGGATTTCATCTATCGTTCAGTTAAGCAACGAGATTAAATGAGTTCGAGATTCGCGTTGTCGAAGACACAATCACCATTCGGAGGCCCTATCCATGAACGAAAAAGACACCGACCTCAATGTAAAAGTTGTTCCCTGGTCCGCTACGCAAGAAGCGATCAATGCTCATTCGCAGACATTACTACAGCATGCTTCAATTCAAGAACACCTGAAGGGCGCGCGTTACCGAATACTTTCCATCCAGCCGATCGAGCCTGAAGAAAAGACCGATAACCCTGTTGAGCCCCAGTTTTATCGGACGATGATTTATGACTACACAAACAATCGTACTCTTATCGCCGATGGCCGGCTTGACCAACTGGAAGGTTTGACGGTGGAAGAGTCCGGTCTCCAGCCGCTCCCAACCGAGGAAGAATTTGAAGCGGCAACGAAGACGCTGCTAAATGATCCCGAGTTCGGGCCGGCGCTTCGGGAGCGCCGCCTCATCCCCTACCGTCCCATGCCGCCTTTGATCAAGATGGAGCTTCCCGATGGCCGCGTCGAGCGCACGCTCGCTGTCGGTTTATTTGCGCCCAATAATGAAAAAAAGCATCGAATTATAGGCGTGAACATGATTCATGATACGGTGGTGCATGAGGTGCCCAATGTTGCTTTGCCATCAAGCAATACGTGTGGCGCGCCTGCCGGCGGGGGCTGCCCGCCGAGCGGAAATGCCGGCCAGGTAAGGGTAACCGTTAGCCGGGGCTCCACGGTGCTTTGGCACTTTCTCGTTACAAGACCAGCCGCCTCATCGGGAAGAAACGGCTCCGGAATCGAGCTCGGCTTTGTCGATTACCACGGCAAGCGGGTGCTCTATCGAGCTCATGTGCCATCCTAATGTGGAATATTTCCAGGATGGGATCAACGCGGGGTGCGCCCGACGTACCGCGACTGGCAAAATTCCGAGACCTGCTTTGAGGCGGTCGGGACCGATATTATTCCTGGGGTCCGGCTCTGCTCAAACCCGGCAAAGACACTGCTTGACAGCGGAACGGATACAGGCAATTTCCGCGGTGTCGCGATTTATGTACAAGGCCAGGAGGTAGTGCTAGTGAGCGAGATGCAGGCGGGCTGGTATCGTTATATAAGCGAGTGGCGCCTCCATGCAGATGGTACCATCCGCCCGCGCTTCGGTTTTTCGGCTATAAACAACCCTTGCACATGCAAGGTTCACCACCACCATGCTTACTGGAGGCTGGATTTCGATATCGCACGCCGGGAAGCAACATTGTCGAGGAATTCAATGATCCTCCACTATTTCCCGGCCTGCACTGGCATAACAAAAAAGCACGAAATCCGCCACATGAAAGATAACACCCGCCATCGGAAATGGCGGGTAAGAAATACCCTAACCGGCGAAGGCTACGAGCTGATTCCGGGGCCTAACAACGGCACCGCCAGCAATTACGGGGTCGGAGATATATGGGTATTAAAATACCACGGCGCCGAGATTGACGACGGGGTAACGTATCCACACAAGCGAATCTCGATAAATTTCTCAACGGTGAAGTTGTGGAAAATAGTGATGTGGTAATTTGGTATGCAGCCCACTTTCTCCATGACGTAAGCCATGCGGGGGGCATATCGTCGGCCCCGAACTCAAACCATTCAAGTGGTAGAGATATGGTCAAAGCGCTAAAGTGCAGGCCCAGAGCAATCACAAAACTCGCGTTCCTTCGACCGCCAAAAGGACTGGAGTGGATAAAATAGCTGCAGCCTTCTTTGATGAGGTCTGATTGCCAGGCGCCCACAACGAAATAACTTGAGACTTGTGCCCGCCACTCTGGGCCCGTACATGGGAGTTTGCAAGCGCGGCTTTACGCTGCCCCGCCTCGCTGTATATCGTCTGATGCGAGCAGCAGGAGTAAACTGCAATGTTTATACTGTTACGCCATATGTTTTCTCGTGCGTATTAAAGATGAGCCAAGGGGGAGAAAAAAACCAGATGAGTATTAAGGAAGAAACCAAGGAAATCGCAGATATTGAGGATTTGCTAGAAATATTAGGCCGTCAAGGTTTGGATCAGGGTGGCTCCCCAAGCTTTTATTTTCGGGGCGAATGGAGTTATGAGTGGTCTCTTATCCCTAAACTTATCCGAGGTTCGACTTTATTGGGCGAGCATGGCATGCCGGGTCTCATAAAGGACCAGTCAAGCGTCATCGAGATACAAACCAGAATATTGCAGAGGCTCAAAAGGTACGCGGTACACTTATATCTGCAGAACAACCGCCCGTGGCAAGGAGAGCATCCATCCGATTGGGAGTGGCTATGCGTTGCTCAACATCATGGATTACCCACCTTGCTCTTAGATTGGACCATTAATCCTCTGGTAGCTTTATATTTCTCGGCATGGAAGGATCACGGTGAAAACGATGGAGCTTTCTATGTGATGCAATTACAAGATAAACAGTTTCGCGATGAAAAAAAACTAACCATCAGGATCGGGCAAAACATTGCGAAGAATGTAGAAAATTTCGATAACCGAAATATTAAACTCGAACGAGCGCGCGGGCCGATGATAATAGTGCCGCTGGTTTTTACAAGAAGAATTGAAGCCCAAGCCGCAAGGTTTATCTACGCGGGGTACGCAGGTAGCATTGTTCCCAATAAGGATAAGCTAACAGAAAAACATTAACCATGGTTCTCAGAGTGGAAATTCTCAATCCGACACTTTTCGATGAATCAGCTCTCGATAAAGTTTTCAACAAAAATTTACCGTGGAAGAACATAAAAAAATACTTCGTTCCCCGTGACCGAAAGCAACACCTTTTAAGACAGTTAAGAAACGCCCAGATACATCAAGGCACGCTATTTCCTGACTTAGACGGCTACTCTGCTTATCTTGCCCCCGGTGGTGATTAACCATGAGGTAAATGAAAGGATGCGTAAGCTTTCCTATTTGAGAGATACGTTCCTGTCGCAGATTCCTGCCCCAGCCGCTAGCAATGGGTTATAAATCAACGTCAGTGAATGCTTTGTTCGCACGGACACTGATGCTGCATCCATAAGACGTAAGATCACGCCGTCGGTTAACGGGTCGGGGGCCAAGCCCTCAAGATGAGCTGTATCATTTATGTACCGTGTCCTTATTTTTTCCTTATCGATAATGATTTCACTGATTGCGCAAGGACTCTGTTCGAGCCTCCAGTAGGCTGAAAGCGGCTGATCCAGCAATTGAAGCAAGATTGCGCGGTTTACGCTGTCATGCGCCATCAGTAGCACTTGATCGGAGTCATCGGGATATCGTAATAACATTTCCCGCACCACGTCAGCAGTACGTACGACCAGATCCTGCAGTGACTCCCCTCCGGGAAAACGCATCAGATGAGGCCTTGCCTTCCAGGTCTCATAAAGGGCTGGCCATTGTTGCTCTGCCGCCTCATGGGTGAAGCCCTGCCACTCTCCATAGTCGAGGTCTTGCAGACCCATTAGCGGCTGAGATGGAATATTCATTATGCGAGAGATGGGAATGGCGGTTGCCATACATCGTCCCAGGGGACTGGTGTATAGCGCCACCGGCGTATAACGGACTGATACCCGGTCGGCAAGCGCTTGGGCCTGACGCACGCCTAGCGGGCTGAGCGGTAGTTCGGCGCGTCCCCGAAAGCGCTCAGGATAAATACCTTCAACGTGACCATGACGCATCAGAATCAGTGTAGTCATTGGATACTCACCCCTGCTTTTTAGCTGCGCATTTCCATGAAACCAAGGTTTTTCTCTCCGGTCCAGTTATTAACCATTCACATCCGCCAGAACGTCCATTGGCAGGTCCAGCGCTCGTGCGAGAGCTTTCAGCACTTTTATCATCCCTACGCGCTTTCGTTTTAGAGCTGGCTCAAGAATGCTCTGCTGATTCCGGCTAGGTCGTTAGGTTAAACACGAGGAACAATTCGCCTGCGCTTGATAACCTTCGGTTGAACACTACACTACAATGAGGTTATATCTTTGCGCTAACGTATCCCGATTGGATAAAGATCCGCAACCGATATCAAACCGGGCAGCCTCGCCCTTTGCCAAGCTACTATCAGGTCAAGCGAATCTCACTACAAATTATCAAATTATCGAACCCGGCCCCGATCGATTATGTTAACAGCCCGCAGCTACGAATTTTTGGGAAAGTGGACGCTTGCCCATCCTTTTACCGCGCTGTCGATGCTGGTTGCGCTCGGAGTTCTGGCCGTCCACTACACGGTCGGCCATTTAACCATCGATACCGATACCGGCAAGCTCATTGCCCCCGATGCGCCTTTTCAGCAATACCGCCGCCTTTATGAACAGGCTTTTTCACAGGATTTGAGCACGCTGCTGCTGGTGGTCGAGTCGGATACGCCTGAACTGACCAAGTCCGCCAGTAGAAAACTGCTGGGGCTGCTCAGCAACAACACGGATCACTTCAAGTCCGCCTATATCCCGAATGACAATGAGTTTTTCCGCCAGAACGGCCTGCTTTATCTGGATACCGGCGAGTTGCAGACCTTATCCAGCGACCTGTCGGTTGCCCAGCCGTTTATCGGCAGAATTGCCCAGCAGCCCAATCTAGCCGGTTTTTTTTCAATTTTCGAGGATGCACTGAAGGCCACGGTCCCCAAAACCACACAAAAGGAGCGTAGGGACGCAACGGACACGGCCCCGGTTATCCCGATCGATATGGCTGCGCTGGCTGACAAGATCGCATTGGTCTTGCATAAAACAGCCAAGGGCGAAGGTATCCTGCTCTCCTGGGAGTCATTGATTGCCGAGAAGAGAAAACGCTCCGGCAAGGAATTCATCATCGCCTTGCCCAAGCTCGATCACTCGCATATCCGCCCGGCCCAGGGCGCGATCGAGGCCATCCGCAAAGCCGCCGCGGATATTCAGGAACCCGGTCTGCCGCCTGTCAAAGTTTGGGTGACGGGCGAAGTCGGACTTGAAGATGATGAGCTTGCAGGCATGAGCACCGGCACTTTTACCGCCAGCGTTTTCTCCGTTGTCCTGGTGTTGTTTATATTGCTGGTTGCCTACCGATCCATTTTGCTTACAGTAGCCACGTTGCTGACCCTGGCGTTGGGCATGGTTTTCTGCGGGGCATTCGCGGCTATTGCCGTGAAGGAATTAAACCTGATTTCACTCGCTTTTGCGGTATCGAATATCGGTCTGGGCGTGGAATATGCCATTCATTTTTGCCTGCGCTATCAGGACAATTTGAAGGCGCAGGGCAATAAAGAGCTGGCCAATAAAGAGCTTCCTAATAAAGAGCTTGCGTTGCGCGATACCTTCATGACCGTGGGCCCCTCGCTGTTATTGGCAGCCGGAACCACATCCATCGGGCTGTACGCTTTCATGCCGACTGATTACAAGGGTGTTGCCGAGCTTGGCCTGCTGGCAGGGACCAGTCTGTTTATTTGCCTGCTGATCACCCTGGTCTCCTTGCCAGCCCTGCTGAAAATCCTGCCGGCTCCGGGGAAGTTCGGTCAGGAGAAAGGTCAGCATTTTCTTTCAAACCTATCACATAAACTGGCGGTCCTACCGATCCGTTATGCCAAACAGGTATCCGTCGCCACCCTCGTTCTTGCCCTGCTTTCCATCGCGTTGGCATTTAACGTGAAAACCGATTTCAATCCGATCGAGCTGCGCGATCCGAATACTGAATCGGTTATCGCATTCAAAAGATTGATGGAAGACGAAGACACCTCACCGATGACATTGAACGTCCTGACCAGGGATGAGAACAGCACTAAAATTCTGCAAAAAAAACTGTCGTCACTGGCTTCGGTTGGCAAGACCATCAGTCTTTTTGACCTTCAGCCTACAGACCAGGACGAAAAACTCGCCTTGATTGAAGAACTGGCGCTGATGCTTGGGCCGCAGGTGCAGCATTTCCCCCAACTGGAAACCGGTGTCGACCCGGCCCCCAGCATCACCCAGTCTGATAAAAACCATCGACGCCGTCCTGCCCCAAAAATCCAATGCCCGTGACCATGCGTCGTTGACAAGCCTGAAAAAGGAATTGCAGGAAATCCTGATGGAGCTCGATGCACGGCCAGAACCGAGCCGAAAGGCTTTCATTGAAAGAATTCAGACCGCGTTGCTCGGCACGTTGCCGCTGGTCATGAAGGAATTATCGACCAGCCTGGAAGCCAGGCCCATCAGTCTGGACGACTTGCCTCCTGATATCAGCGACCGATGGCTGAGCAAGGACGGTTGGTATCGCATCCAGATTTTTCCCAAAAAAGACCTGAACCATCTGGCCAACCTGAAGGAATTCATTACCGAAGTGCAATCGGTCGCCCCTGAAACAACCGGCCTGCCGATCATCTATTGGGAATCCATGAACGAAGTCATCAAAGCTTTTCAGCAGGCCATTGTGATTGCCCTGATTGCCATCGCAGTGGTTCTGCTCGCCATCCGGCGCAGCATCCTGGATACAGCGCTGGTCATGACAACGCTCATACTCGCGGGACTCTTCACCATGGCCTGTGCCGCGCTCACCAACACTCCCATCAATTTTGCCAACATCATCGCCCTGCCGCTGTTATTGGGGCTGGGGGTCGACAACGGCATTCACATGCTCGTAAAGCTGCGCGAATCACTTTCCGGCTCCGAAGGCCATGATATTTACCAGTCCAGCACCGCCAGAGCCATATTTTTCGGGGCACTAACCACCTCCTCCAGCTTCGGAGGATTGGCTTTCTCGCCGCACGCCGGCATCTCCAGCATGGGCTTAATCATTACCATAGGCATATTCTGGATCATGGTTTGCACGTTTATTATCCTTCCGGCGCTGAGTAAACTGGTATTAAAGAGGGTAGTCAGTTGATCGGCCAAAAAGACAGGCGCGCTTGGCAGGCCGCGCCTACCATCATCAGCACGCCAGTCCGGCGGAATCCACCTGGGTCAAGACACAGTTTCTGGGCATTTTTCTGGCGTAAGAACCATCAGGCACAATAGTTGTTACATCAAGTTGTGGATTGGTAGAGCATGAGGTTCGCCGACTCATGCTGCGATGTGCAGCAGTTCTTTTTTGTTAGTCAATGGCGTGCGAGAGGATGTCCTGAGCCTTGACCAACACGAATCCGGGCCTCCGCTCCAGCCGATCAATTTCCCTTTCGGTGCCGGTCTTATGATTCATGATTAGCTGGAAGAGAGGAAGTAGCCCACCTAGCGCTGGAACAACCTGGTCAGTTGCGATGCCATACATCGATAATCCGAGGCCAAGCGTCATGTAGGAAGTTTTCCAGAAGCGTGCGGAATGTCGCCGCGTATTCGATAACTCATTGCGAACGTCTACTACCTGCTGCCGAAGCTCATTAATAATATCCCTAGCGGAAAGATCGCCGTCTTTAAAAGATGAAACTGTCAAGCGCTTGGCTAACGTTTCCCGAAACATAGGCAAAGCTTTAGATGCTTCTTTCCGAAGGTCAACAATTTGGGACACGCTTAGGTCGCTTACCCAAGGCAAATTAATACTTCGGTGGTCATCAAGAAGTTGTAACTCCGAGCGGGTTGTAACCCTGCCTTCATAATGGACCAGCCCGGCCAAGCCTATCTTAGAGTTTGAGAAGATCGCTCCCCCGCCAATAACTGCCTCGCGGCCTACCCATAGCGCGGAATGAACAGCTGAATAAATGGCGTCACGGATAAATTTATCAGAAGGTTCGATTGTAGTGATCTTTTTTTTGTTCGGTACAATCTTAAGGTAAAGAGGTGGGCTGTAGAGATTTCCCGTACTCAACGAAACATCACCGTCGACCGATTCGACCGAAAACTCCGTTGAATACTCTTCAAAAAGCAGGTCAGCAATTTTCTCCACTTCGTAGTTGAAGTCATTCAAGCAGTCGTTGCATGCTGAAATCCAAGGAGGCCGGAATTTAATAATTCCAGCAAAAATTAACGGCATCAGTTCAAACAGTATAACTGCATCTTCTATTACCTCATCCAGTTTCTGGTTCGTAATTCGCCCAAACCTGCAAAACTTCTCTGTTAGATAATCAGTAAGCCAAACCGTGTCGGCCATCAGACCAATGCTGCGAGCAAGATGAATTGCCGCGCTCCTTCGGCACTCCAATGCATTGCAACCAGCTTCCCTATTAAGCAAATTCAAACCCCCGTCGAGGTAGACCTCCAGTCGACGAGGATCAGCGGGAATCCGTGATTGAACACTCGCCAACTCATAGGCCTCGCTTTGATCCTTGAGTTCTGGTAACAAGGCCTTCAGCCTGCGGCGGGAATCATCCCAGTCTTTACCCTTTGATAACACCTCAAAAAGAAGTAACGGGACCGCGGGCGGAACATCGGGCAAATTTTCTATCAATCGGTAAATCCTCACATCGAGATAAAAGGCCAGCTTACGGATATCTAAAGTTTGGCATGAAACAGAGATAAAGCTCTTTACATTTTCTTTTAAATCATTCGAACTGACCCTTATCAACTCTTCAGCTTCGCAAAAGCCGCAGCCATTGCGGTATTGGTCGGGTTCCCGTTTCTGTTTCTGATTTGATTGTTGTGTCTGGTGGCTGACTCTTTCCGGCTGCTCCCCTGTTCAGCCTTTACTTCCGCTTTTTCCCCCTTGCGGCGCGTTATCCGTCAGCCTCATGGTCAGCGCAATCCGCTTCCGCTTTTCATCGATCTCCACCACCTTGACCTTGACGACCTGCCCCACCTTGACCACGGCATGCGGGTCTTTCACGAACGTGTCGGCAAGCGCGGAAATATGCACCAGCCCATCCTGATGCACGCCGATATCGACGAATGCGCCGAACGCGGCGACATTGGTCACCACGCCTTCCAGGATCATGTCCGGGCGCAAGATCCTTCATCTCGTTCACGCCTTCCTTGAATGCCGCAGTAGTGAACTCCGGGCGCGGGTCGCGGCCCGGCTTTTCCAGTTCACCCAGGATATCGTTGATCGTCGGTACGCCGATATTTCTCGTCCGCATACTTTGCCGGATTCAGCGATTTCAATAGCTGGCCGTTGCCGATGAGCGATTTGATATCCTGCTTGAGGTCGGCGATGATTTTTTCCACCAGCGGATAGGATTCGGGATGCACGGCGGAGGCATCCAGCGGGTTATCGCCGTTCATGATGCGCAGAAAGCCTGCCGCCTGCTCGAAGGTTTTGTCGCCCAGGCGCGGCACCTCGCGCAAAGCCGCGCGCGAGGTGAACATGCCTTTGCTTGTCGCGATAAGCGACAATGCTTTGCGCCGACGGTACTGTTAAGCCCGGAAACCCTTTCCAGCAAGAGCGGCGAGGCCGTGTTGACATCCACGCCCACCGCGTTGACGCAATCCTCGACCACCGCATCGAGCGAGCGCGCCAGCTGGGTTTGTGCGACGTCGTGCTGATATTGGCCGACGCCGATGGATTTGGGATCGACCTTTACCAATTCCGCCAGCGGGTCTTGCAAGCGGCGGGCAATGGATACCGCGCCGCGCAGCGACACATCCATGTCGGGCAATTCGCGCGAGGCGAATTCGGAAGCGGAATAGACCGACGCGCCCGCTTCCGACACCACGATCGAAGTCAGCTTGAGCTCGGGGCGCAGCTTGATCAGGTCCTTCGCCAGCTTGTCGGTTTCCCGCGATGCGGTGCCGTTGCCGATGGAAATCAGCGATACCCTGTATTTTTCGGCCAGCTTTCCCAGAATATGCAGCGATCCCTCCCAATCGTTCTTCGGCTGGTGGGGATAAATAACGGCGGTTTCCATGACCTTGCCGGTCGCATCCACCACCGCGACCTTCACGCCGGTGCGCAAGCCGGGGTCGAGACCCATCGTGGCACGCGGCCCGGCGGGAGCAGCCAGCAGCAGCGCTTTCAGGTTGCGGGCAAAGACGTTGATCGCCTCGGTTTCCGCGCGCTTGCGCAGTGCGCCCATCAGCTCGTTTTCCAGATGCAGGAAAAATTTTCACCCGCCAGGTCCAGCGCACCGTATCGCTCAGCCATGCATCAGCGGGCCGGTTCTTATGCCGGATGCCAAAGTGCGCGGCCATGTGTGCTTCGCAAGGGTTATGCGGCGCATCCGATTTTGGTTTTTCCGCTTCGGAATCCAGGCGCAAGTCGCAACATGCAGGATTTCTTCGCGGCGGCCACGGAGCATGGCCAGGGCGCGATGGGAGGGAATCGTGCCGATCTTTTCGGAATAGTCGAAATAATCCGCAAACTTGGCGCCGGCCTCTTCCTTGCCTTCGATAATCTTCGACTCCACCATGCCATGCGCTCAGCAGATATTCGCGCAGCCACTGAAGCAACGTGGCGTCTTCGGCAAAGCGTTCCATGAGAATGTGGCGCGCGCCCTCAAGCGCGGCTTTGGCATCTTCCACGCCGGGATTGTCGCCTTGATCGCTGGTAAAAGCGGGTTTCAGGTATTTGCCGGCTTCTTCCTCGGGTTGCAGCATCGGGTTTGCCAGCAGTGCATCCGCCAGAGGTTCCAGCCCGGCCTCCCGTGCGATTTGCGCCTTGGTACGGCGCTTTTTCTTGAAGGGCAGATACAGGTCTTCGAGCCGCGTCTTGTCTTCCGCATCCGTGAGGGAAGCCCGCAGCGCCGGTGTCATCTTGCCCTGCTCTTCGATAGCAGCAATGATTACGGCGCGCCTGTCTTCCAGTTCGCGCAGATAGCCCAGCCGCTCTTCCAGCAGGCGCAACTGCGTATCGTCCAGCCCGCCCGTGGCCTCCTTCCGATAACGCGCGATGAATGGCACTGTCGCGCCTTCGTCGAGCAAGGCAATGGCGGCGGCTACCTGTGCGGGCCTGGCGCCGAGTTCAAGGGAAAGGCGTTGTTCGATGGATGGCAGCATATGAGGTAAGTGCGGTAGGTAAGCGCGGTAGAGTAAGCGCGGGAGCAAATCAGGTAATGGGTTTTTCTGCGCAGCCCGCTATTATCCTATTTTGGGGGCCTGGTTGCCAGCTCGTCTGGGCAAGGCCCATCCGCAGCCCGGCTTCGACTGTAGAAATGTGGTGCGAATTTACTAAAAATCCGCACGAACCGGAGTCTGACCTGAATCGCGGGGCTAGATGGTCTTGACGAATTTTTGAAGATTGGGCTAAAAGAGACGCGCCCTATTCCTACTATTCGTCTGTATGTTGAAAGGCTTGGAAATGGTTCCTGGGGAACCGAGGATATTCTTCCACTCTTCCAATCACCGGCTACAGCTTATTTATTGCACGGCATTAAATATCCAGCCTATCCAGCCGCTTCGCCTTCCAATAAGCCGATTTCCAGTAGTTTTCGTTCAGGCGGGAAATGACGACGCCCAGCTTGGTTGATGCGTGCAGAAACCTGCCGTCCTCCAGATAGACCCCTACATGCCTGACTGTTCTGCCTGTCTTGAAAAATACCAGGTCACCCGCCTGTAACTGGTCTTTATCCACATCTATCCCCAGCTCAGCCTGCAAGTCGCTCGATCTCGGCAGCATCACGCCCAGCTTCGACTTGAATGTCATGTGAACGAAGCCGGAGCAATCGATACCATTCTTGCTCAACCCCCGAAGCTGGTATTGCGTTCCTTTCCATTCATCATATTGTGCATACAGAGCATCTTTCACCGCCTCGGGATCGCTCAGGTCCGCGATGCCCCGCGCATATATATCCGTGCGCGAACCGGCTCCTGTCGTATAACCGGTCCTTGCCGCGCCCCTGTCCGGCACAGTGGAACATCCCATTAGAATTGCAATAACCAGGAGTCCGGCTACCCAGAGGTAATTTTTCATGAGATTTTTTTTGAGGAGGTCTTTGCTTATTCGTTATTGCAGAGCGAACAAGTAACAGGATTTTGCCACCAAAATGCCGGGACAGACTTAAGATTGAACCGCAACAAACCGGCTGCCGCTGTAAGACGGTGCAAGATTCTCTCTTGCGACCACATCAGGGAACCCTTTGAGAAGCATTCCCTATTTCGCGCCCCGTACAGCATATCCGGCTGGCCGAGTTAAATTCGATCTTAGCGGATTTTAAATGCAATGTACAAGCACAGCAACAGTCTTTTTACCCATACCTGCCGGCCCGGAGATCCCTGATCATCTGCAACGAATTGTTCCTGCTGATGCACAGCTCAACCACCATCTCGAAAGGGACCAAACTCAGCCGGGATTATTTAAGGGCGGCTCCACCTGGCTATCAGTTGCTAGCCGGTGGTGGGTAGATCGGTGTTATCGCATATATGCGATACCGGCCTGGTCTGACGACGAGACTGCTAATCAAGTCGTTGCAAAAGGAATCATTATCGCATGGCCGGGACTATAGGGCCGGCGTGCGTAACACATAGAGCCTGGCCCAGAGCCTGGCCCGTTGACAGTATGTGAGCGAGTTTGCGATAGCTTGGATTGTAAAGCATGTGCCCCGCTTAAGCGGCTACCTATCGGCTAACCAGCCTGATTGATGGCGGAGCCGATGGTGCCGGTGATGCCAGTGATGAGGATCGTCATGAAAAATCTTTCGTTGTCAGTGTCTGTTGCCGGCGGGCTACCAGCTCTCGCCGAAGGGACGCGCCTCAACCTCGAAGCTCCACGCCCGGCGGTCCTGATGCGCCAGGAACCAAGCCGTCTCTGCCAACCCTGCGGGGTCCACGAAGAAGTCATCCTCCTTGTCGGGCATCGCCTGCCGCGTTCCGGGAAGGTCGACCACACCGTCCACTATCAGCAACCCAACATGGATTCCCGCCGGCCAAAGCGTGCGAGCCATCGATTCAGCCAGACTGCGCTGCGCGGCCTTTGCCGGCGCGAACGCCGCCGTCCTCTTCCCACCCCGAAGCGATGCCGTCGCCCCGGTGAAGAGGATCGTGCCCGAACCCCGTGCTTTCATCGCAGGGATGACGGCTTGGGAGCAGAGCAGTGAGCCATAGGCGTTGACACGCCATGCGGCCTCGAACTCGGCGGCCGTGATCTCCTCGACCGATTTGAACACGCCGGAGCCCGCGTTGAAGAGCAGGACGTCCACGGCGCCAAAGTCTGCCGTGATCCTGGCGAATACCGTGCCAACGGAGGCAGGATCGCTCACGTCGCACGCATAGGCGACGGCGCCATCGATCTCCTCGGCAAGGCCGGCGATCTTCACACCGTTGCGCGCGAGCAGCGCGACGGCGTACCCGCCGTCCGCGAAGCGCCGGGCCAGCGCGGCACCGTTGCCTGGTCCCGCCCCAGCCACTACGGCTACGGGTTTGCGTTCCTTCATCGCGAACTCCTTCCTCGATCAATGTCTAAACTGGCGCAGCGGCAGGACGGTCCTCGCCGGGGCGGCCCACCGCCAGCCCGTTCGATGTCGGTTGCGGGATCATGCGTATACCTGATCAGGCGGTGATCGGGGGCAGCACCTCTGTGAACAGCAGTTGGATCAGCTGCTGGCCCTGGGGAGTGCTCCAGTTCTGGGCGAGTTCGGCGATGATAGTATTGGTGGCCGTCAGCACGACGCCCGCATCCTGCATGCGACGGCGAGACATGTCTTCGGAAAGCTCGTACGGCGAGCCCGAAGCATCCATCACGGCTTGCACGGCATAGCCCTCGCCGATTCTTAGAAGGGGTATTGTGTGAGGGGAGTTTTTTCACAGCCTGAATACCTAAGATTTAGGTGATACCCAAAATGAGAAAACGCCCATGCATCGATTTGAATGCATGGGCGCTAGCGAATAACTGAAGCTTTACCTACTGCGGCAATAAGCTGAAGCAATGCTTAATTCTGTTTCAATGCTTGATTCTGCTGCGTATCACTCCAGCAAAATTGCGGCGTCGGGCGCGCTCACTTCATTGGACATTTCAGGGGAGCAATCGCGACCGGACATCCCCTTTGCTTTGTCGCTTCGGGGCTGGTTGGTAAGCGCGTCGGTATTAGGCTCGCCTGCCTGTGCCAAGGGAGAGGAAAAGCTCGCGACTACAAGCAGAGTCAGAAACAGCGAAGGTGCGGTTTTCATTTGAACCTCCTTGATTTCGTTTCGTTTAATAAGAAAGCCAGCGTCTTTCTGTACGCGTAGTACTTCAAGTGCGGGCTGGCGCCCAACTACCGGAATTCCTGCGCTATCTTCCTACGCTATCCTACGCTGGCCGCCACAATTTATTTATACCACAAAAAACCATTTTTTTAAAGTGGTTTATATGCATGGGATGAATAAGAGCTCTCTTTTGAATATACAAAAAAGCGTCGCTTCGGTAACGAGACGGGGGGCGAGAGAGTTGTTCGCGTGCTGGAGAGCCCGGCTGTGTACTGCCTAATTGGCCCTGCCTTTCCAGCACACTCTTAATTGGCCCGAAATCGGCTAAGGCTTCTGGAACTCATAGATGGAGCCCAACGATAATATTTTGGTGAGTTCATCCAGCGCGGCGCGGCTCTCATGTAACAAGGATGGGTCCGCCAGATCTTGCGGTGTGAGGCGTTGGCGATAATTTCTTTCGATCCACGCCTTGAGCTCTTCGTAGAGATGCTGATCGAGAATGACTCTGCTGCTTTGCCCGACGGACCCGAATTCCGCTTCGGTAAGGACCACACGAAGTCGAAGGCAGGCGGGTCCGCCGCCATTTCTCATGCTCTGGCGCAGGTCCACGTACTCGACCAGCGCGATCGGATTGGCTGTATCGCCAATAATGCCGTCAAGAAACGATCGTGCCGAATCAGACTTCTGGCATTCCGAAGGAGCGAGAACCATCATGCCTCCATCGGAAAGGCTGATTAACTGGCTGTTGAACAAGTATGTGCTTACCGCCTCGGAAATTGCGATATCAGATTCGCGGGCTCTTATGAAATGGATGGGGCGATCGCATGCCTCGGTAATTTTTCTCTCGGTTTCACGCCAATTCTCAAACGCCGCCTCGTGATAGAGCAAAACGTTGCAATTTGCTACGGCGAGCACGTCATTATGAAAAGCGCCGGCGTCGATGGCAGCGGGATTCTGCTGTACAAACAATTTTTTTCCAGATTTGATTCGGTGAAGCCGGGCAATCGCTTCACTCGCTTCCAGTGATTGCCGCGCGGGAAACTTCAGCGGTTTGGCCAACTCGGGGTTGGCGGAACGGCCGAACACAAAAACTTCCAGACCGGTATCACCATGGTCTGAACATAGACGCATATGATTTGCTGCGCCCTCGTCCGCACAGTATAAGTTCGAAGGGAGAGGTTCATGATGTTCGAAATATTCGGCATCGCTAAAGACGCGCCTCAAAATCGCGGCAGTAACCGGCGCCTCGATACTCCGATGAAATTGAGACGGAAGGTTAGCCGCGGTGATATGTACTTTGCCATTTTCCGTATCGGTGCCGGGAGAAACCGTGGCAGCGTTCGCAACCCACATGCTTGATGCCGAGCAGCAAGCCCGCAGCAACTGCCGGCGCGGTGGCAGCCGCCTGGCGGATAACCGAGACATCGTCTCCAGAAAAACCCAGCCTGCGAAGCATGCCGATCGCAGGCCTCTCTTGCGGCGGCAATACGCCCTGCTTGATGCCTAGATCGAACAGATACTTCATTTTCGCGAGGCCCTGGAGAGCGGCTTCGCGTGGGTTCGAGTTCGTTAGCGCATTCTCAGCCGCCGCAATATTCCCAACCGCGAGCCCGCCATAATTATGCGTGGGACCGACCAGGCCGTCGAAATTGACTTCATATGCTTTCACTTTATGCTTTTCGCTTCATTGCTGTGAATGAGGCTTGGCTGGAGGCAAGCTTGATGCTTTATTGACCGCGCTCATCCGGCATGCAAACAGCACAAACCCAAACGGTATAGTTGCCATACTGACGGAAGAAGCTGGTATCCGGGCGCACAAGACGCGCCAATCATTGTTGGCTGGCTGAATTCCGGGCCGGGCCAGAATAACGAAATTCACCCTATTTGCTTGCCGGATAAATAGTCGTGGCTCATATTGATGGAAGAATGCGTTCCTGGTCCCCGGTTTTATGTGGAGGGGGAACTGCGTTGGCGGCTGCCATTTCAAGCCGGCGGGCTTTCTTCTCCAAGCCCGCGATCACCAGCTTCTGTATGCGCTTGTGGGGAAGCGCCTCGCCCGCCGCCCACCGGGAAACCGTCGATGGGGCGAACTCGAATTCATCCGCGATGGCGCGTTGTGAGATCCCCACAATGTCGCCATGCTGGATCAGCCATGAAAATTCCAGCGGTTCGCCCTTCCACTCGGCGCAATACTGCCTATATTGCTCTATGGTTACCACGGTTTATCCGACCTCCTCCTCGATGCATTGCAGAATGCAAATCTTATCATATCAATTTGCAGGCATGTCAATACGTTACGGTTGACTATGCAACATATGGAAGAGAATGTCCCTGGGCATTTGAATTTCATCGGATTGCCCTTATATTGGGGCTACCCCGCAAGATAAAGGAGAGGATAAAGACGACGATAACGGGCGAAATGGGATGGGCAGGACGATGCCACGAAGATGGCAAATGACGGATTAATGACGTTCGACCGACAGGAGAGCATATATGGTGAGGACCACCCATGCAACGATCCGGGCCGCGGGCGTGGGCGATATAACGCGTATTCTTGCCGAATACAGCGAAGCCATCAGAAGTCTTCCGCTGGCTGAATCAGCAAATCTGCTGTCGCGTCCTTATAAAGAGTTTAAAGCGGCTGTCGAGAATGGACTGTTCTTCATCATAGAGAATGCGGCAGGTGATTTCATGGCCGGCGCGGGCGCATTCGATCTTGACGATCCAGCCGCCAAAGAGCTTGGGATGTGCTATGTGAGGAAAGAATGGAGGGGCTTTGGGTTGCAAACGCTTCTACTGGATATCAGGATTTGCGCCGCGACCCTCGGTCAGGTTCCGGATACCAGCACGATCACTGGCGCAAACAAAAGCTACGCAGCACTCATCACCGGAGTGAAGCCGGCGAATGAACACTCCGCCGCAAATACGACTGCTCTCGGGTTCCAGCCGCTGGCCGCCCCCCTACCGGCGCTGTTTTCCGCATGTGCCACCTGCCGGACGCCCCCTTCTATGGATTCGGGGCGAAAATGCTGTTGTGATTTTTTCTACTTGCCTGACTCCAGGCGCGCGGACACTATCGAGAAAAGCCTGCAAATGACGCGACTGGACCAGGACAAGAAATGACGTCCAGCTCATCGTATCATTCAGGATCAGGCATTTGCTGGACCCGGATTTCAGGAATGCCCTGCAAGATATCGTGTCTGAGCTCAGAAGCAGGAACAATCTCTGAAAGAGTTTTGGAGCGCTCAACAAAAGTAGGCCGGGCTCTGCCCGGCATCTTCGCTGGTTGTCAGGCACAGCCTGACCTACAACTACGACTAAGACATAAGGTGTGCAGATATCGATAGGCAAAGCGCACTGCGCCTTATTGTGATTCCACACCTGCCGGCGGAAAGATCAAGGGAGCCGCTAAACGCATTCTGATTGGCCCGATCACATCTTATAGTCAGTCGTCAGCATTTCCAGAAGGTGTCCGTCAGGATCACGGAAATACACTCCGCGCCCGTCATTGTTATGGTTGATATTCATGTTTTCCGGTTCGAAGGGGCCGCTGCCATATGTAATGTTTTCCGCTTTCAACCGGGCGAATATCTGGTCGAATTCCGGCTCGCTTACCTTGAAGGCATAGTGATGGGATTCAAATTTATCCCGGTTGTCGAAATCCAGGGATAGCGTTTCATTTACCTTCACAACAGCGAAATGCGAAAACTCTCCAACGTAATCGAAGCCGAAAATTTTCGAATAAAATCTGGCGGCCTCAACCTTATTGTGTGAAGGCACAATAGTATGATTCAGTGTTATTGCCATGATGTCTCCTTCTGTTAAGGCTACAAGAGCTTATTAGCGTACCTTACCCCCAACCACTGTGACGATGAAGATCGGGTGAAAAAGATCGGGCGAAAACCCATGTCTTTTCCCATCTTCCTCATGCAGCAACGCGATCCACAACACCACGCGAACCTTCCCACCCGCCTAATCTCGCCTCAGCCTGT
The DNA here is from genome assembly GCA_963745455.1 of uncultured beta proteobacterium. Classification (GTDB taxonomy): domain Bacteria; phylum Pseudomonadota; class Gammaproteobacteria; order Burkholderiales; family Nitrosomonadaceae; genus Nitrosospira. Next base: position 18,439 of record CAVUXR010000027.1, read on the forward strand.
CAACATTATCATATAGCCATGCGACCAGTGCCGGCGCGTTTACACCATGATGTATTTCAGAGTGGCAACTGGGGCACAGGGCAACGGCGTTGTGATACCATATCCGGTCCACCCTCTGCCAATTGCCGGACATAATGCAATTCCAGATAGGGCAGGCCGTCGGCTCCATTGAATAAGGCAGGTTTTTCGCAGCACTCGCACACGCCTCCCGCCTGTTGCAGAACCCAGGCTTTAACCCCGGCGTCCAGTTGAAAATGTGTAACCGCCATTTTTCTGGATTTGGGGTTGGGATTGCCATGCGGCCTGGGCAGATTTTTATGGCGTGCCTGCTCTCGTGCCGTTACCTCGAAAGCGACTATGGGCGCTCGCCTATGCCCTTCAATTTGTTCAAGCAGCTTTTCGACCTGGGCCGCAATTCCTGAATCGATGCTCCTTGCCGGTTTGAGACCTGCCAGCCAACCGCGACCCATGAGCGATAGCACATAGGAAATGTTTTGCATCCGGATTTCATAGGCTTTTTCAGTTCGCCCGAATTTTTGCACCAGCCTCCTGTAATACTGCTTTTTTATAAAGAACTGGCCGGCTCGCTCATTACGTTGCATCTCGACGTAGGACTCAACCGTAGCCTTCAGTTCTTCATCACTCCAGCCGCCGCTCATACAGATAATGCAAATATAAACATTCTTCGCAGACTGTAGCCTGACCTTATTCAAATAGGGTTGTTATTGATGCGCTTTACCGCCCGACATGAATCCATACTCCTCGGATTCATATGTTACACAACTCAACGCCTAGGCGTAAGAGCGACCAGCCCCTCCGATTTCTGCTTCTGAATCCCTCGATATTGCTTATAACTCATGGGATAGGCATAGACCGAAACAGTCGCCCTTCACCAACTACCCTTTCCAAAGTATCGACAATTTAGGCTTTACAAGAGTGCGTCACCGCACAGAACCGGTCCAGCCTCGTTCCTATAATTTTTTTTGTATTCGACATCGGATATTCCTGTTCACGCAGTCTGCGCTGGATGCAAGTCATAATGGATTAATACAGTTTATAGGCGAGAAGATTCATCTTTCCATCATTTCTTATCTTATCGGAGGCTTCCATGGAAACCTTATTTAAATTCAAGCAACACCCTGTTTGGGATATTGATCGCCCTCACTATTGGCTTAACCACGGGCTTAGCAGGATCCGCCCATGCCCAGGGAGACCTGTCTGGACAGGGAAAATCCCCTTCGCAATCGAAATCAACGCCGAAACAACCCTGCGCAGGCCCTAGTGCGATCCAATGCCCAGGTGGGATGAAGTGCATAGATGACCCCTCGGACAAGTGCGATCCAACCAAAGAAGGGAGTGATTGCCCGGGATTGTGCGTTGCGGGGGCTCCGGTAAGCAAAGTCAAACAGCCTTGTGGCGGCCCAGCCGGAATTATGTGTCAAGGTGGCATGATATGCGTAGATGATCCTTCGGATAACTGCGACCCTACCAAGGAAGGAATTAATTGCAAAGGCATATGCATGAGCAAATAATAGATAATCGCAACCACATCTCTAGCTGCGACATACCAATCGACCTGATCTCACGCGTTGTGTATCAGGAGAACTGCGTAAGAATGGCTGACTTAAAACTTCATAAGGAAAAATTCATCCATAAAGGAGCTAACGCCTGTAATGCTAGTTTCGCGTTCGCGTTGCTGCATAAAAAAGGATAGGGCAAGGCGCGAGGCATAGGACATAGGGGGCGGAGCGAAGGAGCACCGCGCAGAAACATCCCAGGTTGAAATAAAAAACCCGCCTAATGGCGGGTTTTTGGTTTCACATCCTGTAATTTTCCTGTCCTGGTAGATACTTTTACTCAATGACATTCAAGGAACCAGGCAGATGGATATTCTTGGGATGCAGTTGACACCAAATTGTGAAGGCTCCAGCCTTGTTAGCTACAAAACTGACGGTCTTGGTTTCTTTCGCCTTGATGACTTCTTTGATTCCGTATTCGTCAATGGAGAACCCCTCGCTAATGGGAGACTTGTTCTCGATAGTAATCTTTACTGAAGTCCCTTTTTTGACGGTCAATGTTTCGGGCTCATTGAGAACATTAAATGCGCGAATATTCTTAACTGTCACACCTTCGATGTTAAGCTCAGGAATATTCGTATCATAAGCGTTAACAACTATGTGAAATTTTTGTTCCGCTGCTTGCGTGGTTCCTACTAACAGCAACCCAAAAGCAACACCAACAATCGTTTTGGTTATTTTCATCATTATTCCTTTTCTCCTTTTCTCAAATTGACGTTTTAATGGAATTGCATACGAGGATAAATACTTTAGATGGGATAATCGCGGGTGTCAATTGGATCGCCGCAGAATCAGTGTCAGTCAAAAGTGGAAATTCAAGCTCGTAGACCCGCTAGACAAGACGTTTTTCCGTTGTCCTGACGGCGAATTTCGCTACGGCCCACTGCAATGCAGAGTCGGAACGCACCGCTTCCTTCATTGCAGCATACTATACAGGATAACGCAACTATAGATGATAATGCCAAGGGAAAATTAATTCGGTCCACTGCCCATCAATCGCCGCCGAACTGTAATTTTGATTCTTTCAGGCTAAACTCGTGGATCCAGGATCGCGCTACTAAGATCGCACTATTAAGTGGGGATTTGGTGGCGTCCCCAAGGGGATTCGAACCCCTGTACTCACCGTGAAAGGGTGATGTCCTAGGCCACTAGACGATGGGGACTAAAGAACTTTTTTGAAAGGAATCTTCAGTCAACTGCTATTTTGCCGAAACTGGTGGAGGTAAGCGGGATCGAACCGCTGACCTCTTGCATGCCATGCAAGCGCTCTCCCAGCTGAGCTATACCCCCGGCAAAATGAACGCGAATTATACTGAGCCGTCCTGCCCCAGTCAATTTAAAACGGTACAGCATAATACCCACACACCCACGTACGGTAGCCGGACGCAAAAGCGCAATCAACCTGGAAAACCGCTCAGCCTCTCATCTATGCGTTTGAGCGTCTCATCCCTGCCGAGTAACTCCAGCACTGCATTGATTGCTGGTGTCTGGGCTTCGCCAGTCACCATTACCCGTAGCGGCATGGCCACTTTGGGCAGCTTGAGGTCATGCGCCGCGGCGGCCCCTTTGATGGCGCCCTGGATCGCGTTGCTCTCCCATTCGACGATTGCCAGCCTATTCCGCAGATCGAGAATGGGGATTTTCGCCTCGGCGGTAAAATACTGCGTTTTGAGTTCTTCGGAAGGTTCCAGCGGACGAAAGAAATATACCGCCGCATCCGCCAGTTCCGCTACCGTACTGACGCGCTCCTTCAAAAGATTTGCAACCTTGGAGAGATTCGGCCCGACCGCGGTATCGCAGCCATCCGCCTCAAGAAAAGGCGTTACCAACTCCGCCACCCGCCCGTCATCCGCATTTTTCAGATACTGCTGGTTGAGCCACTGAAGCTTTTCAGGGTTGAATTTGGCTGGTGAACGATTAATGGTGGCAAGATCGAACCATTCCACCAATTGTTCACGGCTGAATATTTCCTCATCGCCGTGCGACCAGCCAAGCCGCGCCAAATAGTTGATCAGTGCCTCGGGCAGATAGCCATCTTCGTGATATTGCATAACTGAAACAGCGCCGTGACGCTTTGAAAGCCTCTCGCCATCCGCCCCCAGGATCATCGGTACATGCGCATATTGGGGGATTGGCGCGCGCAGGGCCCGAAGAATATTGATCTGGCGCGGCGTGTTGTTGACGTGATCGTCGCCACGAATCACATGCGTGATATTCATGTCCAGATCGTCGATCACCACGCCAAAGTTGTAAGTCGGCACGCCGTCGGCGCGCAGCAGCACGAGATCATCCAGTTCACTGTTCGCTACGATTATCTCGCCCTTGACCAGATCATTGAAGGCCACTACACCATCCCGCGGGTTCTTCAGGCGCACTACCGGCTTTATCCCTGCGGGAGGGGTTTCCTTCAAATCGCGCCAGCGTCCGTCATATCGAGGCTTCAGCCCTGCTGCGCGTTGCTGCTCGCGCATGGCATCCAGCTCTTCCCTGGTGCAATAGCAATAATACGCGTCCCCGGAGTTCAGTAGCTGTTCCGCAACCTCGTGATAACGCCCCAACCGCTGCATCTGGTAAAACGGTCCTTCATCATAATCCAGGCCCAGCCAAGCCATTCCATCGAGAATCGCCTGGGTTGATTGCGCGGTCGAGCGCTCGAGATCGGTATCCTCGATCCGCAGGATGAATTTGCCGCCATGCCTGCGGGCAAAGGCCCAGGAAAACAGTGCGGTGCGCGCCCCGCCAATATGAAGATAACCGGTGGGACTTGGAGCGAAGCGGGTGCGTACCATGGTGGGGAACAAGATTATCGAGACTGGACGGACGGAAAAGCAGGCAGCTATTCTACGCCAGCTCGGCCGATCGCGCCGGCAATTCTAATTAACCGGGAGACTGGCCATAAGCCAATCTCACCGGTCGGGTAAAGTCAGGCAAATGCTTTGCATCTCGACAAGGCAATAAATTTCTATTTATCCGTATAACGTGTTTCACGAAGAACGGACAGTATCTTGTCCGCCTGATCTTGATGTGAAACGAGCGCTGGCCTCACTTTAACCAGTAGAGCTTTGAGCTCATCATTTCTGACGTTGGGCAGCAGCTTAGTATCCACAGTATCGATGACCTGCTTATGAAAGGCAATTTCATCGGAAATATATAGCTTATCAAAATCCTTGCCGGTCAGTTTTTTCAGCCTTTCAAGGTTCCTTTTGGCATCCGATCTCATGGCTTTACTGATCGTTGTTTCCTCCGGAGTAATTTTGAGCTTGGTTACCAGATCCGCCGCCTGTTTATTGACGTCGGTATGCTCGGCGATCATCCGATGAGCGAATGCTTTGACTTCTGCATTAGGGGATTTCGATTCGGCCAGCTTGCCAGCATCGATGTCGATCTCGTTGGCGGCAACCACGATAGCGGCAATTTGCGCATCGTTGAGGTTAGCCCTATCTTCTGCGGCGATTGCCAAGGCGGGTGCCATTAAGGCAATAGCCATAATCATCAAGTTTTTCATTGGAGCTCCTTAGATTAAATATCGGCTGCACCTCTCCATCGAGAGGTGTAACCTATCCTCGCGCTTTTTAAAGAGATTTTCTGTGCGATAACATACAGATCAGCTAGGAGCCCGCTCATGGACAATCAGCGGCTGATGAATCATGCTGCTTTTGTTAAAACAATGTGCATTGATGAAGTCCAGGCGCGTTGACCGAAAGCGCGTATTCATGCTCTAATTGCGCCTCTCCTCAGCCCTTTCCGATGGTCAGGGCTGGCATGCCGGGCGGTTAACTCAGCGGTAGAGTGCCACCTTCACACGGTGGAAGCCACTGGTTCGATCCCAGTACCGCCCACCAAAAGATAGTCCAAAGAAATCCAAGAAGGTCACGAAACGACATAATCACGCGGTTTGCGGCTTTTTTTCATTCAGCTAAGGCTAGGAAGATTCATTACAAACCGGCAGTCGATGGGGGTATAGTTGGGGGTATCAGCGGAAAAATAAATGGATACCCCCAATGGCTTTTACCGACACGATGATTCGAACCGCCAAACCTCGCGAGAAGCCCTATAAGATGGCCGACGAGAAGGGAATGTTTCTCTACGTGACCCCGACCGGCGGCAAATTATGGCGTTTGAAGTACCGCTTTGGCAAGGAAAAACTACTTTCTCTGGGAGCATATCCGGATGTCAGCTTAAAGGAAGCTCGGGCCGGTCGCGACGAGGCTCGCAAGTTACATGCAGGCAAGATAGATCCTTCAGAAAATCGCAAAGTACAGAAGAGCGCGAGAGTGGTGCAGGCAGCAAACAGTTTCGAGGTCATTGCCCGTGAGTGGTTTTCCAAACAACGGGCGGGATGGTCCGTCAGTCATTCCGAGCGAACCCTTAGATGTAGTAGTCGCGACCTCATCTGACAGTTACTCGATTTGACTGGTGCAATTGTCAGATCAGATTCAATTGTTCAGTAATGTGATTTTATCGTGCCAGTCCTCCTTTCCGTCAATGAATGTTTGCATGGGTGTTCGCCCGCAACACATTTTTCCTGATGGGTGCGGGCATGATTATAGGAATTCAGTCAGTCATCCAGATCAACTTGCAGTTCTTCAATTGATCGGTATATCTTGCGCCGGAAGGCTACTTGGTAGAACTCTTGCAGGATGGTCTTGTGAAAGCGTTCACAGATACCGTTGGTCTGCGGGTGATTGGCTTTGGTGCGGTTGTGTTCGATATCATTGAGCGCCAGATAGAGCTGATAATCATGAGTCTCCGGCTTACCGCAATACTCGGTGCCACGATCAGTCAAAACACGGATTAGGCCCATGCCCTGTTCTGCGAAGAACGGCAGTACCTGATCATTGAGCAGATCAGCCGCGGTAATCGGCGTTTTGGTTGTGTAGAGCTTGGCAGCAGCCCATTTGGAATAGGTATCGAGAAATGTCTGCTGATAGATGCGGCCCACACCCTTGATCGTTCCCACGTAGAAGGTGTCCTGGCTGCCAAGATAACCTGGATGAGCAGTTTCAATCTCGCCATGGGCAATATTGTCATCCTGCTTCTTCTCCAGAGCATTGACCTGCGCTTCGGTCAGAACATCGCCCGTTTTGGCGATATGGCGCTCCAAGGCTGCCAAACGCTTCTTGAATGATTCCAGATCACTTCGCAACCACACTGAGCGAACGCCAGAGGGAGAAATGAAGATGCCGCGCTTGCGTAACTCGTTAGACACCCGAACTTGACCAAAGGCAGGCTGCTCGATGGCAAATGCAACCACTGCCATCTCTGTTGCTGCTTCAACACGATTCTTGGGGTTTGGCTTTTTCGGTTGGCATCAATCAGGGCATGAATACCGCCTGATTCCATAGCCGATTGATAGCGATAAAAAGTATCGCGAGAAAAGCCGATTACCTTGCAGGCGCGCGATACATTGCCAAGTTCGGCTGCAGGCTGGGCAAGCCTACCTTGTATTTGATAACATTTTGTTGAAAACTACTCATGGGGTTACTCCTTTGAGCTTGCGCGCTCAATTTGATAAGGATTCGCACCTCTATCAAACCGGGTAACCCCACCTTTGGCAAGGCCCTACTGTCAGATTAAATCGAAACTACTACACAAACATCTAGAGCATATCCATAGTGACAATCTCAACGGCGAAATTCATTCCGATTTGCTGTCCGAGATTCTTTATCCACTCGCTACCACAAGCAGAGGTCAAGAGGAGCTAGGACCACTCATAAAACATGTTATCAAGGGTAAAAATTGAAGAAAGACTCTTTTTTTATCTCCATCTTGTTTTCTCTCCGGGGTGATCTATACATAAAAGACATTGAGTTCATCCCATTCCCTGGTCCGCTGCGCGTGTTTGATCCACATGGACAAAGTGGGAACCCGACCGAGTCCCAAGATCGAGCCCATCATTTTCCCGCTTGTGCGATTAGACCATTAAATTCCCTGTTTTTTAGGATTTGACTCATTGAATTTCTTTCTCTTAGGAGGGCGCCAGTGATTACGATACAAAGTACGTTCAAGTATTTGGGCGACGTGAAAGAGGCACCGTTCCAGAATATTGAGATTTCCGTCCTCTTCCCCATCTTCGATTACACCGGTCCATCGGAAGAAACCGGCAACTTGCAGATTACCCGCCATATAGCATCGGTCGACAAGCAAGACTTGGCCCTAGCGCTGAACAGTGTCACCTACCGAGCTTCCCTGCCTAGCTCCGACTTGACCGGCTCCGGTGTTCCATTGATTGCTAATTTCCTGAACTACACTGTTCACGCTATTCGGGCTGAGAGTCTAACCGATCTTTCCTTCGACATCCCCATCCGTTTCCGAGTCGGGAACACAGCACAAGCTGTGCCATTGGGCGGCGAGGGCTTCCAAGCTCTCTACCTAGTGCGCAATATCTCCCATCTGTTCGACCCTCTGCAAATGCCGGGAGCTGTGCATATCCCAAGCGTCGTCAGTAAGGTCGAGCTAGCCTGGAGCGAGCGGCGGCTTTCCTCGAAAGCGCCATATTCCTGCTCAACAGAAGTATTTACGCAGATATTCTTCCTGAGTTCAAACGACTCGCCAACCAGACGAGCGATTGGTCGCTCATAGCCCTGATACAGCGATTGGTAGATGAGGCCGGCCTCGACCCAACTCGGACCTTCGTCCTGAATGACGCGCTTCGAAAGCCTTTGACAGGATCCTGAGTGAGGCGCATATTGAAAATCAGGACAAGGTGGTCGAGTTTATTGAGCGCCACTTTCCGAGCCTGTTCGATTTCCCCATCCTGGTCCCGGCCATACGCACTCTGGAAGTGGGCGGGGTCTTTGAAGTCAAGACCCCGTCCAACGCTCCCATCAACAGAGAGGAGCTGCGCTTCTATGACCTGGCGCTGCAATACGCAAGCCAGGAGGACGACGGTGAGTCCGCAGCGAAGACCGTGCGCTTCGATTGGAGTACGAACCCTAACCCGCTAAAAGCTAACCAGATCGCCTTCTCCTTCTTCGGCGAGCAGCCCATCTTGGTCAATCTGGTCAGCACCCCGATCACGGTGATAGTTAAGAGCTTCAACGGCGCCACCCTGTGGACACACGACTATCTCGCTGACGACCCCGCCTTGGGCGACCTCCACATCGTCGTCACCCAAGTCCGCCCGGTAGCTCGACCTCCGGCAGTATCACTACCGTGGCAAACCCCGCCAAACGCCTGCGTGGCCAAGTGCTGGAGCTGACCAAGAAATGCTCGCTCAAGGACCTGACCGTGGTGATCCAGGCCAAACAGGACGGGGATGAGCTGTGGCGCGTGGTCGGTGCGGCCACCACCGACGCCTCGGGCAGCTTTTCGTTGACCTATCCTTACGGCCCCTACATTGAGGCCCAAGCCATAGTCTCGTTGACTCCCAACGCACCGGCCAAGATCTCGATTCGCCGGGTGGAGGGCCGCCCGAACGAAACCATCTCGGATGATTTTCTGTACCTGCTGGTCACCAACGATGAATGTGAGGATGTTAAACCGCGTGATTGCGGCTGCGATGACGCTGGACCACATAAGGCTAGCCGCCTACCTGACCAGAACGCTCTGATTACCTCGGATGAGTACACGCAAGATATAGGGGGGGGTTGCGTTAACCTGTCTACTCCCAACCGCACCCTGAGCGAATACCGCCATACCGCCATCGTACGCACTTCCGATCCCGACGTGGCCAACTATACGCTCAGCAAGAACCAGGATGGCAGCTTTGACCTGAAGGGCGGCACAAAGAAAATCAAGCGCTCCGGCGTCGACCTCGATAATCCTGCGCTGGCAGGATGCCCCCGGTTTCCACAATACACAACTCTCAGTCTACCAAGCGGTGACGGTAGCGACTGGCCATGTGCTATACTACCGGTCCGAGTTCCGCGCTGACGGCTATTCATTAGGCGAGCTTGTCTATCGCTGGCCCTTGCTCCGGTCAGAAGAAGCAGATAGTGGTAATCGATTCGGCCCACACTCTTCTGGGCAGCGAGACGCAGGCCATCAGCCAGAGCGAGAGCTTGGCGGCCAGCCTGATCAACGAGCGCGCCATTATCGACCAGCTGGGCGGCAATATTAACGAGGCAATGCGCGGCAGCAGCTCGGCCAGCACCAGCGGAGTCAGCGCCGGATTGGGGGTGGGTGTCAACTTCGGGTTTATTGGCGGGGCCTTAGGCGTGGCGGGGGGCACGTCCGAATGTTTTTTTTTTTTTTTTTTTTTTTTAAAAACGCACTATTTGATGAACCCCACTCTACCCCAATTTCATCCATAATCAACTGAGGAATGGAACCTACGCGCTCCTTCAGGCTGAACTGGTGCGACAAATTTAAAAGCGGTAACGTTTTTTTTTTTTTTTTTTTAAAACCCGCGGTATTCAAGGATCCGGGCCCGTGTATTCACCGTCTTTCGGCAACTACAAATTGTATTTTCTCTTAACGGGCACGATGGTTAATCTTGACTTAGCTACCTTTTGCGCATCGATATACGCAAATCTGGTGTACTCCGGAAACTCTTTTAGGGTGTTCAAGCTGGATGAGGAAAAAAAAAAATTTGCGAACGATCACATCATCATCTACGACAATTTTCAACAGGCCCCGCCAGCCGAGGTGATCGAGGTGGTCAAATTCGATAATTTCTTCGATAAGGGCACCAAAGACGAGCACCTGTGGAGCGACATTGCCAAGCTATGCGGTTACGATAACGTGCAGGAGTTCCTGGAGAATTTCTTTGCCCATAAGACCATCTCTCAGTGGACGCAAGTATATAACGAAGAGGTTGCTCCCCGTATCGTTGAAGCCCTACTGGAAGGCACTATCTCCATAGTGCCGTTTGGAAGCGTCGATTTCACCCCCACCGCAAAGTACCACGGCGGCTCATACCTAATGCGCCTAAACCTGGCGCTAGCACCTCGTCGGCTCGCAGCGCTCCGAACCTGCAGAGCATCCGGCTTAACTTCAAGAAGACTCTGACCTCCCCCAACGATTTCTGGGCCTGGGCTACCTTCAGCGGTGAGCATCTCAACATTAACTACACCACCCGCCATTATGACGGCACTATCACCAACAGCTACTTGGGTGATGACTTATGGGACAACGATGGGACCAAAAATCCGCCTATCGATACCCCCATGAACACCGACGAGCAGCGCAACCGGCGAACGGAAGACACCTACCTAGAGCGAATGCTCATCGAGCACCTGAACAGCAACCTGGAGTACTACAATAAGATTTTGTGGCTGAATCTTGACCCTGATAGACGCTATATGTTACTGGATGGCTTCAACATCGATATCTATAACGATTTCGGCGTGGCGGCCGGCCAGCGCAGTCTGGCCTCAGTGGTCAAGAACGAGCTGCTAACCGTCGCCGGTAACTCGCTGGTCTTCCCGGTGGCGGCAGGCTACAAGGTCAGCCGCTCATACATTGTCGAGCAGAACCAGGACGGGCAGACCGAGAACGTCTCGCTACTTGATCACTATAAGCCCTACACTCCCATCCCGCCCTACCGGATCAGCGTGCCGTCGCGTGGGGTGTTCGCCGAAGCCGTCCAGGGCCAGTGTGACGCCTGCGAGCTGGTCAAGCCGAACTCCTCCCAGGATTGGACCAAGTTCCCCACCGATGAGCCCACCTCGGTCCAGCCGGTGATCACGCCCGTCCCCACCATCACTGATTGGAAGGCAGTCTTCAAGGATTTCGCCCAACCGCTGATCAACATCCAGAATGCCCCTGGTCTGCCCGAACCGGCTGCTGGTTTATCTGGGCTGACCGAGCTGCTGGGCAAAGCCGGGGTCTTCAAAGACATTACCGGGCTGGACGCCACTCAGCAGAACGTAATCCGCACCTATCTCTCCAATCAGGCGAACGCTCGGGCCTTTGCCGAGATGGCCAAAAACATGGTCATGCAGGATCACAATACCCAGAACTCCGACCAGATCATGGGTTCGCTCAAGAGCGCCCGCGACAGTGGCGCGATCAGTCAGGGCGACTACAGTAAACTGGTGAAAGACCACCTGCAAAAGCAGATCGACGGCGGCGAAGCTCAGAAAAGCCAGCAGGAACAGGAGAGCAAACAGAAGGAGACCTCAGCGATCAAGTCGGCGGTGGATTTGGCTCAATCGGGCAAACGGGACGTGTCGGCCAGCGAGAGCGACACCCAGGGCAACACCAAGACTCTTGAGGTAAAGAACAGAGAGGCTGGCTCGGGCGAGCCTTCTTACGATTTCATTGTGCCCAGCACGATTACTCCCATCAAGCAGCCTACCGCCAATGCCTGTTGGGCAACTGTCACCACAATGATGTCGAACTGGAAGAAGCACCTGAGCCAGTCGGTGGATGACTACGTCAAAAGCATTGGAGCGGAATATGTCCAGTACATCACCGCCGGGATCAGCCTGGATAAGCTGACAGATTTCTGCAATGCGGCTGGATTCAAGATGGCTAGTGCCAACACACAATACCCAGTCAGCTTCTACTATGAGGTGCTGCAGAAGAACGGCCCGATCTGGGTGATCGACTTGGAGAACGCCGATCCGAAGCTACTGCACGGTCGATTGTTGGTAGGCATTAAGGGCGATGGCGCCAGTCCCTCAACCCAATTCACCTTGATCGATCCGGCCACCGGCAGCAAGTATGAAGAAGACCTGCCGACCTTTGTGGCCAAGACCGAGGCGGTGGTCAAGACCCTGGAAGCCCTGCCCGACGCCGAAGTGCCGCTGCTAGTCTATTTCAAAGACACCTACGACAAGGCTGCGGTTAGCGGTTCCGGCGGCTCCACTGCCTCCATTGGGCGGGCGGGCTCTAACGAGGACCGGGTGCGGATTTTCGTACCGCAGAACGAAAACACCTTGGTGGTGAACGGTGCGGAAGGAGCTGCGCTTCCTAATCTGAGGAACTGGCGCAGCTTGTACAAGAACGCTGACGGCAGCTTCTCGAAGTCCAAGATGGACGCCGACCGCCATTTCAAGGACCCTCATAACAACAACCAGCTCAAATACATTGGCAACGGCTACCGCGCCCCGAGTATGTTGAACAAGATCGTGCTGCACGAGACTGCGGGGTTTGCAAATATCATCAATATAGATGCATTCGGGTGCTTGAATTGACCCGCCCGGATGGAAGTGTAACGGCCTTTAAGACTGCCGCGCACTTCTGCATCAACCGGGACGGTGTTATCGTACAGCTCCTGGACGTGTCCGAGCTAGCCGAGCATGGCCAGGACATCAGCTCGTCCAGTATCGGGATCGAGTTTACCAATCATCCCTGGGGGTCAGGTTCAGTACCACAAGATGGTTCGGTGAAAGAGGGCATCACGCCTCTAAAAATTCCACCTATCCCGGGAGTTCCTAGCACCAGCGGTCCACAGAAGCAGACCTGCCTGTACATACCCAGCCTGAACCAACTGGAAGCACTGGTGACTTTGATGAACTCCTTGTTCGCTCACCCGGAGCTAAGCAATCTGCGCCAGACTTGGCTGAGCGTGATCAATATTAATCCAAACAAATTCGCAACAGAGAAGCTGGACGACTTGAAAGCCTATTTCATCATTAACAATGCCCGGAATTACATCAAAGATGTTAAGTATGCGACGATTAATGGGAATATCAGCTCGGGGGGGTGGTCGCTAAATGCAGCGGGGGTCTACTACCACCAATTGTATGGCAGCAACCAGGATGGGATGATCCAGGCATTTTACACTTGGCTGCGCATTGGTCAGAAAATGAGCGCGGACGATGCTATGTCGACCTTCCAGGCCTACATTGCTTCTAAGGACACCCGGGTGAACGGCGGCAAGAGCGTGGCCCTTGTGGATGTGAGCAAGATCGTATTTCGAAATGTTTAGGTAATAGGTAAGAGTGCTAACTCGCTGGCTGTCCGGTGCCATTGGAAAATCCTTAGCCACGGTATTGGCTCCAAAACGGTCATCCGCGAAGCAAGACGTATGATGATGCAACTAATCTCGGGCTGATAGCTTCTACTCCGGATTACTCTAGGTAATCTTAATGGGTGCTTACAAATGGAAAAAGGCAAGATCCCCAAGTATTGTGAGCAATGTAGTAGCGTGGGCTCGGCACTAATCTAGGAGCTGGATTAATCGGAAGCAAACAGAAATATTATTAGCTTTGGGACGATATTTTACAAAAGTATGCCCCTGATGGGGATGACGTGATTGGCCCGGCACCAGAGGGAATCTACGACAATGGCTTTGCGCAAGACGCTACATCGGCGATGCTGCCGGTTTCCCCAGCGAATGTGTACCGCGTCCGGGTGAGATGCAGGCTGGCGGCAGCAAAACGCGCATCCATGTACCTCAAGCCCATCGAAGAGCATTGTGCTCATGTTGTCACGCAGCACGACGCCGTGATCCTCTATGTGGGAAAATCTAAGGCTGACCGCCCGCGAACGGGAGCGTTAGGGTAGACCGCTGAGGCGCGGGGGTATAATTGGGGGTACTCCGACGACAAGGAATCTATAGATCACGTATTAACGGCCTTTTCCACGCGCTTTTCGGTTGCAGTACCGCCAGGTCACGAATGATTTAAGGCCAAAAGTGCCTACCATTCTTTACAAAGATAGGTCTTGCAGAAATATAGTAATCATAGGATCTTGCGATATCTTCTTCTCATACTAGGTGGTCTGTTTGCCTGTTCGTCCCTCCTTGGGACGGTATCAGCCCAAGGCGCAGCCGATATCGAGTTTAAAGCCGATGGAAAGACCATCAAGAGCCTTTCCGTGGAAGACCTCCGCACGGTCACACCGGTTGTCTCGCTAAAAGTTTTCGAGGCGCATGAAAAGAAAGATCGCGTTTATCGCGCCATCCCGGTTCGGCCTGTTTTCGACAAGATATTCGGCAAGAATTGGGAGACAGCGCAGGAAGTCATATTTACTTCCATCGATGGATACCAGCCCAGCATTCCTGTTGCAAAGTTTCTTGCTCACGATGCGTATCTCGCCTTCGCGCATGATGATGGCGGACCGTTCACGATGGTCAACACGCTACAGAACAATGAGAATGTCCCGCTTGGGCCGCTTTACCTGATCTGGGACAATCTTCATTCGAAAGCGCTGCTTGAATCCGGCGCATCGGACATGCCCTACCAGATCAAGACGATCGCGCTGAGCCTGGAGGCGCCTTATCCGCATACTTTGCCACCCTCAGGATCATCGGCGCAGGTTCAGCGCGGATTTGCGCATTTTCGCAAATACTGTATATCCTGCCATACCATCAACGGCGAAGGCGGCGGCAAGGCGCCGGAACTCAATTACCCCGCAAGCGTCATCGAATACATCAAGCCCGAATACCTGAAGCGCTGGATCGAGCATCCGCAGAGCATCCGGTACAACACAGCGATGCCCGCGCTGGGGCAAGAGATTCCCGATCGGGATAAGGTCGCGGATGAGATTATTCTTTATCTCAAAGTGATGAGCATCAGAAAGCGGGCACCGGAGGCGCAATAAATAGAACCGAGGCATTGCATTAGAGTGCTCTCTGGCTTGTGGCTCTACCTGACAAGTTTTTATCGAGGCAGAGCCTGACCTACTCAAGCTACTCAAGCTTTTTTCTTGTGTCCCAGAATCAAATTCCTGAGTGCAACTGCGTTGTTGTGGGCTTCGTCATGCGCCGAATACACGAGCGTGATCGGCCCCTTATGCGCCAATTCACGCAGTTGCCTGAGTTGCTCCGAATGCTGGCTTACTTCTTCCGCATAACGCTCGCAAAATTCCTCCCAGCGCTCGGGGTCATGCCCAAACCATTTCCGCAGATCGTCACTGGGCGCTATGTCTTTCATCCATTCATCGATGGCCGCATCTTCCTTCTTGACTCCCCTTGGCCATAATCTGTCCACCAGTATCCGGGCGCCATCGGTAGACTCAGGCGGATCATATGCACGTTTCAGCTTGATATTGCCGGCTTTTATCGCTGTACTCATACTCCCTCCGCTGCTCAACGCGAAATTCGCTGTGCTTGCCACAATGTGCCGGCGCTTCCTCACAATCTCTCATTGCGCCTGCCCCTTCGTAAGTTCCATGAGTTGACCGAGAACGGCCCTCTTCTGCTCCTCCAATTCCGAATAGCGCGAATAGAGATCGTTGAGATCGCGAGTATATTGCCGGAGGCGTTCCTGCCGCTCCCGTTGAAACCTGACGTTCTCATCATAGTTTAACGATGGATTGCTGTTCGCACCGCCCATGGAATAAGGTGCTTCAGAGGTGTTTAGCACCGCCTGAGGCGGGTCTATCCGGGTTTCGTTGCGGCGCAACTCCTGCACCATCTGAAACTGCTGATATACCGACTGCTGCGCTTGATTCAACTGGTTCAACGTTATTTCCAGTTGGATCACGCGAGGATCCGGTGGCGCTGGAAAGCGCCCTTTTCCGTCTGGACCTGGAACAGTTTGTGCCAGAACGAAAGCCGATAGACTGAACAGAAAGAAAGCAAAAATACCATGTTTCATGGTCTCCTCCCGAAATGCAACGGCAATGAGATTGCCCACCTATTACCTTAACCTCATAGTAAACAGCGATTTGAACCAAATCGAGCGGAGGGATTCGAACATAATTAGAAAGTGCAGGCAGCTTAGCTTATTGCAAGTTTGAAGCATTGCCGTCATCCCCCGGTTAAGTTGTATCATCTCTCCATTCAGTATACCCGACCAAGTCATGTCAGAGCCTGATCCTTCCGCCGAAGCGGAATCGCCATTTATCCAGCAGCCCTTGAAAGCGAGGAAAGGCCGCGGAGCGGTATCGAATCTGCAAGGCCGCTACGAAGCATTGATACGGGAAGACATCGATGACGGCTGGGCGAGCCCAGCCGGTAACACGGCTGAAACGGATTCAGCGAACGATATCTCCGGGCCGTTCCATGAAAGCCCGTTGAAAACACAGATTATCGAGGAACAGGCCAAAACCATTCTGAGCCGCAATCAGTCTCCCGATGTGCCTTTCAGCGTTTCGCTCAATCCTTATCGAGGCTGCGAGCACGGCTGTATTTACTGCTTCGCGCGTCCCACGCACAGTTATCTCGGCCTGTCGCCAGGACTGGATTTCGAGAGCAAAATTTATGCGAAGGTCAACGCACCTGAATTATTGAGGCGCGAACTTTCAAAAGCTTCCTACGTGCCGGAGCCCCTTGCACTCGGCGTCAATACCGATGCCTACCAGCCCTGC
The DNA here is from genome assembly GCA_963745455.1 of uncultured beta proteobacterium. Taxonomy (GTDB): domain Bacteria; phylum Pseudomonadota; class Gammaproteobacteria; order Burkholderiales; family Nitrosomonadaceae; genus Nitrosospira. The sequence continues at coordinate 35,163 of CAVUXR010000027.1, forward strand.
GAGCGTGAATTGCGGTTGACCCGGCGCGTGCTGGAAGTGCTCCATGACTGCGAACATCCGGTGGCCCTGATTACAAAATCCTCTCTGATTGAACGGGATATCGATTTGCTGGCCGAAATGGCATCAAGACATCAGGCAATGGCCGCGGTAACGATTACAACGCTCGACCCGGCAATAGCGCGTACCCTGGAACCGCGCGCCGCAGCCCCAGCCCGACGCCTACGTACGATCAAAACATTGACGGATGCCGGGATTCCGGTTGGTGTTAGTGTGGCACCAGTCATCCCGTTCGTGACTGACTGCGACCTGGAGCACATACTGGAGGCGGCAGCTGAAGCTGGAGCCATCAATGCCGGGTATGTAGTGCTGCGCCTGCCATGGGAAGTCAGCCCGCTGTTCCGTCAATGGCTGGAAGCGCATTTTCCCGATCGGGCGGCGCGTGTAATGAGCAGGGTCCAGGACATGCGCGGTGGCAAGGATTATGACGCCACCTTCGGCAAGCGCATGCACGGGGAAGGCATATGGGCTGACCTCATCCGCCAGCGTTTCGAAAAAGCCGTCTTGCGCCTCGGCATCGGCATCCGCTCAGGCCGCTTCAAAGGCCTCGATACTTCGCAGTTTCGTCGGCCTTCGGTTGCTCCTGCCATTGCTCAAACAGTCTCACTCGCAGGAAAGGCGGGAGCGGAGCCTGAAAAAAAGAAGATGAAGGTGAAGGGCAAAAAAGATGACCCAGGCGGTCAATTCGAGCTTTTCTAGCCGAGCTGAATGGACTTCGATCCGTCTTGGCTTTGTATGCAGTGGGAAATAAAGCCATATGCGGGCGGCCGGCATAGCCTCTCTCAGAATATTAGCAGGAGACAACCATGCATTTTTTGTTGGTACTCGGCATTATTGTAGCCATCGCAGCGGTGGCCTTTGCGCTGCAGAACAATTTGCCGGTGACAGTCGTCTTTGGCGTGTGGAGCTTCGAAAGCTCTCTGGCCATGGTACTGCTGCTCGCCCTCGGTATAGGAGCAGTAATCGCTATTTGCCTCTCATGGCCGAGCATGATCAGGAATTTATGGACCAACTCACGCCTGCGCCGGCAAGTCAACCAGTTGCAGGACGATAAAACGATGCTGGAGCAACGCGTCGTTCAGCTTGAAGAAGAGCTGACAAGGGTCAGTCCTGAGCCAATACCGGAAACCCCTCCGCGTTATCTGGGACTGAAATCGATACTCATCGGTGCCAAGGCTGAAAATCCGAAAGAATAATGCTTGCTAACTTCGCCTCTACCCTGCCCCCGCTCCCAGCCGCTTCCATAAACACTTGCCCTTGCTCTCGCGCTCGATGCTTTCCAGTTGCTGCGCGTGGGCTTCCAGTTCTTCCGCTGTGGCGGCCAGAACGATTAGTTGCAGGTCATGCAAGCTGGCGGCAAAATCGAGCTCGGATGGAGCTTCCAGTTCCATCAGCAGGCTATCCTGGCCGCGCGTCATGGCAAGATAAACCTCGGCCAGCAACTCCGCATCGAGCAGAGCGCCATGCAGCGCCCGCCTCGAATTATCGACCGCGTAGCGTTCGCACAGCGCATCCAGGTTGTTTTTCTTGCCGGGATACAGCTCCTTGGCCATTTTCAGCGTATCGGTAACCGAATGGCAACATTCGCTCAATGGCCGAAGCTGCGCCAGACCCAATTCATGATCGAGAAACGCGACATCGAACGCGGCGTTGTGCATGATAAGCTCGGCGCCAACGATGAATTCAAGCAACTCGTGAACAACATCGTTGAATCTCTGCTTATCCTGGAGAAATTCGTTTGTCAGGCCGTGCACTTGCAATGCGCCATCCTCGATATCCCGTTCGGGATTGAGATAATAGTGGATGCGCCGTCCCGTCAGCCTGCGGCTCCGCATTTCCACCGCGGCGATTTCAATAATACGATGCCCCAGTCTGGGTTCCAGGCCTGTCGTTTCAGTATCGATAAAAATCTGGCGCATGGGTCCTAACGCATCTCCTCAATGAATTCAGTTGTACCGTTTGGTACCGCTTCAAATCTCGTTAAATTTCTGGTATTGCTTTGGGATTTAATAGATTTAATGGGGGGAGGCCAACACCACAGACTGAACCCCTCGATTGGCGAGCATGTCCGCGTGCTCATTACCATCATGTCCGGAATGCCCGCGCACCCACAGCCATTCGATATGGTGGCGCTGGGTCAGCAGATCCAGTTCTTTCCACAGATCGTCGTTTTTTACAGGTTTTTTGTCGGCGGTGCGCCAATCGCGCTTTTTCCATGAATGTATCCATTCGCTGATGCCCTTCTGCACATATGTCGAATCGGTATGCACGCGCACGTTGCATGGCTGCTTCAGCGCTTCCAGCGCACGGATTACCGCAAGTAGTTCCATGCGGTTGTTGGTTGTCAGTTTTTCGCCGCCGAACAGCTCGCGCGTGTGCTCATTGTATTGCAGCAGGGCACCCCAGCCGCCGATCCCCGGATTACCCTTGCAGGCTCCGTCGGTAAATATCTCCACCACATCGAGTGCGCTTCGAATTCATTCCTTCTCCCCGCGCTGTCCTGCTGCGCGCGGCCCAGCGGGGTTCGTTTGCGGCGGTATCCTCAGCAAATTTTTGCAGCTCCGGTGTCTTCGATGAGACCGGCGCCATGCGCCTTCTGGCGGCCCGCACCTCTTTCCACTCGGGCTTGATTACGCGCATTCCATGAACGCGCTTGACCGCCGTCATAAAATATACTCCGCCGGAAAACGGCCACCAGCGATCACCCGCCGCCTCCATGAAACTGAAACGCTTCAGCCATTTTTCCTGGCTGAACGGAGGCGCGTAGCAGCATAACCGGTCTTCGGTAATTTCGAAATCCAGCAAGGCTAGCCAGTCCTTGAGTCTTGGCCGCGCGATGAAATTGCCGCGCCACGGAAAATTATCTTCTATGGAGCCGAAGAGCCCTCGCAAACCCCACAAACTGCGGGGATTGAAGCCGCAGACAATGACGTGCCCTTCAGGCATCAGCACACGCTGCACCTCGCGCAGGATCTGGTGGGGATTCGAGCTGAATTCGAGTATATGAGGCAGCAGCACCAGATCGATACTGTTCGTTTCAATCGGCAAAAAATCAGGGGCTGCCCGCACGGCGGCGTCTTCTTCCATCGCTACGCAAAATTGCAGCGGCATCCGGTTGGTCCGCAGAAAATCGTATTGCGGAAATCCAATCTGCATGGCATGGTAGCCAAACACGTTCGCCACAGCATTATCAAAATGAGTTTTGCTCCCGCTCCAGCAGATATTGACCGAGGCAGGTTTCGAACCATTCAAGCTTATTTCTTGACGGCATATATAATGTCCAAGATCCGGAAATGGGCCGCATGAACCCAGACTTGCGCTATTGCTGCGCTGGCTCAAGATTGAGAATATTCGGATATTCACCAAATGTTCATTGCCCGGTTTTTCCTACTATCATTAGGATTCCTCAATCAACTCGACCGGCCATTATCATGACTATGCCGCATATCGTTGCGATTCGCGCATTTACCGATAATTATATCTGGGTTATCCGCGATCATTATCATGCCGCGGTAGTCGATCCAGGCGATGCCGCGCCCGTGCTGGACTATTTGCGGCAGGAAAGCCTGAAGCTCGTCGCCATTCTCAACACTCACCACCATAATGATCATGTGGGTGGAAATGCCGCGCTGCTGCGTGAATTCGCGGTGCCGGTTTACGGCCCTGCGAGCGAGTCGATTCCGACTGTCACGCATCCTCTTAAAGAATGCAACGATAAGGAGAGCGAGGAAGGCTGCGCCTATATCCCTGAATTTACACTCAGCCTCAGGGTGCTGGATATCCCAGGCCATACTGCCGGACATATTGCGTATTATGGCGCAAACATGCTTTTTTGTGGGGATACCCTATTTGCCTGTGGATGCGGGAAACTATTCGAGGGTACAGCGAAGCAGATGGCCGATTCATTGGAAAAACTGGCTGATCTGCCCAATGAAACGCTGGTCTATTGCGGGCATGAATATACACTCAACAATATTCGGTTCGCCAGAGTGGTCGAGCCGGGCAATCAGGCATTGGTCGAGCGGCAGGCGGTGGTGGAAAACCTGCGCAAGCAGGGCCTGCCCACCCTCCCCTCCACGATCGGGTTAGAAAAAGCGACCAATCCATTCTTGCGTTGCCAGCAACCGGAAGTCATCAAGAATGCCAGCAACCATGCAGGCAGACAGTTATCCGACCCGGTGAGCGTATTCGCCGCGATCCGCGACTGGAAGAACCATTTTTAAGCTTTTCGGCGCTGGCTGCCGGATTCAGACGTTCTTATAAAGTCTGTCAGTCTATCCACGGCACCTTATCATTTCCGCGGCCCCCGTCATTTGGCTCAAGCGGGAATTCAGGCCCATGGTTTTCCCGTAAGTGGCAGGAATCTGGTTCCCCTTTTAATCAACCGGAAACATTTTTTTCTATAAGTCCGATAACACAGAACTTTATTGATAAAGTCCCTGAATGATCGGCAGCTTGCATTGTCACAGGATTATGCTTTACTTCGATAAGCGCAGGAAAGGCCGGTAGCCCGCAAACGGGTTACATAGTTACATCAACCCAACCTCAATCAGGAGGATGAAACGATATGAACCCATTGAAACAGTTGCTGCAACACGGCCAATCCATCTGGCTCGATTCGATTAGCCGCGATCTCATCAAAAGCGGCGAATTGCAACGTCTGGTAACCGAAGACGGCCTGCGCGGATTGACCAGCAACCCGACCATTTTCGAGCAGGCTATCGGGCATGGCAGTGAATATGATGACGCGCTGCGCCAACTACTGAGAGCCAACGAGAAACAACCCGAAAAAGCGCTGTTCGAAGCGCTGGCCGTCGAAGATATTCGCATGGCCGCTGATGTGCTTCGGCCTGTTTATGACGAAACGGCTGGCGGAGATGGCTACGCCAGCCTTGAAGTCTCGCCGCATCTCGCCCGCGATACCCAGGGAAGCATCGCTGAAGCGCGGCGATTGTGGCGGGCCGTGCAGCGCCCCAATCTGATGATCAAGATTCCCTCAACCCCCGAAGGCATTCCCGCAATCGAGCAATTGACCAGCGAAGGCATCAATGTCAACGTCACGCTGATGTTTTCGCTGCGGCACTACGAATCTGTGGCGCAGGCATACATTGCCGGGCTTAGCCGCTGGGCCGCATCTTCGCCGGGTGGTGTAAAGGAAGCATGGCCGCATTCGGTCGCATCCTTCTTCGTGAGCCGGGTCGACGTCATGGTCGATCCCATGCTGGAGAAGATCGGCGCGCCGGAAGGGCTCGCTCTGCGCGGCAAAATCGCTATTGCCAATGCCAAGCTCGCTTATCAGCGCTTTCGCGAGACATTTTATGGTGAACCGTTCGCGGCGCTGCGCCGCAAGGGCGCACGCGTGCAGCGGCCGCTATGGGGCAGCACCGGCACCAAAAATCCGGCATACTCGGATGTCTTGTACATAGAAGAATTGATAGGCCCCGATACGGTCAATACCGTACCGCCCAAGACCCTTGCTGCATTCCGCGACCACGGCCAGGTGCGTGATACGCTCCAGCAAGATATCGCGCAAGCCAAAACCGATATTGCGCTATTGGGAAATCTGGGGATCGATCTCAATGCTGTCACTGAAAAACTGCAAAATGAAGGCGTCGATGCTTTTGCCGCATCTTACGACAAACTGCTCGGCACGCTGAAAGCCAAGCGGCAGAATGTTCTCGCAACCGCCAGCCACACAGCCTGAATCATCTGCAAGCCTCGGCTTTGAGTTAAAGCAACCGCGGAGAATACAATGGACCTTGGAATGATCGGTATGGGGCGCATGGGCGGCCCCATGTCGCAACGGTTGCTGCGTGGCGGTCACTGTGTGATCGGCCTTGCCCGTAACCTGGACGCGCTCAGGCACTTAAAGGAACAGGGAATTCACGCCGCGTCGTCTCTTGAGGATATTGCCGCCAAGCTAAACCCGCCGCGCGCTGTCTGGCTCATGATTCCGGCAGGTGCGGCTGTGGATGAGACGATTGCCATGTTGAGGCCGTTGCTTGGACCGGATGATGTGATTATAGACGGCGGAAACTCCAACTATAAAGATACACAACGACGTGCCCAAATGCTGAAAGCGAGCCAGATTCACTACGTGGACGCGGGCACCAGCGGCGGAGTATGGGGGCTGGAAAATGGTTATAGCATCATGGTGGGCGGCGACGAGGAAGTGGTCGCTCGGCTTAGGCCTATCTTTGAAACCCTTGCTCCCGCACCGGACAAAGGTTGGGGACGCGTCGGCCCCAGCGGGGCGGGTCACTTTACCAAAATGGTTCATAACGGCATTGAGTATGGCATGATGCAAGCCTATGGCGAAGGCTTCGCGCTCATGCGCCACAAGACGGAATTCAACCTCGATCTGCATCAGGTAGCCGAAATCTGGCGCGACGGCAGCGTGGTTCAATCCTGGTTGCTCGACCTTGCAGCAGCCGCGCTGGCGGAAAACCCCCATCTGGACGGAATCGCTCCGTATGTGGCCGATTCCGGCGAAGGACGCTGGACCGTCGCCGAGGCGATCGATCTCAACGTTGCCGCGCCGGTCATCACACTGGCGTTATTGCAGCGACTGCAATCGCGTGATTCGGAATCGTTCTCCAACAAGCTGCTCTCTGCCCTTCGCAACCAGTTTGGCGGGCATGAGATGAAGAAGCAGTGAGGCAAACGCACGTAGGATTTGGCACGCAGGATGTGGTGAAGCGAAACATAACCCCTAACTGCTCCTGAGGGAGACCACGAATCCACCAACCTCGTCATCCAGGCTTTGACCTGAAATCCGGCGTATAGCCCCCTCTGCCCGGGATTGCCCGCCTGATTGTCGAGCGAAGCCGACCTGCAATATAAACTCAACGCTCCAAATCTCGTCGTTCGGATCTTGACCGCATAAACTCACGCACATAAATCTCGTCATTCCGGTCTTGAACCGGAATCCAGCAGGGTAGACCGGGCTTCGCCCGGGATTATCTGCCTCATTGTCAGGCACAGCCCGACCTACAAATGAGTATTGCCGTGCGGTCATCTGCTCTACTCGTAATGGCTCCACATGCGCAAGACCTTGATAATAGACTCTGCCCGGCATTATCGTCCGGCAGAGCCCGGCCTACCGTGTCATTCAGTTCTTGGGTGAGCGGCCTATCCGAGGAACACACATTCAAGCTTCAGTCCGAGTAAGCGTCTGGAAATTCGAAAGTTGACCCCGATCAACATAAATATAACTTTACACATAACTAAGTTGACAAAGTGTCATTCTTGACGTATCCTTCACATCATGCAAACAAGAATTTCACAACTTCACGACTTCCGAATGCTATGCACTCGGGGAGATACGAAAAGGAGTGCGATGATGAAAGCAAAGCATGGTGCTATAGCGTTATCCTTGTTATCGGCTCTGTTAAACCCGGCTGCGATGGCCGCCGGGCCCACCGATGACGCCTCCAATATTCTTATCGCTGCTCAGAACGCTACAACGCGAAGCGAGCATGAGGCCGTAGCAAAATATTACGAAGACGCGGCCAAAGCCATGCGGGCAAAAATGCATGAGCAACAACAGTTACTTGAGCATTATCAGGACAAGAGCTATCTCTACGGCAGACAAGCCCAGGATCTTCAGGCGCATACCGATGCATTGGCGCGCAAATACGCACAAGCTGTAAAAACCAATGCGCAGGAAGCCATGCTGCATTACCAGATGGCTTCCCAGGCGGAAGAAAACATCGGTCCTGCAATCGACATGAAAAAACTTACCGCCGTTCAACCCCATCATAATAGATTTACGGCAGAATAGCAGTCCGGGCAATGTATGGATTCTTCTATACGTTGCCTTGGGCTGACCTTGATCCGAAAGCTGATCAATTTCTCCTTCCTCTTTCCCTTCCTTTGTCCTTTTCTTTTCCTTTTACCGTCCGGCATCCCTCATGGTCTGCGTTAGAATAGTTCCGTCGTTTATTTGTTAGCCAGGTTTCTCTGTTCTACTCAAGCTGAAGTCATGGCAGTGTAAGGAATCCAAGTCAGGATAATTTCACCTAAACTGAATCTAATAGCGCAATTCAAATCCAGACAATAGCCAGGCGGGCAATAAATATGCGTGCGTAGAACGAAAAAGCTGTAGAACCGCAGGAGGAAATACCAATGCGCAATCCGATCCGAAATGACAATCTGGGCAAACTGATCCTGCGGCTTACCGTAGGAATGTTGATACTATTTCATGGGATATATAAATTACTCCATCCAGAGTCGCTGAATTCCATCAGCAAAATGCTCACAGCGATCAATTTACCCCAGCCTATTGCTTATGGCGTTTTTCTCGGCGAGATTATCGCGCCCTTGATGGTTATTCTTGGATTTTATTCGCGTCTCGGCGGCCTGCTCATCTTTGGCAACATGTTGTTCGCGCTTATGCTGGCGCACCGCGCACAGCTATTCACCTTGACGGCAAACGGTGGCTGGGCATTGGAATTGCAAGGATTTTACTTATTTTCCGGTCTTGCGGTATTATTCCTCGGCAGCGGCCGTCTGGCGCTAAGGCCGGACTAAGAACTTCCCATGAGCCTGAAAAATAAAAGCTGCATTGAATGGAAATAAAATAAGAAGGATAATTGTCATGCATATCATTTTCACGTTATTTACCTTATGAGCGCCACCGAGCCCAGACAATGCCGCTGGCATGAGTACCCCGATAAAGCCGCTCTGCAGGATGCCGCGGTAAGCGCTATTCTCGACAGTTCGGCGCTTTCCATCCGCGAACGTGGTCATTTCAACCTGGTGCTTGCGGGCGGCGAGACACCTCGGGAAATTTACCAGAGGTTGCGCGCAACCCCTACGGATTGGTCTCTCTGGCACATCTATTTCGGTGATGAGCGCTCCATGCCGCCAACCGAAGCGGAACTGAATTCGCACATGGCCGGCGAAGCCTGGCTCGACCACGTACCCATCCCGCCAACGCAGATTCATATTATTCCGAGTGAATTACGTGCGGACAAGGCCGCACAGGAATATGCACAAACCCTGCGCGGCGTTGATCTCTTCGATTTGACTTTGCTTGGGCTGGGGAAAGACGGCCACACCGCCAGCCTGTTTCCCGGTAACGAATGGGGCGTTGCGCCCGATTCCCCCGATACGCTCGCTGTGTTCAATTCCCCCATACGCCCGCCCCAGCGCATATCGCTCAGTGCAGCGCGGCTCAACCGTTCTCGCCAGATAATCTTCCTGGTGAGCGGCGAATCAAAGCATAAGGCGGTGGCAAGGTGGCGGGCCGGCGAAAACATTCCCGCACGGGCAATCATGGGAGAAAATGGAGTGGATGTGCTCGTTGAATCAGCTTTATAGTCGCCGTTGCCTGCCTGAGCGGGAGCGGTGAAGCTCTCGCAGGAGCTTTTCCCGTGACATCCCGTGAGCCGCAAGTCCAAGTGCGGCTCCATCGGAATACGCTACTGCTCCAACTAACTCGCTGCTGCTCCAACCAACTGATAATTAGTTGAATTTATTAGCGGAAAATCTGAATCATCATCCGCGGAGGGCACGCGGGCGGAAACTCGGAGAATAGTGGAAATTATTCTTTTTTTGGCAGGAATCTGAAACGGCAAAGGTTCCCGCCTCGGGCCATGCATTCTTCCTGCTCGATTTTGCTGTCGGTAAAGGTCTCCATCAAGCCTCTGTCCAAATGGCAAATTTCGGTATCTTTTACCGCCATTCTATGAAACACACAATTATCTGCCTCGATTACGGGATCACCGCCCGGCAGGGTAGCGTTTTTAGCGTTATAACCGAGCTGATCCATTACCTCCGCAAGCTTTTCGACCTTCTCCTCATGCGTGGAGAGATTGGGATATTGACTGCGTAACTGTTGCGCGACGCCTGCACCAATTTCATTTAACCGCTTACCCATGTTAGCAGCACCTTCTTCGCGCTGAACCGAAGCGACCACCAATTGCGCGAGCCACGAGTATTGGCGCGGAAAGCTTTCTGAGCCAAGCTCGGTAAGAATATAAAGCTGCTGCGGGCGCCCTCCTCCTGACGGACGTGTGGCCCCCGTCGTCACCAGCCCCGCCACTTCCAAGGAGGCAAGATGTTGCCGTACTGCGTTGCGCGTGATGTCGAGCCCTTTAGAAAGCTCATCCACGCTTAGACCCGGCTTATTTCCGCGCAACAGCTTAAGCAGTTGTTTCTGCCGCTCACCCATTGTATTTAGCATCTAGGTTTCCTCTCGTTCCTCCCGTCCTGTAATTCGCAGAAATTGTAATTCTTATTCGAAAGTATTATAGACCACATTACCATCAGTCTTAAGACACTTTAGGCATAAAATAGTTGACAAATTGCCACAAGTTTTTTACAATTTTCTCACTATCGCTTCACACGCTTCAGCTTTATTCGGCTTTTCCGCTTGCCTTCACCTTCGATGAATTTAAGCGAGGACTTAGCATGAAAACAAAATCATCTTTCGTGGCAATGTCTCTTGGTTTACTGGCCTCCGGCGCGTCGATCGCTATTTTGGCCATCCTTTTTGGTTTTTGATCCACTGGATTTTAAAGGAGGGCGCAGTATGAATACAAGGACATTTTTGATGACACTATCAATAGGTCTATTGGCAGCCTGCGCCCAGATGAGTCCGCACGAGGCAGTCCAGAACCCAACCATTCGCAAAGCCGCTCAGAACGCCAGAACGCGCAGTGATCATGACGTCCTGTCCAGGTATTTTGAAGGGGCAGCGAAAGAAATGCAAACAAAAGCTGCGGAGCAAAAGCAGTTACTTGAGCATTATGAGGAAAAAGGCTATCTATATGGCCGGCAAGCTCAGGATTTAAAATCGCATACCGCGGCTCTGGTACGCAAATATGAGGAAACGGCGGAAGAGAACATAAAAGAGGCCACTCTCCATCGTCGAATGGCGTCGGAAATGGCGAAACGCGAGTTTGCGGCGCGTGAGGGCAAAGTGGTGGACGCCATTTCAAGCCAGACGCATCACTGAACACAACTGGACTCACCTTGGCCCGGTGGCTCAATCCCGCCACTCGGGAAACCTCGGCAGATTCCGGAAGAAATCCATATCGTGATTAGGCCAGAGCTGAGCGTTTTCCTCGCAGGCCAACTGCTTGAGCTTGCGAATGCTTGCCAGCGCCAAGGTATCATTATCTTGCCAGCAGTATCCCGGCGCAATTTCCTCGGATAAATTTTCGTCCAGATCAGCCGCATCTCCACAAAGGATGACGGGCCGTCCTTTTTGCAGCTCGATAAGAAGAGACATGTGTCCGGCTGTATGGCCAGGGGTAGCGATGGCATGAATGCCTGGCGCTACAAGATATTCGCCTGCCTGGACTCGCCACTTGTCCGTCTGCAATAGCTCATCGGCAAATACACTACCGTCCAATCCCGTGCGCGCCGCAGTCACTTCATCCCGCTGAATATGAACCTCGCAACCCGGCAAATCGCCCAGGCCGCCCACATGGTCGAAATGCAAGTGGCCGATGAACACAGTATCGATATCGGAAGGTGTGAGTCCTAGTAGCGCCAGATAATGGGGAATGCGCTGCTCTTCCCGCATGGCGGGTGGCTCAACGCTAGGACGCATGGGGTCAAAATATCTGGCGCGCAGTACAGGATCAGCCAGTTTGCGGTAGTCGCATCCCGCATCGTAGAGAATGCGGCCGTTTAGTGTTTCGATCAGGTAAGCGAGAATCGGCGCATCGATAAATCGGCCATGACCACGGTTGCGCGTCGAAATACATTTCTCATAGCGAATCGTGCCTGTGAGCAGGGGCCAAATCCTCGGGCTGGCCGGCATGTTGAACTCCAGATGAATCGTGCATCACGTTGGATATCAGATGGGCGCTAAAATTCATTGCGAAAGGTATCAGCAGGATAACGGCGAGCAATCCCAGCAACGCTGAATGTAAACCGATAGCAATTTCACCCCGCCTGATTTTCCTGAAAATCCAGGCACCCAGCCACACCAGGCCTATAAAAATTGCAGAGCCGGTGATCAATAAATTGCTGTTCAATATTATTTCCCCGATTTACCGCCAATATGTTACCGCAATCAGACTGATTTCCGCCAATATAGAAGGAAATAGATGAAAAGCAAACGGGGGGTTTAAACGCGTCCCGGAGGATGCAACACTACTTCGCTTATCCTCTGTATTGGTCAGCCGGTTGCCGTTGACGATGGGCCTGGCGCACAAGCCGACCGCCTCTTCAATCGGATGGAATGATACATTCAGGGATATTCAATAGTGATATTAAACAGTCGGCTCAAGTCGCTGAGCCGTTATTTGCAAATATAAGAGGCCGATGCACCGGACTCTATAAGAGTCGCGAGCATCGGCCGATTGAGTCTTTAGTCCTGAGTTCTTTGCGGCGTAGTCGGAAGATATTCTTCGTTATAGCTCAACTCTAGGTTTCAGGATGACCAGTTTTGTCCATCGGTTTATCCTTCGTCAGAAAAAACCAGAGAGCTGCGGCACCTACACCTATTACGAGAATTGCCATTTCCATGATTACCTCCTTTACGGATTAAATGTTCAAGAATGACCAGCTTACTGACTGAGCGCCCTACCCTTGCACTTCTCTCAGCCAGATCAGCAAACACTTTCAAAAACATCTCTTCACCAAAGAATGCTATCTGCGAGCAAAATCGAATCTAACCGCCCGCTGATATTCGACTATAGCTCAAAATAAAAAGTTCCGTATGTTTAGATGATCCGCTGTTTAAATTGAAACAGGCTGAGTTACCGAACCTTACTCTGATGCGTCCTCATCGTTTAAGTGGTACCCCGATAAATTTTGGCTAACTATAACCTTGTAAATTTAAGGAAGAGGCGTTCGTTTTACGGTGGGATCGACGAAAGCTGCCGTTCATCATAAGTCCAACTCTCTTGATATTGCCCCATGACATGGCTTTTAAAAATATTGCTACAATTAGATAACTGATCATTCAGAATCAAGAATAAATAAATTA